>DCKW01000021.1:0-6308 GCA_002320485.1 Micavibrio sp. UBA1664
CCCTGCCGTATCCGGCATACCCAGCCGCATGGCTTCATTCATCATAGTATTGATCATGTAATCGAAATCATGCTCGATGACGGCCTTTTTCGATACGCCCAGATTGTAAATCTCGATAACCTTGGCATGGTATTTTCCGGACAATGCTGCCATGGATTGAACACAATCCCCGAGGGTCCAGCCCTCACCGCCTATACAAATGTCGATCACCTGATCGCAGATATGGTGCAAAAATTGCTCTGACACGAGGGCGACCAATGTCATATCGTATAAACGGTTCCAGAAATCAGTTTGCTTTTGCGGGATCATGGATAGAAGTGACGCACGGATATTCCTTAACATCAGAAACGATGTTTCGGGCAAATCATCAAGATAGGCTCGCACAACAGACCGTCCAAGCTCCATATCTTTATCCAGAATAAACGAGCGGATGGCATAATCATTTGCCTGCCATTGGGCGGTGTCTAACCCTTCAGCAATGGTTTTTTCCATCGCGAAATAATTATCCAGCCCCTCTTTCCAGTCATCATAATCCAAAAGACACTCGGCAATGGCACCGGCATACAGTCTGACCAGACGTGAATTATCATGAAACCCTTTGTCATCCTGACACAGAGATGCAATTTTTTTATGCAATGACCCTGCGGATTCAAAATGTCCGTATACGACATTTTCCATAAATTTACTTCCCGATTTTATGGCCGCAGATGAACGCAAGCCAGATAGATTTTTTTTTGAAACTCACTTCCGAACGGAAATGAATCAGAACATGATTAATTGTTACTGAATTCGTTCACCTTCGTAAACACCCCAAATAGAATCGCTGTATATAAATCCTTTAAATCCCATGGCAGACACTTCGCACCATTTGTTTTCACAATCGATAATGGAAAGAATAACGCCCGGTTCCACCAAAGCGACAGCATAGGCATCATCCTGTGGTTTCTTCAATAAAGGCAGGCTTTGTGTATCATGTAAAATCGCGAAGCGGCGACCGGTCAACAGTGACTGGTGGACCCATGCCTCCTCACCATCAATGTCGCGCACCTTACGCCAGGTATCAAATTCCTGAACAATCTCGACAGGAAGATTCTCTTTTTCGTAGACCCATTTTATCGGATAACGCGTTCCGGGCCCCGTTCTTGCGTATACAATCTCACCGCGCAAGGAAACAAAGCGCGGTATAGGCAACCCGCTATCTTCACCGACGGTTTGGGCGAACGCAAAGATAGGGAATAAAACAATAATAAGAAAATACAGAATCAAACGCATTTCTATTTTTATCATTTTGAATACGTAATGCGAAGCGCGGATTATAAAAGAAAAGATTAAAATGGTGCGGCTGGAGGGACTTGAACCCCCACGGGTCACCCCGCCAGAACCTAAATCTGGTGCGTCTACCAATTTCGCCACAGCCGCAAGGTTCGATATGCATATACAGTCATTTTGAAATAAATGTCAATATAGGCGTATTAAAAAAATGGGGCGACTGACGGGGATCGAACCCGCGACAGCTCGGACCACAACCGAGTGCTCTACCACTGAGCTACAATCGCCATATGAGTGTCTTAATGCATCATTATAGGCCTACACGTCAAGTATGAATTTATAATTTATGTTGATAGTATTGCGTTGCAATATTGCACTTTTGCCAAAGGTCATTAGTCTGAAATCAGAACAATAACGGAGGCCACCATGTCAAATACCATTAAGACGGCAAAAAATACCACTGAGTTTTTTAAGTTACTTGATACCAATGAAATTGAATTTATTGACTTCAGATTTACTGACAGCAAGGGGACTTTTCAGCATATTACATATGCCACATCCTTTGTGGATAAGGATTTAATTAATGACGGTTTTTATTTTGACGGGTCGTCCATTGAAGGATGGCAGGAAATTCATCAATCTGACATGCTGCTGAGACCGGATTTATCGCGTATTTGTATTGATCCGTTTACGGCCCAACCAACAATCATCGTGTTTTGTGATGTGATTGACCCTGAAAATAATGAAGCCTATTCGCGCGATCCACGCTCTATAGCGAAAGCCGCGGAAAATCATGTCAAATCCCTCGGCATTGCGGATACGGTTTATTTTGGCCCTGAAGCGGAATTTTTTATATTCGATGATGTGCGCTATACATCCGGAATGTTCAAATCGGGCTATCAAATCGATTCTGTAGAAAACCCTACAAATTCTGATAAAGATTATGGTACTGACGGCAATACAGGACACCGCCCGGGCGTCAAAGGTGGATATTTCCCTGTCGCCCCTGTTGATTCAACACAGGATATGCGCTCCGAAATGTTGTCCGTCCTAGACAGTGTCGGTGTCACCGTTCAAAAGCATCATCATGAAGTTGCCCCCTCGCAAAGCGAGTTGGGAATCGAGTTCGACACTTTAACGGCTTGTGCTGACAATATGCAGCTTTATAAATATGTAATTAAGAATGTTGCCCATGCCTTCGGGCAAACGGCAACATTCATGCCGAAACCTATTTATGGAGATAACGGGTCGGGAATGCATTGTCACCAATCTTTATTCAAAGGCAAAGATCCTATATTTGCGGGTGATTTATACGCTAATTTGTCACAAGAATGCTTGTGGTATATTGGCGGAATTATTAAACACGCTAAAGCCCTTAATGCCTTCACAAACCCTTCCACAAATTCATACAAACGTCTTGTGCCGGGATATGAAGCACCAGTCCTTCTAGCATATTCTGCACGCAACCGTTCCGCCTCATGCCGTATACCGATGGCAACCTCGCCCAAAGCGCGACGTGTCGAAGTTCGATTCCCTGATCCTACAGCAAACCCCTATCTTGCCTTTGCCGCTATGTTGATGGCCGGTTTGGATGGCATCAAAAACAAAGTTGATCCGGGTCAAGCTATGGATAAAAATCTTTATGCATTGCCTGAATCTGAACTAGAATCCATTCCAACAGTATGCCGCAGCTTGAGAGAGGCTTTGGACAATTTGAAAACAGATCACAAATTTCTTTTAGAGGGTGATGTATTTACTGAGGAGATGATAAATGCCTACATCTCCCTTAAAATGGAAGATGTACTCAAATATGAAACCGCCCCACACCCTGTAGAATTCGAAATGTATTATTCGGCTTAATTATAAATCTGAAATTTTGTTAAACCCCGGCCATTTAGAGCCGGGGTTTATGTTAGCGAATGGATGTAATCATGTGCTCATAAGCCTTGACCGCAATCGCCCATTGATAAAGGTTTACAGTTCTGGAAGGCGCGATCATCGTAATGATATAATTTTTTCCCTCTTCTTCGGGACGTTTTAATACAGTGAGCCAGAATTCACGCGATACATCACTTGTTGCGTCGGTTACATAAACGGATGATTGTTTTTTACGCAAAGGATAAACTTCCGTTGTTTGAAATTCGGGCGTAAAAGACAGTTTATAATCATGCTGCTCCATTATTGGGTCAATATCAAACCCCATGTCATTTACAACCTTCATGCGATCTTTGATAATTTTAGGCAAATTAAACGGATAAACCATCTGGTCAGCCCTATCACGTAACGATTTAGAACTGACAACCGTTATATCCGTTTCAGCAAGCATAAAATTGTTGGAATCAGTGGTTTTTAAATTCACATCAATCGTATTGACACTCCCCAGATCGCGACGATTTAATCTCCAGCTTGTTGGATATTCCAAATAAAAACTGTCAAGATAGCTGAAATTATTCATTTCTTCAGGTGAAGAAATTGCAAATGTTTCAAGAAATTCGAACGATTTTATAGAAAAAATTTGTGTATCGCGGCCCTGCTCCCACAAAGGTACGGGTAAAACAAACTCAACAAGAATAAGTCTTGTATCATGTAAAAATCCTCGGGCGCGGACAATTTCCGTATTACCGGAAGAATCAAGACGAATGTAGAATGCATCAAAGGCATTTCCTTCGGGGTCTTCTTCCTCTATCCCGCGTAATGTATATCCCCATTCAAGAGATTTTGTAATAATCCAGTTTTTTGCCGAAATTAAACGGTCCAGTTCAATCGCTTGAACTGAAATATAGGGACGCGTTGTATCGCCGACCGAAGATCCCAAAGCCGTGAAAATGGGCCCATAGATTTTTCCGTCTTTTTCAATATTTTTGAGTTTGTCCTGATCTCGTATAATGAAACTTTTTGGAATTTGCATTTGGAAATTGAGAGAGGCATCGTTTTCAAATTCCTGTGTTACAAGCTTTGATTGGCCGACAAAATCATTGATATCGAGTGTTGCAGGTTCGGGCAATGGGTCCAGCTTTGACTCCGCCAAGATCGGCGTGGCCATCAAGGCAAACAAAACGATTATATTTACAAAAACCAAATATTTTTTCATTTACGAACAATCTCCGTTGGTTGGCGATTATGATCTAAGGCAACGAACGTATAAACACCCTCGGTTACCATACGATAATCCTTTTCAATTCTTGAGCGGGCCCACGCCTCCACCCTGACCGCAATAGACGTGCGCCCTACTTTTTCAACATGTGTAAAAAAACTGACCTCATCCCCCACGTACACAGGTTTATGAAAGGTCATGCTGTCAACGCCGACGGTTACAATCCTGTGCCCGACATACTGATAGGCCTCTGACGCGCCGGCAAGGTCCATTTGCGATAACAGCCAACCACCGAATATATCACCTTCTGCGTTTGTATCGGCCGGCATGGGAATCACACGCAGGGTTGGCGTTTTTTCAGGCGGTTTTTTGTTAGTATCTGTGTGAACCATCTTTACTATTCTATTCTATTCGACCACTATGGCAAGGATATGTCACAAGTCAATGAAAACAACTATAATGCCTCCCAGATCGAAGTCCTGGAAGGACTTGAACCTGTTCGCAAGCGCCCGGGAATGTATATAGGCGGAACTGATGAACGCGCCCTGCACCATCTGGTTTCCGAAATTCTGGATAATGCCATGGACGAGGCCGTGGCAGGCCATGCAAACCGGATCGAACTGACCCTGCATAATGACAGTTCGGTTACAATTTCAGATAACGGACGAGGTATTCCCGTTGACGAACATCCGAAATACCCCGGCAAATCCGCGCTGGAAGTAATCTTAACAACATTGCACTCGGGCGGTAAATTTTCGGGTAAGGCATATGAAACATCCGGTGGATTGCATGGCGTTGGTATTTCCGTCGTCAATGCGTTGTCAGAGGATATGTGGGTAGAAGTTGCCCGCGATAAACAACTCTACAAACAATCCTTTTCACGCGGAATAGCCACATCTAAATTGGAAAATATCGGAAGCGTGAGCAACCGCCGCGGCACTACGGTTTGGTTCAAACCCGATCCTGAAATTTTTGGCCCGAAAGCACGGTTGAAGCCTGAGCTTTTATATACCAAAACACGTTCCAAGGCTTATTTGTTTCGCGGTGTGGAGATACGCTGGTTTTGTGAGATGGAGGGTTCATCCGTTCCCGTCGAGGACAAATTTCATTTCCCCAATGGGCTTGCCGATTTTCTTGCAATTGAATTAAAGGGAAAAGAACTGCTGAATCCCAACATTTTCAGTGGACTTGTCGAAATGCCCGAACATCGCGCCAAAGTAGAGTTTGCTATTGCCTGGCCGGATATGAAGTCGGACGGATTTACACGATCATATTGTAATACGGTTATTACACCGCAAGGGGGAACCCATGAAAGTGGTTTGAGAACCGCGCTGACCCGCTCTTTGAAGAGCTATGGTGAAATGACAGGTAATAAGCAGGCAGCCACAATCACCGCCGAAGATATTGTTAACGGTGCATGTATTTTATTATCTGTTTTCATTCCCGATCCGCAATTTCAAGGGCAGACCAAAGATAAGCTAGCTAACGCTGCGGCGGCAAAAATTACAGATCTGGCCATCAAGGATCGTTTTGACCATTATCTGACAGGCGACACCAAAACCGCTAACGAAATTATGAGCGCCGCCCTGCAAAATGCCGAGGAACGTAACCGACGCAGGTCTACCAAGGAAATGAGCCGTAAATCGGCAACAAAAAAAACACGCCTACCTGGAAAACTGGCCGATTGCTCCCGTCGATCTTCCGAGGATACAGAAATATTTATAGTAGAGGGGGATTCAGCGGGTGGATCAGCCAAGCAAGGCCGTAATCGCGAAACACAAGCTATCCTGCCACTTCGTGGAAAAATCCTCAACGTAGTTAGCGCAACAAAAGATAAAATTCGCGCCAATACCGAAATTCAGGATATTACTCAAGCTTTAGGGTGCGGCATGGGTAAGGATTTCGACCTCGATAGCCTTCGTTATGAACGTATTATTATCATGAC
>DCKW01000021.1:6664-27279 GCA_002320485.1 Micavibrio sp. UBA1664
CTGTTGATATCCTTTTTCTATTCCATGATGCCAGGCTTGATTGAAAGCGGATCGCTTTATTTGGCACAGCCGCCTCTTTATCGGTTAAGCGCAGGTGGCACGACAGTTTACGCGATGGATGATTTGCACCGCGAGGAACTCCTAAAAACCACTTTCAAAGGTAAATCAAAAATTGATGTCAGCCGCTTTAAGGGTTTGGGCGAAATGCCGGCGGCTCAATTAAAAGAAACAACAATGAATCCTAAAACACGAACACTTCTACAGGTGACATTACCTGACACAATTGACGGGCAAAATCCGGTTGATTCTCTCGTGGATGATTTGATGGGCAAAAACGCGGAGGCACGATTTAATTTCATTCAAGCTAACGCGGTCTATGCCGACGACGAGGCACTTGATATTTAATTTGACGGGCTTGGAAATTAATTCTTATTATTATTTCCGTATTAAGGAGAAAAAGATTGATGCCTTTAAATAGAAAAACCCTTTCGCTAACAGGTTTGGCAGTGAGCGCATTCACTATCGTTTCCGGATGTACGGCCCCTGTTTCTCAGGCTCCTACACAAATTATTTATCCCGCTTCTGTATTTAATACACGCACCCATTCCGTGCCCGCCACGCCGCCGCGCTATAATATTTATACTCACGGCCCTGTCATGCGTGGATTTCGTTATGGAGACTATAAAAAATAATTCAGGCCACTCGCCTTTAAAGATTGTAGTAAAATTTGGCGATAAAAATAAACGTTATCCATAATAAGAAGATAAGCGGTATTCCAGCCTTCATAAAATCCATGAATTTATATTGTCCCGGGCCCATAACCATCAGATTGGTCTGGTATCCTATCGGTGATGCGAACGAACAATTGGCACCCATTATAACTACAACGGCAAATATCAAAGGGTCAATATTTGCATTTGCGGCCAAATTCATGGCGATCGGTGTATATAAAATTGCGCAGGCATTATTGGTCAACAAGTTGGTTGTAATGGCCACTAACATGAATAAAACAGAAGCCATTACCAAAGGTTCATCTGCATAGGGAATGACGGTCAATACATCCGCCATAGCGGCGGCGCCTTTTGTAACCTGTAGAAAAGCACCGAGAGCCAATGCCGCACCGACAAGCAGATATATTTTCCTGTCTACAGCACGTAAAGCCTGACGAATGTTCAGGCAACCAGTTGCAATCATCAACATAGCCCCTGCAATAGCGGCCACCGGGATAGGTAATATACCAAGAGCCGCAGATCCTATGGTTGCCAGAAATATTAATAACGCTATCGGTGCTTTTGCCGTTAAAGGCATGTCTTTAATACTGCCTGCCATAACAATGAAATCAGTATTGGCGCGCATAGATTCGAGCGACCCCTGCGATCCGGCGATTAACAATATATCTCCGGATTCAAGACGCACTCTACCCAGTCTTCTTCTAACCACCCGCGCACGGCGTTGAATACCCAACACTACAGCTCCGTATTGTTTATCAAATCCTGCTTGATCTAGCGACATGTCAATTAAGCGGGATGCAGGTGTAATCATTACTTCTGCCAAAACCCTTGTAGTTAATTCATAGCCATCGGCATTTTCGGCATTTTCATCATCTTCATCAATCATGCTTTCCATTTCCTGATCAGAAAGAAGAAACCCTGGATTGGACCCGAGAACATCAGTCAGCGCCTGCCTTGTGGCCGCAATAATAATAATATCGCCTTTTTCAATTGCATATCCCTCAAAAGGTGGAAGAATGACGTGCCCTGCCCGCTGAATCATGCGGATATTAATATCAGGCAATTTAGGAAACTTCCCTTGGACACATTCCGATCCAATCAAAGGACTACTTGCCTCAATATCAATTTCTGCAATAAATTGTTTGTCACCGCCCGTTAATTGAGATGTCAAAGACGATCGATCAGGCAAAATAAGAGGCAACAGAAATCCGACATAGACAAAGCCGACAGCTGCCATAATCATGCCGGGAATTGTGAAATCGAAAAAACCAAGAGGTTCGTACCCAAGGTCCTGCATGGCACTTGAAACCAAAAGGTTTGTCGATGACCCGATCAGAGTGGTCATTCCACCCAAAATAGCTCCAAAACTAAGAGGAATCATGACCCGCGATTGCGACAATGACACGTTACTGCACAATGTTTGCAGAATAGGAATTGCAAGAATAACCAATGGCGTATTATTCATGAAGGCAGAGGCAGCAAGCACAAAAAATATCAACATCACCGCGGCCACCCGACCTAAAAGCTTGTTCTTAACCTTAAAAAGAGAGGTTAAAGGGCGCAAGGCCTCTGTCTGAAGCATTCCCTGCCCCATAATAAGCAATGCCAAAACCGCCATAAGGGATGGGTTTGAAAAGCCCGCAAGCAAACTTGTAGGATCAAGCATGTTGCTACCCGAAGCGGTATTAAGCGGAAAAATCTGACCATATATTAATAAGACGGCGACAATTGATAGTGCCGTCATTTCTAAAGACACTTTTTCCTTGGCAAACGAATATACAGCCAACAAAGTGACAATTATTCCAAACCACATATGAAATTCTATTGGCATCGCAATCATAGTTCATACTCATTATCATTGTCATCGCCGGATCCGTAATCATACGCAGTTGTTTCAAACTCACCTAGATTTTTCAATCGTAACCGCATCAGTACGGCTGTATCGTTCGATCCCGTAGCATCCCTTTGCAATTCCCGCCTTAGCTCGGTCGTAACGCCAAAACAATCATCATCATAAGATATACCCATAACCGATTGTCTTAGTCCCGGATCTTCCCCCATATCGAACAGAGCGGCCACACGACCCGACCAATTATCGTTGAATACCTGTGTGATGCTGCCTTGTATCTGTTCCCTGCTCTCGGTAAATTCCGTTCCTTGCGATCCTCTTTCATAGAGATATATCGCCCCAAACCGTATGGTATCCGTTCCCGTTGCTCCAAATATCTCATGGCGTTCAGCATTCAGTTTCTGACCGTTCAACTGAAACCTGTAATTTATATTGTGTTTGTAATGATCAAAACCTGCCGATATTTGCCCAACGACATCAGACTCCTGATTTTCAAATCCTGAGCCATTCTGGAAAGGATTATCTTCATTTTGCAGACGATAACTTTGTCCCAGTGAAACTACAAATTCATCACCGTTATCTTTATAATATCCCGTTTCAACGCCATAATTCACGCGCGTTCTATCCTCAACCCTGTCAAGGCCGGGAAAACGGTCAATTTCGAAGAGATTGGTAACATCAATCTGTGCGTCGATACTGTCCTCGTTAGGAATTGTACTGTCATTATCAACATCAGGTCGGGCGGTCAGACCCACTTTCGGTTTAATCCGTACCTGTGCCGCTTCCAGACGCTTTTGTAAAGGATACGATAATTCGATATTAGCCGTAGGTATAAAACGGCTATCATAGGCATTTTCATCCTCATTGGGATCCGTTTTCGCCAGATCCCGATCAGATGTATAATAGACATCGCCCCTCATGGCCAGATCAACCTTTGAAACAATCCCTGCAGGTAATATATCTTGCCTTTGCCAAGCAAGACGACTACTGGCACGATTAACATCCTGCTCATTACCTTCCCTGAACAAACTTAAAAAAGAGCTATCCCATTTGAGGCGGCCGCCAACAATCGAATTCGGTGCCCCTACAAATGACATATTGGCAAAAGGAAGGGCATTGGGCTGATCAACATTTCTGTCCAAACGCAAATCTTGAAATCCCAGTAATTCAACCGATGCGTAATCACGATTATCAAATCGTTCGGCATATATACGGTTTGTGAGAACATCCGGATCCTCCATATCATATTGCTCAAGATATTGTTCGTCGGATGTCAGTTTAAGATCTGTACCGGCACGCCAGTGATTATCGATATTCCAAAGCGATTGAAGTTCGAAATGGCCGCGTAATTCATCATCAACATAAACATTGTTACCGTTTACCCTGTCTATTCTATCTGAATACGTGAAAGAACCTGCCGCCCTGATAGAGGCATCTTCAAAACGCTTACGCATTTCCAGATTCATCTGAGGGGCTGATTTGGTAAAAACTCTAGTGCCGATCGTTGCATCCATAGAGCGATTGATCGCCCAATAATAAGGAATTTCAGTATTAAAACCATAATCACTGCCAAACCCGAGGGATGGTGTCAAAAACCCACTTTTTTGAGGAATGGTGCCATCAGGATGACTAAAATAAGGAAAATAGAAAATCGGCAAGCCCCACGCTTCAAATCGTACATCATCATAACTGATCATAGCCGTATTTTTGTTGTGCGTTACTTCAGAAGCCCGCAAGGCCCATGTTGGAACTTTATCGGGATTTTCTTCGCAAGCTTTACAAGGTGTGTAGCGGGCGTCCTTAAGGATATGGCGGTCAGGCGTTTCACGAATGGCTCTTGAAGCCCACATGCGGGAGCCGTCGTTCAATTCCGAATATAGGCTATTAACCAGCCCTTGTTGCATGGCGTTACTTAATTCAAAGGTTTTTGCGTAATATATATTCCCGTCACCATCGTCAAATCTAACATTCCCCTGCGCTTGTGATGAATCATCGGAGATATTATATATGATCCGCTCGGCAGCCAGTGTCTGCCCCTCTTGAACAAGAATAACATTGCCTTCAGCGGTAATGATACCGGACTCCTGATCATAGATAAATTTGTCGGCCTCTATATCGCTTTTTACAGGTGCAGCCCATGCTTCGTGACCATTGGCTAATATAATAGCCAATGTATAAACAGGAAAAATGAACAAGAAATTTAGAAAGCGCATTGTTGTTATTCTGGTCAGCACCTAGACTCCTGTCAACAAGGCTTTATTTGTTATTAACGATCAATCGCCATAAAAGCCGGCATTTCATTACCAAAGCCAACAGGAGTTGGAGTGTCATCACGCTCGTTTTGATTGGAAGATGACCTTTTTTTGACATCTTTAGACGGGGATGATGCGGTTTTGCTCTGTACTTTTGGCGATTTTACAGGCTTAGCGTTAATTCTCTCTATTGTCTGATCTGTCAGTTTTTCAATAGCGTCAAGATATTTTTCGTCATCTTTCAAACATACAAAGCTATACGCCTCGCCGGTTTTGCCTGCACGGCCCGTCCGACCGATGCGGTGGACATAATCTTCTGCATTCAATGGTAAATCCATATTAAAAACATGACCAACATTCGAAATATCAATGCCGCGGGCCGCAACATCACTGCATACAAGAACACGGATATTACCTTCCTTGAATTTTTTTAATGTGTCGGTACGCATATTTTGCGACATATCGCCATGCAATGCCCCAACCTTCACACCGGATTTCATCAAAGCATCCGCATATCCATCAATATCGCGTTTACGGTTACAAAAAATAAAAGCGGATTCGACCTCAAGTTTTTGGATGTAATGGATTAATTGCTCTTTTTTCTGAATGCTTCTGGAGAGCATAATTAAATATTGCGACACATTTTTTGTTGTGGATGAACGCTTTGCAACTTCAATAGTTTTTGGATTATCCATCAGCTTTTCAGCAAGTTTTTGAATGGGCTTCGGCATGGTTGCGGAAAACAGTAAATTTTGACGCAATGGGGGTAATAAACTGATAATTTTTTCAATATCGGGGATAAATCCCATGTCAAGCATACGGTCGGCTTCATCAATCACCAGAAATTTAATATCACGAAGCAATACGTTTCCTCGTTCATGAAGATCAAGCAAACGACCCGGTGTTGCAATCAAAATATCCACACCGCGTTCCAGTTTTGCAATCTGATCATTTGCCTGAACGCCCCCGACAATCAAAGCGTGGGTTAAAGACAAATATTTTGCGTATTTTTCAATATTTTCCGCAACTTGTGCCGCCAACTCACGCGTTGGTGTCAGTACCAAAGCACGCGGCATGCGAGCCTTTGCAATACCACCTTGTAATACCTCGATCATTGGCAAAGTGAAACTTGCCGTTTTCCCGGTTCCGGTTTGAGCTATCCCGATTACATCCTTCATCATCAAAATGCTGGGAATTGCCTTTTCCTGAATTTCCGTCGGATGTTCATACCCCGCATCATCAATAGCCCGCAGAATATTTTTGTCTAGCCCAAGATCGGTAAATGTCGTTTTTGTCAAATCAGTAAAATCTTATATGCTTGTCTGTGTTTACTCTATCAGTTTAACTAGCTGATAATGGCATCCCGTACGGGATTCGAACCCGTGTTGCCGCCGTGAAAGGGCGGTGTCCTAGGCCTCTAGACGAACGGGACGCAGTTAAAAAAAGCGTAAGTCTTTGGTATTGCCTAAGTTCCGTTGTATATAATGTTTTTCGCGCCATGAAATCAAGCACTTTTTTCACTTTTTTTATGATTAGACTGCCATTGCATCTGAAATATGAAACTCAACTGTTTCACGACCCTGCCATTGGTTGATTTTCACTTGCCCAAGTAAATGAACAGCCCTGGCCGATCCGGCAAATTCGCGTAACATTTTGCCCAGATCATTTTCCAGTGCACGAAAAGCTACGGCCTTTAACCCGACGCTGCCTTCACTATCCTTGATTGTACAACGCACGTGATTGGCCCCGACCTGATCTGCATAATCTATGACGACAGACGATAAAACCGTTACCGGCTCCTCGTTAGACATTCCATAAGGGGCAAGCGAATCTAATAATAATCGGGCTGTTGATATATTAAGGCTACGGACCGCCATGCAGCTATCAATAATTATTATGCTGTTTGAAAATCCTGAAGGATTCGCCTTAAGTGTGGCGTCCTTTACTTTTTTATTAAAAAAGATACGAAACGCATCAATATTTTCTTTCAAAATAGTAAAACCACCGGCCATGGCGTGACCGCCTCCTTTTACAAGCAATCCTTCGCGTTGCCCTTCCATAAAGATATCGGCAAGATGAACGCCGGGAATAGAACGTCCCGAAGCACGCCCTTCGATATGGCCGTATTCCGTTTCCACGTACGCAATAACACAGGCCGGTTTTTCAAACTTATCTTTAATGGCGCCGGCAACCAGCCCGCTCAAACCGGTATGCCACCCTTCCCCGTCAATAACAATTCCTGCATTATCCGGCGATTCAATCATCATGGCTTTGGCTTTTTCCATTGCCTCGCGGGTCATATCCTTTTGAATGGATTTACGCTTCTCGTTACAATCGTCCAGCAACCATGCAATTCGCATTGCCTCTTCTTCACAATCGGAAGATAATAATCGTGCGCCAAGGTCGCTTTGATGCACACGTGACCCTGCATTAATACGCGGCCCCAACATAAATCCGGCATGATACGGATCGGGTAATGACGTAATATTTGAGACATTCAAAAGGGCCCTTAATCCATAATTTTCTCTTTCCGCCATCATGGTAAAGCCGTGTTTGACAAACAGTCGATTGGCCTCAACCAGAGGCACCATATCGCAAACTGTTCCAAGGGCAACCAGATCAAGAAATCGGCGCATACTTGGCTCGGGTTTATTATTATAATGACCTTTTTGTCGTAACTTTGCATTCACGGCAATGCTGAGCAAGAATGTCACACCGACAGCCGCCATATAATCATAGCCGCTGTCGCAGTTACTCAATTTTGGGTTAATGATGTAATCTGCTTCAGGAAGGGCGCTGTCAGGCTCATGATGATCGACAACTATTGTTTGTAACCCAATAGTGTTCGCATAGCCCAACGGATCAATTGCGGTAATTCCACAGTCAAGAACCACTACAATCTCTGTCCCCTGCCCTTTTAAATAATCAAATCCTTTTGCAGAAGGGCCATAACCGTCATTCAAACGATCGGGAATAAAGAATGGAATATCATCGCTGACGCCGGCAGCTTTTAAAAAGCTTTTCAACACAGCGCAACTTGTTGCACCATCAACGTCAAAGTCAGCCAAAATACCGATTTTTCGGCCCTCCATAATGGCGGTGGCCAAAAAATCACTTGTTTTATCCATATTTTTCAAAGCAAACGGATCAGGAAAATGTAACGACAATTTAGGATTTAGAAAGCTGTCGATATCGCCTTTATCAAGATCACGTAAAACAAGAAGACGGGCTATAATTTCCGGAAGCTGATAAGCCTGTATAAGATGGTCAACCCGATTCTCGTCAACTTGGGCTAAAGTCCATTTCTTTCCCTTTACCGACATTTTGTTCATAAACGGATCTGTACCGGAGAAGGCAAGATCTTGCTTTACTGCCTGAAGCATAAAATTTCCAACCTTTATTCTTATTGTGTTTAACGCTATATGATTCATAAACGCGGCGTCAAAAAATCCCAGACAGAACGCCCTTTAAACATTGAAAAAATGCACGACACTGTATTTAAACACAAGTCTTATAACTGGATTATCCCGATAAATTTGATATTCTCTCTAACCATTATGACACAAGATTTTTACAATTATCCGTTTCTTTACATTCAAAAGATGCAAAAGCTTTATGAGGCTTTGAAAAACAGTAAACATGGGGCATCACCATCCATCGAATCGTTTCAACAATCAATGATGCAGGTGGGATTAAAATTTTGGGAAAATGTCTGGCAAAATCCCGAGCATATGCTGGATGCCCAAAAACGATATTTTGATATGCTGAATAATCCGCAAACACCGGCATCACAATATCAACGATATTTTAAATCTAATTTATGGAACACATCGCCCGTTTATCAGTGGATGAAGGATGTTTATATTAAAACGGCAGAATGGATGATCGAAACGATAGAGGAAGAAACATTAGGATTTACACGGCAAGAACGTGAGAAACTGATGTTTTTTACGCGCCAATGGATCGAGGGCATGAACCCCCGTAATTTTCCAATGACAAATCCTGAAGTCATTCAAGAAATGCTCGATACAGGCGGTGAAAATTTTCTAAAAGGGTTGGACAATTTAATTCGGGATGTTGAAAAAGGGGTTGTTTCCATGACGGATACCTCTGCCTTTCAAGTCGGCGAGAATATTGCGACAACCAAAGGTGCTGTTATATATCGCAACCGTATGATGGAATTGATCCAATACGCGCCAACCACAGGCAATGTTCATAAGGAGCCTCTCCTTATTATTCCACCTTGGATTAACAAATATTACATTTTGGACCTCACATCACAAAATTCGATGATTAAATGGCTGATTGATCAAGGCCATACGGTTTTTTGTATTTCGTGGGTTAACCCTGATGAAAGTTTTCGTGATATAGAATTCAAGGATTATATGCATGACGGTGTACTCACCGCTCTGAAAATCATAAATGATATTTGCCATACGAAACAGGCGAATGTCATCGGATATTGCATCGGGGGCACTTTGCTTGCCATGACATTGGCATGGCTAAAAGGCAAAAAGAGATCAAATCCGGTTCACTCTGCAACCTTTTTGACCACCTTGCTCGATTTTGAACAGGCAGGCGATTTAAAGGTATTTATTGACCGTGATCAGGTGGAAAGTTTGAACACGGCCCTTCTTGATCAGGGTGTTATGGACGGCAAAGCGATGAGCCTGACATTTTCAATGCTGCGCGCATCCGATCTGATATGGTCATTTATTATAAATAATTATTTGCTGGGGCGCGATCCTGTGCCGTTCGACCTGCTTTACTGGAATAGTGACAGCACCAACCTCCCCGCAAAAATGCATTGTGACTATTTATCGTCATTTTATCTGGATAACAAACTGGCAAAAGGTGAATATGTGTTGGACAGTATCAAGCTGGATTTAAAAGCCATCGATACATCCGCCTACTTCCTGTCGACTCGCGAGGATCATATTGCGCCGTGGCAGGCAACACAAACGGGGGCCGAATTGTATGGCGGTGATCATACATTCATTCTGGCGGGGTCGGGTCATGTGGCCGGGGTTATCAACCCCCCTGCGAAAGATAAATACGGATATGAAGAAAACGGCAAACATTATGCCGGATCATGGTGGATACATTGGCAAAAATGGATTGAAAACCAAAATAATTCGGAACCTGTTTTAGCCCGCAACCATTTGGGAAACTACAATTTTAAAGAAATTGAACAAGCACCTGGAACATATGTTTTAAAAAAACTTTGACAAACGAATAATAAAACAATATGTTAATAAAAATTTTAAGAGGAGATAAATTATGGAATTAGCAAATTTGCCAAAAGCAATAGTATTGGCTGCCACCACATTAGGTGCCGTTTCACCAACAACCGCCTTTGCCGCAAGATCGGACGCAAGTGGTGGAGGTTGTGATTGCGGTGGTGGAGCAAGCGAAACACCTTCGGCAAGTCCAAGCGATAATAGTGGTAATAGATCCACAAGAAACGAACGTTGCGGTGTCGAAAAAGCACCGGGAAATACAGCCGTTTACTATGCCTATACGACAAATGCAGAAGCAAAGGAACCTACGAAAAATAGAACGACTGTTGGTGTTGGAACGCGACAGACCCCTGCTATAACACAAGGCAACCGTAGCTTAACAACATTGACACCACAACCAAATGAAACACTTGTTCAATGTGCCACGCGTGCGATGAACAATTTGTATAATGCGCAAAAACTGATGCAACAAGGTGTTGGTATTCAAACATATCATAAGGGACCAAAAGCAGATCATCAATTACGTTAATTATCGGTAACGGGCTTCACGGCCCGTTTTTTCATTTCACACCGACATGGTCTTCGGCAAGATTGCGATAATGCGCCCAAGACCATTCAAATAATTTGTAATCATCATCATTTAAATCGCGCATGTAGCGTGCCGGTCTGCCGCCCCATAATTGCCCTGAAGGAATTCGCTTACCCGGTGTCACAAGAGATCCGGCCGCGACAAACGCCCTGCTTTCGACAACCGCGCCATCCATAATACATGTCTGCATTCCGATGTAAGCCCCATCTAGAATAGTACAATCATGCAATAACGCCTGATGCCCGATCGTGACCTTGTCACCGATATGTGTGCCGTGTCCAAAGGTGGCAACATGGATGATGGTTCCGTCCTGAACATTGGTGTCAGCGCCAATCCGGATTTTATTCACATCACCGCGGATAACAGACCCGTACCAAACGGAACTCCCCTCCCCGATATGCACATCCCCTATGACGGACGTATTATCAAGAATATAGGATTTTTCATCAATGTTCGGATAGATGCCTTTATAGGGTTTGATGATACAACACATGGTTATGGCTTGCGCTTACCCTCCTTGCGTTTAATCAGGATATTGATAATTTCGATACCAACCGAAAATGCCATGGCAAAATAGAGGTATCCTTTTGGAATATGCATATCCAGCCCCTCCCCGATTAAGGCCATACCAATTAATAAAAGGAAACTCAGCGCCAGAATTTTTAGGGAAGGATGTTTGTTTAATAATGAATTGATCGGTTCAATCGCAATAATCATAATGATGATTGACAAAATCACCGCGATAATCATGACAGGCAAATGATTGGCCAGCCCGATCGCCGTCATCACGCTATCAAATGAAAAAACAATATCCATTACCGATATCTGGATCATAATCGCCATAAAACCGTTTTTAACGATATCGGGCTTGTGATCGACAGATTCCGCTTCTTCGATTCTTTCATAAATTTCAGTCGAGGCCTTTCCTAACAAAAAAAGCCCCCCGCCGATCAATAACAGATCACGAATGGAAATGGCATTTCCTAAAACGGTGAATAAATCGCGGCTGAGATGCGCGATAAAGAAGGCAATTGATAAAAACAAGATGCGCGTGACCAACGCCACAATTAAACCGATACGGCGGGCAAATGCCTGTTTCGCCTTGGGTAATTTGTCACAAAGAATTGAAATAACCACCAGATTATCAATCCCCAGAACGATTTCCAGCAATGTCAGGGTGAATAATGACGCCCACACGGCGGGGTCAGAGAGAAGCGCAACAAAATCCATAAGTGATTATCCTTTCAAAAGAAGAATATCATAAAAAAAGCCGCTTAGAAGCAGCTTCTTTTAAATAATGGTGCCCTGAAAAGGACTCGAACCTTCACTCCCTTGCGAGAACTACGACCTGAACGTAGCGCGTCTACCAATTCCGCCATCAGGGCCTTTGAAAGATGTGAAACCACATCTTTACAAATAGCTTTAATATTAACGCTTAGCCCATTGTTTTGTACGACGAGCTTTGTGCTTACCGATTTTCTTAGGCTCGACAGTACGGCTGTCACGTGTCAGGAATCCGGCCTTTTTCAAAGACATACGCAATTCAGGCTCGTAATCGGCCAATGCCTTGGAAATACCATGGCGCACGGCACCGGCCTGACCGGACAACCCGCCGCCCTTCACGGTTGCTATGACATCAAATTTGCTAACCTGATCTGTTACAAGAAAAGGTTGATTGATAACAAGCTGTTGCGTTTTTCTTTTAAAGTAATGCGCTTGTTCTTCACCATTAATAACGATTTTACCTGAGCCGGGCTTAACCCATACGCGTGCAACGGCGTCTTTACGGCTTCCTGTTCCATATGAACGACCCAAGGAATCACGTTTTGGCTCACGAGGTGCATCAGAGTCAGAAGACTTTGTATAATCTTCACCTTTTACTTCAGCCGCATTTTTCAAGTCAGCCAAATCATTTACTTTTGTTTCTGCCATCTTACAAATTCCTTATCTTTTGTTCTTTGCATTTTTCGCGGCAAGATCCAGAACTTCCGGCTTTTGCGCTTCGTGTTTATGCTCTGTACCGGCATAAACATGTAATTTTTTCATTTGTGCACGTGCCAAAGGGCTTTCCTTAGGCATCATACGCTCAACCGCTTTTTCAACAACGCGCTCAGGATGTGCGCCATCCAAAATTTCCCCTTTGGTGCGTTGTTTAATCCCACCTGGGTGACCGGTATGCCAGTAAAAAATATCGGCATCACGTTTGTTACCAGTTAATTTTACTTTTTCCGCATTAATTACAATGACATTATCGCCTGTATCAATGTGTGGTGTGAACATCGGCTTGTGCTTGCCGCGTAAGATTTTTGCGATTTCGGCAGACATGCGTCCCAAAACGACATCTTCCGCATCAATAATCCACCATTTTTTCGTCACTTCTGACGGTTTGGCTGAATAGGTTTTCATGTTTATTACCTCTGTTGCTTATAAAAACTGCATTGTTATCTTATTTTTTACCCTAAATGTCAAACATTTTTTATAATAAATTTTATTTAAAAACAAGGACTTAAAAAATAGGTATTATTATACCCTATAAAAGTAAATTTATTTGAACCTAAATATAATATTTGCGTTGTCTTAGTCTTAAAACAAACACAAAGTTGCCATGATCCTATTAGTTTTAACAATTTTTATCGCCCTTATTACTGCCTCAGGTTATTCAAAATTGTTATGGTGGTTCACAATCCTCGATTTTTTCAGATTACAGTATGCTTGTCTGGCTATAATAGTCGCAATAGCTTGTATTTATTTAGGGCAGTATGGCTTATTTGCAATTAATATCATAATTGCCTTGGTCAATCTTTACCGTATTCGTCGCTTTTTCCCGCATATGCCGCATATGCCCAAACAGGATGCCAATAAAACTCTTTTTTCGATAAATGCTTATAAAGAAAATGAAAATCTTGGCAAATTACAGGATATTTTACAAAAAACAGATCCTGAAATCATGCTGATCATGGAAATGACGGAGTCCCATGAAAAAAAATTGATGAAGTTGCTCTCCATATATCCTTATAGATTGCAAACTCCCGTAAGGGACGGCTTCAGTATCTGTCTGCTCAGCAAAACTGTTTTAGAAGATACGCAAATTACGCATCATGGCCCGTCTGACACACCTCTACTCCATGCTAAGGCCGTCATAGACGGTAAGAAATATCAAATATATTCTGCCCACCCCAAGCCGGCACTCAATAAAAAATGGCATGAGGACCGCCACCAATATTTTGCAGAAATAAGGCATACGTTAGCAAAAAACAATTCTGACGATATACCTGTTATTGTGATGGGGGATTTTAACTCCGTCCCATGGGAGAAACATTTTACAAAATTTTTAGATGAATGCGGATTGCGAAGCACTATTAAAGATCAGGGATACAAGGTGACATGGCCTGTTTATTTCCCGGTTCTTGGCATTCCCATGGATCATATCCTTATTTCAAAGGGTGAGAAATATAATAATGTGCAAGTTGGCCCATCCGTTGGATCAGATCATTTTCCATTATCTTTAAATTTATAGGATAATATTGCCTATTTCCTTATAATATCTAATATAAAAATATGGATAGACCCTTTCACACTTATGATGATCTTAAAAAATTAATGGAACGTTTGCGGCATCCCGAGACAGGATGCCCCTGGGATTT
The DNA here is from genome assembly GCA_002320485.1 of Micavibrio sp. UBA1664. Classification (GTDB taxonomy): domain Bacteria; phylum Pseudomonadota; class Alphaproteobacteria; order Micavibrionales; family UBA1664; genus UBA1664. The sequence goes on from DCKW01000021.1 coordinate 20,970, forward strand.
AGAACAAACTTTTGAAACGATTAAACCTCATACAATTGAGGAGGCTTACGAAGTTGCAGACGCTATCGAGCGCAACGATATGGATGACCTGAAAGATGAGTTGGGAGACCTATTATTCCAAGTTGTATTTCACTCCCAAATGGCCGCCGAGCAGAAAATATTTGATTTGGACGATGTGATTGACCATGTAACCGCAAAAATGATTTTCAGACATCCTCATGTTTTTAAAGATAATACAAATATGGCGACAGCCTCGGACGTCGAAAATACAATCTGGGAAAACCAGAAAGAAAAAGAAAAAAAGAACAGTGGTAAAAATACCGATGAAGGCCATTATCTGGATAATGTGACTGCCAACCTTCCATCCCTGCTATATGCCCATAAATTACAGAAAAAAGCCTATAAAACCGGTTTTCGTTATCCATCTTTCTCTGCCGTCCTCGATAAGTTATCAGAAGAAATAGACGAATTGAAACAGGCTTATGAATCCGGCAATGCTGATCATATTAATGAAGAGATAGGCGATGTTCTGCTTGTTTCCTCGCTTCTCGCCACTGAAACCCGAAATAATCCGGAAGAAAGCTTACGCAAGGCATGCCATAAATTGAAAAACAGGTTTGATCGTGTGGAGGATGACCTCGCACAAAGCGGGCTTACTCTTCATGATGCGACGATTGAAGATATGACAGAGGCATGGCTTCGGATAAAGGATAATAACCGAAAACCTTTGTAAATTTATTAAAGGCCGCCTCCCCCAAAGTCACTGTTAGATTCGCATCATTTTCCGCATATTGTGTTTGCTGGATTGTTCCATATGTGTGAAGCCATGAAATAGCCTTGCCATCCGATAAGGGAATAACAAAAGAATAATCAGTTTGGCCCAGTAACAAATGATAAACCAGGCAATTTAATAAATCATTTAACCCTTCTCCCGTATGTGCAGATAATACAACGCTGTCGGCACTGCGCCGGTATAATTTCTGTAAACGCTTTGCTTCAGGCTCATCAGCTTCACGTAAAAGGTCGATCTTATTATAAATGTCGATAATATGATCTGCTTCGTTATCAATCCCAAGATTGTCCAATGTATCGAGAACCGTACGACGTTGAGATTCAAAATCCGCACTGCTTATATCATGGACATGCAAAATGATATCCGCTTCCACAACTTCTTCGAGAGTTGCGCTGAAGGCGGCAACAAGTTCAGTCGGCAGATTACGGATAAAGCCAACGGTGTCAGATAGTATTGCCTGCTGTCCGTTAGGCAGTTTAATAGCCCGCATCGTCGGATCCAATGTTGCAAACAGCATATCTTTCGATAAAACCGTTTCATTGGTCAAATAATTGAATAAAGTTGATTTTCCGGCATTGGTATAACCGACAAGGGCAATGATCGGAAATGATTCCCGCTCCCTCGCCTTCCGTTGCAAAGCACGGTTCGACTTAATTTTCTCCAAATCTTTTTCAAGTTTTCGGATTTCCACATCAAGAGCACGTCGGTCGAGTTCAGTTTGTTTTTCACCGGGCCCCCCGATAAAGCCGCCCCCTCCTCGCTGTCTCTCTAGGTGTGTCCAGGCTCGCACCAACCGCGATTTTTGGTACATTTTATAGGCCAGATCGACTTGAATGCGCCCTTCCTGCGTTTTTGCGCGGTCGGCAAATATTTCAAGTATAAGGCCGGTTCGGTCGACCACCTTGACCTGCAGATATTCTTCAAGATCTCTTTGTTGTCCCGGTTTTAACTGTTTATCAATATAAACGAGCTTAATATCTTTGTCCTGAACCGTTTCCGCCACACGTTCCAGATGACCCTTTGTCAGATAGGTTGCAGGATTGATTTTTTTTATGGTAAAAAATAAAACATCCTGAATTGATAATTGCAATGCCTCGCACAAGCCAATTGCCTCCTGCTTGACCGAGTCAGGATTGTCCGCCATTTTATCCAGAGGGCATATAATAAGTGTTTTTGTTAAAGACAAATTTAAAAAAAGTTATTCCTGCTCGTCCAATGTTAGCGGACCCGCAGGCATAATTGTTGAAATTGCGTGTTTATAAACCAATTGTACATGACCTTCCCGACGCAATAATACACAAAAATTATCGAACCAGGTTATATTCCCTTGTAGTTTGACCCCGTTGCATAAAAATATGGTCACCGGAACTTTTTGTTTTCTTACCCCGTTCAGAAAAACGTCCTGAACATTTTGACTTTTTTCAGCCATGATCATACTACCTATTATTTATATTCTTAGAGTACAGACTATACTTCTTTTAGTTGATATAATCTAAAGTTACAAGAAAAAGATGAAAATTTTAAGTTTTTTTTAAAATAGGTTGATAGAAAAAGAGAATAATTTCTCGACCTCTTTTACCGCAACATTATTCGCCATGATTACAACCTGATCATGCGGCTTGATAACCGTATGGGGCTTAGGGAATATAATTTCTTTATTTTCAGGTCTGTAAATAGCCAAAATAGCAATATTTTTGTGTAAAGAAATCTCTTCAAAAGGAATATTAATTATACCACAATTTTCCGAAACTTCGGCCTCAATAAATTCGACCCGGGTATCACGAACTGAATGAATGGACCGAATATGACCCCGCCGCAGATTATGCAGAATTCTTGAAACTGTAATCGTTTCAGGGTTCACAATTGCGTCAATAAAACGATCCGGTAAAAGCTGGCCATACAACTTATTGGTGCTAAGTGCGATAGAATATTGTGCACCCATTTTTTTCGCCAACATCGAGGAAAGAATATTATTTTCATTGCTGTTCATAATACTGACAAAGACAGAGCATTTATCCGCACGGGCTTCTTTTAACACCTCATAATCCAGTGCAGAGCCATTCAGTATGAGCGCACCTTTTATAAAACGGTTTAATTCCCTTGCGCGATGCAAATCCTGTTCAATAATAATCAGATCCTGATTTGCAAGAGTCTCGTGTTTTTGTATTTTACGGCTAATGGCCTCACCTATGACACCGCCACCGCACAAAATAATATTGCCGGTGTAAATATTGGTTTTACCGCCTAAGCGTTCCAACAATATCATGATAATGGATTTGGGACACAGAATATGAATTTCATCCCCCGGTTCGATAACCGTTGTATCGTCAATATTCAATATATTTCCATTGCGTAGCAACAAGACTATTGAAAACTCTAGGTCTTTGTTCACGTAATAAATATTCTTGATGGATTCTCCACAGATCACATTTGTTTTATCAATAATAAGACCGGAAACATGCAAATGGTCGTTGGCAAAACTGATATCGTTTGTTGTGCCGGGCACACTCATTCTTTTTATAATAGCATCGGCAATTTCTTCTTCTGGGGAAATGATAATATCGATTGGCATATGGTTTTTAGAAAACAAATTAGACCATGCCGGGTCCCTGTATTCTTTGTTGCGGATACGGGCAATTTTGCGATTAATTCCGAATACGGAATGTGCCACCTGACATGCGACCATATTAACCTCGTCAAAGTCGGTCACGGCAATAATAATATCGGCATCTTCCGCCCCTGCTTTGCGCAGTATATCTGGTTGGGAGGCATGGCCAACAATACCTGCAATATCGAAACTGTCGCTTACTCTTTTCACCAGATGAGGACTGGAATCAATAATTGTTATCTGATTTTCCTGTTTTGAAAGATAACTTGCAATCGACAGTCCGACACGCCCTATTCCACAAATGATAATTTTCATGACTGTTCCGCCTTTATTTTTGTTTCAAACGTCAGATTCATTGATTTAAGTTTGCGATGCAAAGCGGTTCTGTCCATATCAATATAAGCCGCCACTTTTGCAATATTGCCATCAAATTTTTCCAGTACAAATCCCAGATACTTATATTCAAACATATCACGGGCCTCTTTGAGTGTAGATGAAAACATTTCCTGCAAACATGTGTTGTCTTCACGTTTTATATCCAGATATTCAATATTTTCCTCAGCTGCACCTTTTTGAAAAGGTAACTGATAAGATGTTGGTGTATCAACATTACCGTTTTGGCAAAAAACCATCCATTCCACTGCACTTTTCAACTGCTTTATATTACCGTTCCAATTCATATTCCGCAATTGCGAGGAAGGGAGAAAATCGTTTCTGACATCAAAACCCATATCCTGACGGTAAGTTTCCAAAAACTCCGAAATCAGAATATCCATGTCTTCTAAACGGTTATTTAACGTTGGCAACGTATATTTTAACACTGCCAATCGATCATATAAGGCTGAGCTAAAACTTTTATCCTGAACCCTTTTTGCAATATCATCTGCTGCCGTACTGATAATACGGCTACCCGGTTGTATACGGGTCAGGTAGTTCAGCAAGTCAGATTGACTGTTATTGTCAAGACGTTCAACATTTTCCAAAACTATCGATCCGTTCGGATTATGGGTAATCTCGTCATCCAGACCTTGTAAAACAAATTTTTGACAATCAATAAATTTCAACGCGTGGTTTGCTCTTTTGGAAATATCATGAATAACACGGGCAAATCGCGTTTTTCCAGTCCCGTGCGCCCCGATGATCATAACACGCGCATCGGATTCCGAATGCTCCCCAATTGCCTTGATCAGGGCAATCATGGAAGGTGACTTATACTGATGTTTCAAAGAAACGAGATCGGTTGTTTCCTTCAGACGCGAATTTTCATCTCGCAATGACTTTTGTTCTAACGCACGTTGAACTGTCAATAAAATATGGTCAATTTTAAAAGGCTTTTCGATAAAATCAAAGGCACCGACTTTCATGGCGTTTACGGCTATTTCCACATTTCCATGACCGCTAATCATCAATACAGGAATAGTTTTAAAATGGTCCCGCGTTTTTAAATGTTTAAGTATCTGCATACCGTCCATATCACTGTTATCCAGCCAGATATCCAATACAATCAGATCGACTTTATTTGTCTTTATAATAGACAAAGCCTGCTCCGAATGGGCCGCTTTAAGGACAGCATATCCCTCATCAATAAAAATATCGGCCAGTAAATCCCGAATATCCTGTTCATCATCAATGATTAAAATAGTTTCGGTCATACGGCAGTCTCCGCCGGAAGCGTGAAACCTATAAGGGTAGAATATGTCATGTTCATTGCATTCATCATAGATATGTCAGGATTAAAGAGCAATTGCCCCTGATGGTCTTCAACAATTTTCTTGACGATAGCAAGTCCAAGCCCCGTTCCTTTGGCTTTATGTGTTACATAAGGTTCACTCAGTTTTTCAAATGCGGTGTCTTGCGGCAATCCCGGCCCATTGTCGGCAACACCTATAAACAGAGTGCGATCGTGAAGATAAACAATCAGTGTAAGATGCCCTTGTTTAATATTCTTCGTATCATTTTGTTCAATGGCTTCAACAGCATTTTTCAAAAGATTGGTTAATACCTGTCGTATTTGTTGTGAATCATGAGCAATAACCAAAGAATTTTTGTCCGAAATATTTGTAACGAGGTCATAGTGGATATCGTTATGAGTATTTTGAGATAATACATATGTTTCCTCAATCACCGGAATAATATCGTCATACTGAATATCGGCTTCGGGCATCTTGGCAAACTCGGCAAAACTGTTGACCATTCGTTTTATGTCACTGACGTGACGTATAATCGTATCCGTACAAAGTTCAAAAACCTGTTTTTCCTGATCATTCAAATGTTTCGCATATTTGCGGTTTAACCGTTCCGCCGATAACTGGATAGGAGTTAACGGATTTTTGATTTCATGTGCAATACGGCGTGCAATATCCGCCCATGCAGCCTTTCGCTGGTTAGCGAGAACAGCTGTCAGATCGTCAAAAGTTACAATCGCCCCCTTTTCACGATTATCCAGTTCTTCGACAACAATCCGTGCCATAAATATCCTTACAGCCTTGTCCTGTCGGCGGACGTGAATTTCACAATTTGTCACCTCGCCAAGCACATTTTTTTCAAATGCATTTTCCAGATACGATGTTAATTCCGGCATAATGTAAGTAATTTTTTGACCTAGCAACTCGTCAATCGGGCTGTATAGTAATTCTCCTGCCGCGTTATTGGCCAATGTAATTTTTTTCTCGTGATCGACCGATAATACACCCGTCGATACGCCACCGAGAATAGTCTCCGTAAAACGACGGCGAAAATCCATTTGCGTGTTGGCATCAAGCAAATCTCCGCGCTGGCTTTCTATTTCCTCGGTCATACGGTTAAATGCATGCCCTAACGTTTTAAATTCATCCACCGCATAGGAAGGATCTACACGCACAGTCAAATCACCGGAGCTTACCTTTTCAGAGGCGCGGATCAAATCGGTA
>DCKW01000090.1 GCA_002320485.1 Micavibrio sp. UBA1664
TTCAAAAAAGGATCGTTCGACCTTGATGATTTCGCCAAGCAGTTGCAACAACTCCGCTCTATGGGCGGCATGGGCGCGATGATCAAAATGATCCCCGGCCTGTCCAAAATGGCAGGCAAACTGGATGCCGCAGGCATGGATGATTCCATGGTCAAAAAACAGGAGGCAATCCTGTCATCAATGACCAAAAAAGAACGTGCCGAACCGCAATTAATCAATGCATCACGTCGCCGCCGTATCGCCAATGGGTCAGGCACACAGGTTCAGGACGTCAATAAACTTCTCAAACAGTTCGAACAAATGAACAAAATGATGAAGCAGATGAAGAAAATGGGCATGGGCGGCATGATGAAATCCATGAAAGGCTTGCTTGGCGGCAACCCGCAGATGGATGATATGCTGGCACAGATGGAAGGCCAGATGGGGCAACAGCAGTCCGACTCTAGCGGCCTTGGTCCCAATCCTTTTGCTCAGGGCGGCGGCCCCGGTTTTCACCCTGCTATCCCGCATGATTTAATGGGTATGGGTGGCATGGGGGGTGGACAACGCTCAAAATCCAGCTTTACCAAAAGCAAAAAGAGTAAAAGGAAGAAGAAATGAGCGATCAAAACTATGTTCTTCTTCTTAACGGTTATCCTGGTGTTGGCAAACTAACTGTTGCAGAAGAGTTGGCGCGTCATATAAATGGCTTACATGTGATTGATAACCACATGTTGAATAATCCTATTTTTGCATTAGTGCGAGAAAATGGTACAACAGAAATTCCTTCACAAGCTTGGGAAAGTATCCGAAATATTCGGAAAATTGTTTTAACGGCATTAAGTTCGTATGCATCTCCAAACTTGAACTTTGTATTTACAAATTGTTTAGCTGAGGAAGATCAGGATGATGTAAATATTTATGACCAAATAAAAGAATCGGCGGAACAAAGTCAGCGCTTATTTATTCCCGTTCTTCTAACATGCAGTTTGGAAGAAAATAAAAAACGGATTACTGCAGAAAACCGCGAAGCAAAAATGAAAATGCGGGATGCGAATAATATTGCAGAGATGCGCGAAGATTTCACCCTTGTCGGAAAAAATCATCCTCATGCCGCATTTTTCGATACAACAAATTTATCACCACAAGACACTGCGGTGAAAGTTCGCAACCATATCCAACAGGTTTTAACAGTTTAATTTTAAGAGTCAGATAAAGGAGTAAACACACATGGCACTAAAAATGAGAATGGCCCGGGGCGGTCGCAAAAAAGCCCCATTCTACCGTATCGTTGTCGCGGATGCCCGCGCCGCACGTGACGGTAAATTCATCGAGAAAGTGGGAACATACAACCCGCTTCTTGCTAAAGACGATGCAAACCGCGTGGTTTTGGACACAGAGCTTTGTAAAAAATGGTTGAGCGAGGGCGCGCAACCGTCTGAACGCGTAGCATTCTTTTTGGGCCAAGCCGGCTTGATCGACACACCTAAGAAGCGTCAGTCTGTTGAAAAGGCAAAACCAAAAGCCAAAGCCGTTCAAATGGCAAAGGACAAGGCCGATAAAATTGCTGCCGCGAAAGAAGCCGAGGAAGAGGCAAAACGCGCTGCTGAGGAAGCCGCCAACGCCCCTGCCGAGGAAGAAGCTGCAGCTGAAGAGGCCCCTGCTGAAGAGGAAACAAAAGCTGAGTAACTCAAAAATACTCATCGGAGAAATTAAAGGTGCGCATGGGGTCAAAGGCCTCGTGCGCATCCGTGTTTATGCACAAGATTTATCTTTATTTGATACATTAGAAAATTACCGGATCACCCTTAAAAATAAACATAAAGGGGATACATGGCTGGCGTTTATAGAGGGTATAACAAATAAAGAAGATGCCGATGCGCTTCGCGGCACAAAGCTTTACTGTGATCGTGACGCTATGCCTGACCCTGATGATGATGAAATTTATTTAAACGATCTTATCGGCATGGAATGCGTTGATGAACAAGGCATACATATAGGGGTTGTGGAGGCCATTGAGAATTTTGGTGCGGGTAATTTATTGGATATCAAACCGCCATCAGGACAAAATTTCTATTTATCATATGACGATAAAACGGTTTTGAGAATTGATGACAAAATCACAGTCTCAATACCTGAGGTGATTTAAATCTTATATTGATATAATTTATTACGCCTCCTTTTCTATATAGACGTTTGATTTAATCTCCTGACAAAAATCATTGAACAGTCTTTTCTTCTTAAAAAAGATTGAAGGAAATTCGTATTTTTCATCACGTTTTGTAATGACGACCAAAAAAATCACTTTCTTGCTTTGTTTAAAAAAAAGGGAATCAATGTTATTATATTTAATTCTTGACAGAGATTGACTATATTTTGAATACGGCACAGTAAAATGATCATTGTGAATTTCTATGTAACGTTTTCCATCCTGACATGTCTTAAAAAATATATACAAACTCAACAGACTAAACAATCCGAACAAACATGTAAGAATGTTGAACAGTATATGTGCCTGCGCATATGATAGGGTCATTCCGGCAATTTTAACAACGTTATCATTAAACGGCATAAAATAGAATACCGCCGCAATCATTGAAAATAGTCATATCATAAAAATAGAATGTCCGATCGTAGCGCCATACTCGTAAGTTTTGATTGCCATTTTCGCTCCGGTAAAATAAGTTCCTAGAAATATTGTATCAAAAGTTAACGTCCAAAGACATGACCCTTAACACAAATATCATCACCCTGTTCCCAGAAATGTTTCCGGGTGGCCTCGGTCAATCTTTAAGCGGGCGTGCATTAGAAAACGGATTATGGTCATACAACGCAATAAATCCGCGCGATTTTGCCATAGATAAACATTCAACTGTCGACGACACCCCTTATGGCGGTGGTGCGGGAATGGTATTACGCCCCGATATCCTAGAGCATGCCCTCCTCTCTATTCCCGAGGATAAACGCGGGCGAGTAATCTATATGTCGCCGCGCGGTAAAGTTCTTAATCAGAAACTGGTCGAAGACCTGGCGGCAGAAGAAAACCTTACGATTCTGTGCGGGCGGTACGAAGGCGTCGATCAACGCTTCCTCGATGCCTATAATATTGAGGAAATTTCAATCGGCGATTATATCCTGAGCGGTGGCGAACCGGCGGCAATTATTATGCTCGATGCCTGCATCCGCCT
>DCKW01000016.1 GCA_002320485.1 Micavibrio sp. UBA1664
TAATGTAAAAGTTAATGAATTTTTTCTGATGGCCGGGGAGTGGATGAATAATGAAACGGTACAACAAAATTACATCCCTGCTAACTATACTTATGCCCTGCCTTATTTGTTGGATCGTGGATTAAATCTTGTCATGCCCCTGATTTGTGAAAAAAACGGGCAGTATAGCTTTAGCTGTAATCCCGATATAATGGCCGATCTGTTAAAATTGCGACACGAAGGCAAGGCCGATTTTATCTTTGCGGGGGAAATAAATCAGAATCTTCCATTTATGTATGGTGAAGCAGTTTTTCAAAAAAATGAAATTGACTTGCTGCTGGACAATCCGGATGCTCAATTTGAATTATTCAGCGTCCCAAAAAAACCAATCGATTATGATGAATATGCTATCGGCCTTCATGCTGCCCGTTTGGTAGAAGATGGCGGCACATTACAAATCGGGATAGGGTCAATCGGCGATGCGATTACAAAGTCTTTAATTTTGAGGCAGGAGAATAATGATGAATTTAAAAATCTTCTTCATTATTTAGATAATGGTGATCATTCAAACATATATCACGATAAGCCTTTCAAAGATGGTATATATGGATTGAGCGAGATGTTTGTCGATGGATTTTTACATCTCGCTGACCATAATATTTTAAAACGCGAAGTGGATGGCGCAATCTTACATGGTGGTTTCTTTGTCGATTGTCCCGATTTTTATAAAAAACTAAGGGACATGACGGATGAGGAGCGAAAGCGGTTCCTAATGATGCCGGTCAGTTTCACGAATGATTTATATCATGATGAGGAAAGAAAGAGACAAGGCAGGAGTAAAGGGCGGTTTATCAATACTGCCATGATGGCAACAATGCGCGGTTCTGTTGTGTCCGATGCATTGGAAGACGGAAGAGTGATTAGTGGTGTTGGGGGGCAATACAACTTTGCGGCGCAAAGTTTTGCCTTGGATGATGCGCGCTTCATTATTACATTGAAGGCCACACGGCTAAGTAAGGGGGAGGTTATATCTAACATCGTATGGTCTTATGGTCATGAGACAATTCCCTGGCACATGCGCGATATCATCATCACGGAATATGGTGTGGCCGATTTGCGTGGGAAATCTGATAACCACGTTATGAAAGCCATGCTATCCATCACGGATGCCCGATTTCAAGAGGGCTTGCTGGATAAAGCAAAACAAAGCGGGAAGATAGAAAAAAACTGGGAAATCCCGGATCATTTTAAAAACAACACGCCTGAGAGGATAAAGCGAATTTTGAGTTCAACGCGTGAAAACAATTTGCTTCCCGAGTTTCCGTTCGGAAGTGATTTTAGTGAGACCGAGATAAATCTTATGCGGGCGTTGAAAATTCTAAAAAATAAAAGCCATTCCCACGTTGCTATGGCGAAATTATTTCTGAAGGGTCTCATGACCCATAACACGAAGGCTGATTTTCAAGAAAATTTGAAACGCATGGGATTGGACAAACCAACATCAATGAAGGAATTTTTCTATCAAAAAATCCTGATCGGAGCCTTGGCAGAAAAATAACCAAATATTAAAAAACAGCCTTATTCCATACGCCGTACGTGTTGTGTATTTTGCCTTTCGGCAAGCTTAATCCTATCAATAAAACGCCGCAAATGAGGCTGGATACGATGGCCATTACAGATACATTAAACACAAATGGGGTCATAAACAAAGCCATCCCTAATGGAATTAGGAGGTAACGTATAGCCCGCCCCAATTCGGCCAACGCAGTAATTGTTACGGTTAAAACCAATGACCCTATAATATGATCAGCATTCGCCATTCCATTATCAGATCCGAGCGTCAGGCGTGTAAACATGAGCCATATTCCGATAGGAATACATAAGGCCAAATTCCAGGGAAGGGTACCCCCGCCTGTAAACATATTTTTGATAATGGTAAACGGTGTCTGTTCAAAATTATTTTCTTTTTCATGTCTGGTTTCTTTGTCCGTATCCCCTGTAAAAAATATGCGTAACAATGGTCGTCCCTGCTTTTTGCGGCGATACAAAAATTCACTTGTTGCAATCAATTCATCCAGTGAATACGGGATTTGAATAAGCATTGCCGCGGCGGCGATCAGGCAGAGCGTGCACCACGTACCCAGCATAATAGGTTGAATGATAATGAAGAAAATGGACACTGCACCGAGTGGTACAATCATAATACCAAACGCCATAACCAGCCAGGGCATTGTCCGCCAACGCCGGGAAGATCCGACAATACCGGTCAATATTTCCAGAGCATAAACCAGGCCGCCTAACCCTGCATCAGGAACAGGAAAAGCCTTTGATACAGAGGAGGTGATAATTTCTCCCGTTCCGTTTTGGGGGTCTTCAGCGGAACCACTGAAAAATGGGTCCCATATAGTATCGATGTGCCCTAATTGATATGCGCACATGTAGCGCGAAATGTAAAATCCTATAAAGGCGAGAAAAATAATCGGCAGCCTTTGAAACCAAGCGGAGGGGGAAAAAGTCCATCCTCGCGGTACATTGCCTCCTGTTTCTGCAGCTAAAAAGGACACACCAGGGGCCGGACGTGTACATACAGCCAGACCAAGAACTAAAGCTCCGATGATTGTGCTGTTCAAATAGGCCGCGGCCGTCGGGGCCCAAAATATGAGTGGGGCCGCCAATATCCAGAAACCCACTGCGGCAGATGCCCACCGCATAATTCCAAGGCGCCACGAAAGAGATAAGGAAGCGAAAACTAATAATGCAATGCCTGCAATCATATCGCTCCATATCATCGCCTCGCTTTCATAGCTTAATATGAAAGGGGCGGACAGCATCCAGAAGGCAAGTGCTATGTTCAGAAAATGAGCCCAAATATTCTGACTGTGCAAAAGCCGATACTTGCTTTCATGTGTTTCCTTCAAAATTTCGGGATTTTCGCCTGTTTCTTCTGCCGCCGCGATTGAGTCAGGCGGTGTAATATTATTTTTTTCATACCATGCGGCGGGATTAGCCTTTAAATTTTTAATTAATTTTTGCAATCCGTTATAAATGTTATGTTCTGGTTGCCAATCCAGTAATTGTTTTGCACGACTTATGTCTAAAGCATAATGATCGGACGCAAGATCAATCATAAAAGGTTTTATAAACGGCTTTTCACCTTTGTCCAAAGAATCGGGTATGATGGGTTCTGCATGGTTTTCTGCCCATGAACCTGCTTTCGCGATCGGTTCAGGTAGCGCAATTGTCATCCATTCTTCTTCACCATGAATCAGTTTTCCTATTCTGTTTTGAAGGTCTTGATAACCAAGTACTTCTTCTTCACCGGCCAGAATAATGTTTTCGGCTGGTAAATCCTTACGTCGCTCAACAACGCGGGTAAACAGGTTAATCATATCATCTTGATGGATAAAGGCCTGCCCTGCATCAAGATCACCTGAATAGGCGTAACTGTGAGGGTCGCGTTCATAAATGCGGGAAATTTGATGTGATAAAGTCGGAACCGCAGTGCTATCGTCATAAAGCCCGGCCAAGCGCAAAATTGTATACGGGATATCTTTACTATTTTTTCTGATGACTTTTTCAGCTTCGGCTTTTGATTTCGGATAAGCCCATTTGGGATTGACGGGCCCGTTTTCATCAATTGTTTTACCGGGCTTGGTCGCTTCCTGAACAAGCATTGTAGAAGAATAAATAAAACGGTCGACTTGAAAAGATTGAAGTTCGTTGATTAAACGTCGCGTTCCCTCAATATTAACCTTTTCATACATGGGGTGTGTGTCACCCGTAAAATCAAAATAGGCGGCCAAATGGATAATAGTGGCAATTTTTTTGCCATGGTCGTTTTTTATAGTTTTGAAAGTTTCTTGAACGGATTCATCTGATGTCAGGTCACATTCGATACTGATATCAGCGTCCGGACTTGGCTTAATATCCATGCCAATAATTTTGTAATTATTTTTTAAAGCATTGGTTAGCGCGGCACCAATATTACCGGATGCGCCCGTAATAATGACAATAGGTTTACTTTTCTTCGTCATTATCATCAGCTTCCGTTCGTCCTGCGCTCCATTCTGCTATAACCTGTTCGACAACATTTCTAGGTGCATCATATCTTTCAGCAAGGGTGTCTATTAAATTATCACTGCCGGTCTGTTGATCCAGATCGTTTAAACCATTTAGATGCTTTAATATTTTTTCCTGTATAGATGTGTGTTCCATGCCAATTCCGTTATATTGATTAAGTAATAAAAACGATCTTCACAAAAGATCGTTCCGAAACAATGATACAGTTAAATTATTTGTCGGCATATAATCAAAAGCCATAATTTCGAGAAAGCTTTTGGCATTTTGTTGAAAATGACGTTATTTTGGGAAATATTAAATTTGAACAATAATTAGGCGCTTGACCAGTGGATTTTAAAATGTCATCACCGCAAAATATTCTATACGATCCGCAAGGTATCGCATATTGCGGCACGCCGCCAACAACGGATACAATTGTGTCCTCATGGAATTTTGATCCCCCGCTGTTAATTGCATTAGGGGTATTTGCGTATTGTATTTTTAATTATACAAAATCCCCTGTTTGTGGGTGGAGCGCATTTGCGCTTGCCGTTCTTATTTTTGTATCGCCACTATGTTCCTTAAGTTCGGCTTTATTTTCTGCAAGGGTGGTTCATCATGTTATCCTGATTGCGGCTATTGCTCCGTTGATTATCAAATCATTCCCGCAATTGCGGATTCCCTTGAATATCCCCTCAGCATTTTTATTTGCGCTGCATATGATCGTGCTTTGGATCTGGCATGCACCGATGCCTTATGTATGGGCCCTCAGCACTGTAGGAGGCTATTGGTTTATGCAGGCTACACTCTTCTTGACGGCTGCGGGTTTATGGTATGCCATTTTTCAGCATGGTAAAGGAACGAGTATCATGCTTTTACTCGGGACGGTCGCTCAAATGGGATTGCTGGGTGCCTTAATCGTTTTTGCACCTGAGGCATTATATTCCGTCCACGAAGGCACAACTATCCCGTGGGGGTTAACCCAGATTGAGGATCAGCAGCTGGCGGGGTTGATCATGTGGTTACCTGCCATTTTACCTTATTTCATATTTGCTATGACAACAGGGTGGGATTATTTGCGGGAAGACCAGCCTGCATGACGTTTGAAATTTACCTATGGCTTCTTAAATTTATTCATCTTTCTACTATTTCATTATGGGCTGGCGGGCTTTTGTGTTTGCCGACACTCATTGCATTAAACCGTCCTGAAGAGGATGTACCATTACACAAAACCGTACGATTTTTGTATGTTGTGCTTGTATCCCCCGCCGCTTTAGTCGCTATTGCAAGCGGGACGGCGCTTATTTTCATGCAGGGGGCCTATGATGAATGGTTTTCGGCAAAAATGGCGGCGGTTGGCCTGATGGTTATATTGCACGTTTTTACAGGCCTTCGACTGGTAGCCAGTTTTTCCAGAGGACTTATGTTTTCAATCATACCGGCTACTATGCTAACCATATCTTTATTGTCAGTGATCGCCGCGATTTTATGGATAGTTTTAGCCAAACCCGATTATGATTTATCGGGATTTTACGAGACTGTTTTTCAACCCGGCTATCTTGGTGAACATTATCCCTATCTAAAGTTCTGGGAAAATTTAAATTTTTGGCAGGAATGATAAATGCAGATTAAGTCACTAAGTTTTTATTTCAGTTTTCTGCCGATTATTTTTCTAACGGCGTGCGATGGTCCTTTTTCCACGTTTATGCCAGAGGGAACAATGGCCCAGTCAATATCTTCATTATGGTGGATTATGTTTGCGGGAGCTTTTATAATTTTTCTCATCATGATGGGGCTTTTCTTATGGGTTATGATTTATCCTAAAACAGCGCGGAAGATTAAAAGCAAACATTGGATAATATACGGTGGCCTTGTTTTTCCGGGTATCATCTTACCCCCTTTAGTTATATTTACACTTATTACCGGCGAGCGAATTATTCCGCTGCCCAGCCAAAATGTTCCTGAAATTCATGTCGAAGCGTATCAATGGGGGTGGAATTTTCGCTATCCCGACCACGGGGAAATTCTGACCAAGGATGTGCTTTATTTACCCGAGGGCGAGGCTGTTGATCTGCATATAACATCAAGGGATGTTATACATTCATTCTGGATTCCCAAACTGGGCGGTAAAATGGATGCCATTCCGGGGAAAGTAAATGTTATGCGCATTAGAGCGGAGGAAGCAGGCACCTATAAGGGCCTATGTTCCGAGTTTTGTGGTGTGAGCCATACGATTATGCGGTTTGACGTGAATGTTATTGCGCCGGAAGAAATTAACCAGCGATTACTACAGGAGGCCTCTGATGAATGATAAGCCGCATAGATTAGAGGAACTGACTTCTCTTTGGGCAACGCCGCCAGGTTGGAAGGGCCAGCTGTCATCCGTCAATCATACGACAATCGGATTGCGGTTTATGATTACAGCGGCCGTATTTTTCGGCATAGGCGGCATTCTGGCTATGCTTATCAGGGCGCAACTGGCCACACCGGATAGCGCTTTCCTTGGCCCTGAAATCTATAACCAGATTTTTACAATGCATGGAACAATCATGATGTTTTTGTTTGCCATTCCCATGTTGGAAGGGCTTTCAATCTATCTCATTCCTAAAATGCTCGGGGCGCGAGATTTAGCCTTTCCGCGCCTAACAGCATACGGATATTGGTGCTATTTATTCGGAGGTGCGATTTTAATTGTTGCCTTATTATTGGGGGTGGCCCCGGATACCGGCTGGTTCATGTACACGCCTTTGTCTTCCAACATCTATACTCCCGGAATTAATGCTGACATCTGGCTGTTAGGGGTCACTTTTGTAGAGATCTCGGCTATTACACTGGCGGTTGAACTGACGGTTTCAATTTTAAAAATGCGTGCCCCGGGAATGAGCCTTGCCCGTATGCCTATCTTCGCATGGTATATTCTTGTAACCTCATCAATGATGGTTGTCGGATTTCCACCATTAATTTTGGGGTCAATCTTACTGGAAATAGAACGGGCGGCCGGCTTGCCCTTTTTTGATCCTGATCGGGGCGGGGACCCTTTGTTATGGCAACATCTGTTTTGGTTGTTCGGTCATCCCGAAGTCTACATTATCTTTTTACCGGCCGCGGGCGCCATTTCAACTATGATACCGACATGCGCTCAAAACCCGCTTGTTGGTTATCGCGCTATAATTGCCGCAATTGTTACTATGGCCTTCCTGTCTTTCGGAATATGGGTCCATCATATGTTTACAACAGGTATACCGCATCTGGCCCTGTCTTTTTTTGCGATTGGTTCGGCGTTAATTGCCATTCCTACGGCTATACAGTTCTTCTCCTGGCTGGCCACTATCGCTAAAGGCAAGCCACAATGGAATGTGCCTATGCTTTATATATTCGGGTTTTTTGCTGTATTTATAATTGGCGGTTTGACCGGTGTGATGGTCGCCATGGTGCCCTTTGATTGGCAAGCTCATGATACACATTTCATTGTTGCGCATTTGCATTATGTTCTTGTCGGCGGATTTGTGTTCCCCTTATTGGCTGCGCTTTATTACTGGCTGCCGCATGTAACAGGCAAGCATAATCTGGAAAAAATGGCGATTATCGGTTTTTGGCTGATATTTATCGGATTTAATTTCACATTTTTAATCATGCATATTACCGGCTTGCTAGGCATGCCGCGTCGAATTTTTACTTACAACGAAACGGATGGTTGGACGGTTTTAAATCTTTTATCCTCAATCGGAGGGTTTATCCTGACAATGGGATTTGCCGTTATTTTAATGGATTTGTTTTTGCAAAGGCGTTTTGGCCATGACGTTAAACGCAATCCATGGAATGCCTCAACTCTTGAATGGGCGATGAGCCTCCCTGCACCGACTTATAATTTTAAGGCTATTCCTGAGATTACAACGCGCGCAGATAAATTGAATATCGATGCCATTATAGAGAATATGAAAGACGGACAAGGCTATCTTTTAAAAGTGCGTCATAAATGGCGTGAAACACTAGGGACTGATGCCGTGTCGGGTAAGCCGGATTACATTATTTTATTACCGGGGCCAACCTGTTTGCCCTTATATACTGCCTTGGCTACAGGTCTTGTGGTTTTATCGCTGCTGTTTAAAGTGTATTGGCTTGCATTAGTGGGGTTGGTAATCGTTTCAGGGCTCATGGTTTTCACAGGCTGCTTTGCAGGCCTTAAAAAAGATCATGGTGCACTGGATGCAGGTATGAAAGCGAAGTTGCCGTTGCATACCGAAGTTATGAATTCGCCGCCATGGCTTGCCCTTTGCATTACATTATTTGCGAATGGTACTTTGTTTGCATCGCTCATTTTCGGGGTTTTTTATTTATGGCTCATCGCGCCGAACTGGCCGCCTGAAGAAATATTGAATTTACCGGTAATATGGCCGATAGTTGCAATAGCGTTGATGGCTGGAAAAGCCATTATCGTCCGATTTCTGATTACCGCAAGCACCAAGACGCCCATATTGATTTTATTGTTTGCGCTCAAGATTGTGGTGATGAGTATTCTTGCAATAATTGCGTTTAAGCTACCTGATCCCCAAACACATGCCTATTCGGCGGCAAATTTTGTATTAATATCATATGTGATCCTACATTTGTTTGTGGGTGTTTTATTTACCGTCAGTAATTTCATTCGCTTAAAAACCGGTTATGTCAGTCCTAAACGCAATCTTGATTTACGGTTAACGCAGTTATGGACAAATTACACGGTTG
>DCKW01000036.1 GCA_002320485.1 Micavibrio sp. UBA1664
CTGGTTTTGGAGACCAGTGCTCTACCAACTGAGCTACACCCCTTTACGCTTGTAAGCAACCGTATTAATACTGATTATTGCCTTAATAGGCAAGCATTGTTTGTGATTATTCAATAGGTTCGATTATAACATCCAAAAGGGTTTTATTTGCCGTGTCATAGACACACCCGTAATTCATTTGCTGAAATGCGCCAAACCCATTTTGAAATGAAATATTATCGCCTTTATATGTGATAATGCCTTTATCTTTATCTTTCCATGTCAGATAAGGAAAATTATCCCAATCATCACCCCACTTGAATTCATATTTTGCATTGCTTTCAATGATAGGATCACAAGCCAACAGCATATCCATGCGATTCTCTTTTGCCCAACATTGTAAATCTTTGCGACATTCCGCAAGGCGTTTTGCTTTGGACGATTTTCAATCCTATCGTAATCTTTCCGATGCGGCGTTAGATTCCCGTAAAATAGACAGTCATTTAAAAGCAAAAATCGATTCTCATATGGGCGATAATGATAAGGCTGCCATTATTTTCGGAGCAGGTCATTTTTCTTCTGAACATGTCCTGAAAACATTGTTGGGGCTTGACAACACAAGATGGGTTAATATCGGTGTGCAAAAGAATGATATCGATAGTATCTTCCACACGACTGATCTGGTTATTCTTGTATCCCCTCAACAACCTATAATTGAGTTTAAACTCTCTCCAGATCCCCGTTCAACGGCGCTAGTATGAATATGCATACGACTTTGTAAATGTTTGTACAAAATTTGCATTACAGATTGAATTATGTTTGATAAATTCAATCATGTCGAAAAATTATGATGTTATTGTAGTCGGGGTCGGGGGAATGGGAAGCTCGATATGCTATCATCTTGCAAAACGTGGCGTAAAAACGCTTGGAATTGAACAATATGGAATTTCACATACATACGGTTCCTCCTTTGGTGATTCACGCATATTTCGACTGTCACAATTCGCAGGAGCCGAATATGTGCCCTTGGCAATTCGTGCAAAAGATCTTTGGGCAGAATTAGAAGACTATTCAAATGAAAAAGTTTTAACAACGACAGGCGGATTGGACGCCGGTCCCGACGATGGGCCGATTTTTTCAGGAGCATTAAAATCCAGTCAAGAAAGCGGACTGGACCACGAAGTCTTAGATGCAAACGAATTAAAAAGACGTTTCCCCGCATTTAACCTGCCGTCCCATTATAAGGGCATCTATCAAAAGGATGCCGGAATTATTGTACCCGAGCGTGCGGTCGTTGCCCATACCAGAGCGGCCATGCAACACGGCGCCACCATCACGACATATGCAACTGTCAAAAAAATAGAACCGAATGTCAATTCTGTAAAAGTAACAACAGATAAAGGATGCTATGAAGCCGAAAAACTTGTTATGTCTGGTGGCCCGTGGACCGGTGAAATCCTTCCTGAACTCAAACAAATTCTTACTCCAGAACGCGGATGTGTCGGATGGTTTACGGGCGATAAGCCAGAATATTTTCAAGTTGGCACAATGCCGATTTGTATTATCGATGATGAAACAGGGAGCTTTTACGGTTTTCCTGAATTTGGCGCAAGATTAGGGTTTAAAATAGGCACTAATATACATCTTAAAGAATACGGGAAAAACGACGAGCTTCGCCGTGGATTTGATCAAACGGACGAAGAACGCCTGCGCCATTATACAAAAAAATACATGAACAAAGGTAATGGTGTTTTGACGACGGCCTCAGATTGCGTTTGGACATTAACCCCTGACGAGCATTTTATATTGGACGTTCATCCCAATTATCCAAACATTTCAATCGCCGCAGGATTTTCAGGATATGGTTTTAAATTCTGTCCGGTTATCGGTGAAATAATGGCTGATATTGCCTTGGGCAAACAGCCAAGTTTCGACCTAAATCTGCATAAATTGTCCCGGTTTAATTAAAACGGGATTAACAATAAAACAATTTATGAAATTACTTTAAAGCCTTGGGGCAGATTTCTATGTAATATCTATTTTCAATTTTAGGCAAGAAATTGCTAATTGGTGGTAAGCCTGCCCTAGTAAAAACTTTGCCTACGGCTGATTCATCAAACAAACGCGCTATTTTTAATGTTCTTTCAAGCCTTCTATGCCTATATATGTCATGGTATTTAGCTCCTGCCTCGGTACCATCTCTGTTTAATATTTGTTCTCTAGCATACCTTGTGTCTGCTTCTGCAGGGACACGATGTTTTTGTAGACTTTCATTCAGTTTCTCTACGATTTCATCAGCTTGCTTTTTTGCAAAACGACCATCATCATTTGTACTCTCAAATACAATTTTTAGTGCGGAACCTTCTGGTCCGCGAAACAAAAAGAGTGGAAGAACTTCAAAACTTCCATTTTTTTTAAATTCTTCCGCTACTGGCGGAATGGCATCCATTATCTGCTGTGCTGTATTTATCTCTTGAGTTACTTTATCTTGATGTGGGCTCATATAAAAACCTCCTGATTAATAATATTTTGCACAATAAACATAAATGATTGAATAAGTCGATCATTATGACAATTTTAAAAGTCTGGTTTACTATGCATTAACATGGCGACTATGCGTTTCTTTGTAATAGCAGGAACATTTTTTAGATCCAGCGCGGCGCGGAATCCGATTAATTGTTTTGCCAGACTATGCGCTGTTTTTTGAACTGTTTCGATATCTCTATCGCCTGCAGATAATCTTAAAAATGGTTTGAAATTATTACTTGGCGTCCATCCTACATAAATACGGGGAATACCAAATCCAAAACTTTCGCCATTAACAATATCGATTTTGTCTCTCTTGGCTTGTTTTAAATAATCTGTAATAAACCGGTTAAGCGCATCTTTGTCAGGGTCATAATCAGTATTAAATTTGAATGTCATCAAATTCCCTAAACATGTGTGATGTTGCGCCGAATCATGATTAGGGTGTGATAACAATCCCGGAAATACAGGTTCGACAAATCCCTTCAATTCATGGTAACCGCTAATGACTTCGGCTGTGACCAAAGCATTACGTGTCATTCTTTTCATTCGCATGTGATAAGCGGGCGCTGAGACATCCGGAAAAGCCCACGCATTTTGATCGTACAAGATGGCGCCTTGTGCACGGCGAATATCATCGAATGTGGATCGCATATTTTGAGAAAAAGCAAGAAAGCCTGCCGAGGTGACATCTTGACCAAACTGTAAATATTTACAACAACTGCTGTGATATAACACTTCCACATTATCAGATCTCGCAGCCTTAAAGGGTTGATCGCCGCCCGAGGTCATTGTGCCATCGATGACAAAAGTGATCTCACGATCAGGGTGTTTTTCGCTAAATTTTCCAATCACTTTTTCAACATCACAAAAACGCATACCGACGCGATTTTCCATGTAATCCAAATAAACAACACGGGCATTTTGATCTTCGATCTCTTTTACAATTGCGTCAATATCTGTTGATTTTGAACGGTTAGTATTGCCTTGAAATCCTTTTAATGCGCTTTCCGTAACTTCGGAATATAAATCACCAACGATCAAAACAGCATCGTTTGCTTTTAAAACATCTTTTCGTAAATATGCATCAATCACATGATAAGCGGCCATGCCTGATGATGTCATCAAAACATCAGTGTGATCGCCAAAATTCATTAAATTGCCAATTTGCGTTTCCAATTCTTTCGCACGACCACTTTCATAACGATCGTATTTGATTTCGCAATCATAATTAGAGGCGGTAAAATGCTGCGCCAGTGTACTTTGATCATATGCACCACAGACCCATGCAGGGGATCGTGCAATTGATGATCTTAGTAACGATAATTGGCGTGCCGTATTTTCAATATGTGTTTTGGCTGTATGTCCTGCCTCGGGGTCAAGTTTCTGCTCAAACGTTTCAAGCAAGCGATCATATAAACCCAATGTATGATCAACAACCATCAATGCGGTAGAATCGGGTGTAATATCATAGCGAATGCAAGTTTCCTGATATCGTTCAATCGCATCATCAATACGCGACCTGTAATTCCTTGCTGCATTGAAATGAAGACGCCAATAGTCCTGATCTTCAGCTATATCCTGAGCCAAAGACCATGACAACTCCTGATGTTTTTCCACTAACGTCATCATAAAATTAATCTTGAAGAACTGCCCTAAACATAAGAATACGATTCAGATAATGATCTTCGTAAATTTCCCTTGTCGGATGCCAAATAGTTGGCTTGAAATCGTCAATATAGGCAACATCTTCCCAATTCCAAGGTATAACTTCAACTTCAAAACCCTGATTTTCGAATGCCGCAACAATTTGTTCCGGGCTGTGTGTGTATGTTTTTAATTGGGTTCTTTTTTCTAATTCCGCTTTCCAGTTTGGCCAGACTTTGGATTCAGAGTGTTCTCCTGTGTGCGCATAATAAACGCCTCCAAGCTTTAAAACCGATTTAATTTGTGCAAAATGTTCTTCTAAATCTTCAAAATGGAAAATAACCCAAAGGCTTTGCACAATATCGAAATAATCAGGATAGCCGTTTAATTCATTTGTGTGTTTATATTCAATCGGCTCATTTGCGCGAAGCTGTCTGGCCCGTTCTAAAGAATCCAAAGCCACATCAACACCTAAACCATTTTTAAACGGACGTTGTTTATGCAACATTCTTAAAAAACCGCCTTGGCTACATCCAAAATCCAGAATGTTTTTAGTGCTCAAATCTGTTTCACGCATTAATTCAATTGCACGTTTAAATGCGGGTATAGCATCAACCGCCATATCACTGTCAGTGTAGTCCGCTTCTGTCATCCATGTTTTAATTTCCAAAGCATTGAATGAACCATTCTTCTTTGATACGATTTTTCTCATGATTTAATCTTTTGCAATAAATTGATAAATCGATCGATATCCTGCTTTGTATTATAAATATGCAGGCTTAAACGGATGCTATCTTGTAAATCTTTGTTGGGATCTGCCCCTGCGCAATGTTGTCCGTAGCGCACAAAAATTTTGTTGTCTGCCAAAAAATCCCCAATTTCGGATTCTTCAAATCCTTCGATACGAAATGCCGCAATGCCCTGTTTCGTCTGAAGATCGTATTCTTTTACAGGAAATATCATGTCGACCCGCGGATTTTTCAACAGAGCTTGATAAAGATATGTTGTCAACTCCTGCATATAAGCATGAATGCGGGTACGACCAATATTTTCAATAAAATCGATTGCTGCACCCAAAGATATTATACCACCTAAATTTTGAGTTCCTGCTTCCATCTCTACGTAAAAAGAACTTTTATCATCAGCCTCGGCCATTCCACCGCCTGCAAATAATGCCATACATTCATGCTGCATGGTCGGCGCTACATATAAAACTCCGATACCTGTTTCGGAAAACATTTTATGCCCTGAGAATGAGAGGAAGTCAGCCCCGAGTTCAGATACGTTTACAGGCATGTGCGATATGCTTTGCGCTGCATCAACGTTAAGGCGAATATGGGCTGGTAAATTTGCACGCATATACGCAATATCATTCAACACACCAGCCACATTGTGAACATGAGTTACATTCACCATTTTCGTTTTATCCGTTACTTTGGAGAAAATATCATTGTAATTCACTTCGCCATTTGTCTTCAACATATATGGAATCAACTTAATATGTATGCTCCTTTGAGCCAATTTTTGCTGCAGCATTTTCCATGGCAAAACCATTGAATGATGGTCTTGGGCACAATATAAAATTTCATCGCCATCCTGAAGATTATGTTCACCCCACATCATCGCAACCATGTTCAAGGACATTGTTGCGCCACTGGTAAAGATTATGCCGCTTTTATTCGAGGCTCCAATAAAATCCGCCACCTTCTCCCGTGTATTTTCTATAATGTTTTGCGTGGTTTGAGCCCAATCATAAACACCGCGGCCCGGATTGGCGTAATGGGATTCGTAAAATGCGGTTGTATTTTGTAACACATCATATGGTTTTTGAACTGAGGATGCATTATCAAAATAAATGACATCATCACTATTCACCAGGGCAGGAAAACTCTGTTTCAATCGTTCAAAATACGATGATGAAATATTGGTGATATGTGATGGTTGAACCGTCATTATTAACCCGCCTTCGTTACGTGAAAAACCACAGCTTTATGATAATTATTGATGTCAGGCGTTTGAACGGTTTTCAATTCAATGATTTGCAATCCTGCGTATTCGAATGCTTTTTTAAATGCATCCTGATCAGGATTTAGCAATCCGTCATATTTCAGATTTACCAGACCTTGCGTGTGATCATTAAATTCATTATAAACCCAGCTTATTCCTATTAAAGAACCGTTCTCTCTTATAAACCGGCTAACGTTTACAACTTGACTATTTAAAGTTTCCTGATTGTCCGCAACTTGCAAAGATTCAATACACAAAGCAGTATCGTATGTTTTTGATGGGTTTTGCTTTTGAAAATCAAATACTGATACATCATCAATTTTTTCAATCAAATCAGTGGCAAGATCAGTTATATCTCTGTGCGAAACAATGCTCTTTTCTTTTAACCAATCAATAGTCGTGCCGAAATTCTCATTCAGGTAATCAGGTGATATTTTTTCTATTTGTTCAGAAATGCTCTGAACATGACCTTCGTTGATATCCAAAAATGAAACCGAATCCGTTTTATCTGTATACCCTAAAGCCCAATATAATCCTGCCTCACCACATCCAAGGTCAAGTACATCACCGCCTTTAACACGACGGATCACCTCATCGAAAACTAGTTTTTTATTCGATGATAACGGCCAATAAATGTAATCACTTCGGCAAAAATCGCCTATTTCTACTGCGTTTTTAAGCTGCAATTTTACGCTCCCGCCGCTCTGTTTTTTCTATTGCAAAGCCTGATTGTTTATACCCTTGATAACCATCTGCAAGAGAGTAAGCCTCGTACCCCTGCGATTGCAGATATGCAGAGAACTTCTTTGAAATATCACCAATACGACAGACAACCAAAATTGGTTTTTCCTGTGGGAAAACCGCGCCGCTTTCAATTGTTGATGCGAAATAATCATCTAAAATATTAATCGACCCAGGGATATGACCGATCGAAAATGCAAAATGTCCACGAATATCAATTATATATCCGCCACGCTTTTTAATATCCTCCACTTGATTTATTGGCAAAGTAGGGGATTGCGATACAATTTCGGCTGATAAGCTGTTGACCGTTTCGTCCAAACTTGTATGAGTGGAAAAAATGTCCGGCTGATGTTTGCGCAAGAAACTCATATAAGGCTCCATACGGTCACAAATAATCATAACGGCGTTTGCTCTTCGCCCTTCTTCTCCCAAACGATTGTCTTCTTCTTTCAACTTGTTTAACGCAGCATAATAAACCAAGCCGCTTGTCGGACCACCAAGGACGCCAAGTTTGCGGTTTAATTCCAACATACCATCAACCGCCTGTGCCGAACTTCCTGACAACAAACCTTCAAAATAATCTTTGCGGAAAAATCCAACCTCCCACAATTCTTCGACATTACGGCCACCCGGGATTTTATGCCCAGCATCCGCGACCACACCAAACACCTTTAAATCAGGATTATGCTGGCGCAGGTAATTTCCTGTACCCATGGATGTCCCGCATGTTCCTAAAAATGAAAAGAAATAATCAACCTGACCGAGGTCTTTATGGATTTCAGGACCGGTTGTGTCTTCATGCGCCTGAATGTTCAATGTATTGAAATATTGGTCCGTACAATACATCGCATCTGGATGTTTGTTTGCTAAATCGCGTGAATATTGAATGGCATCGTTAGGGTCGTGCGGGTCTGGGCAATCTGACAGACCTGGTAATTCTTCGATTTCAGCCCCAAGACTCAAAAGCACTTCACGCACTTCCGGATATTTAATACGGTTTGTAATCGCCTTAAAATCAATACCATGCAATCCACATAATGCTGCCAAAGCCTTTGCCGTGTTCCCAGACGACGATTCAATCAACTGTTTTTTATTTGCGATAATGTCATCTTTGACAGGTTTAAACATGTTATAGGCAATACGATCTTTTACAGACCCAAACGGGTTGTAATATTCAAGCTTGCCGTAAACATCGATATTTTTAAGACCTGTAACGCTTGGATTTAATTTCAAAAGAGGCGTATTTCCAATAAGCTCTTCAACACTTTCATAAATCATTTTATATCTCCTGCTTCATAGGGGTTATAGGCATCTTCGCTACATGAGAACCATTGCCCTTCTTTTTTATAAGCGACGATTTTACGACCGTCCGAATGAAGATGGGGATTGGCATTTTCAAAATCCATTTTATAAGCAGCGGTATTTATAAAGGCGATGATATCACCTGCTTGCGGTTTTTGTTTGAAACTGAGTTTGCGCCGCATCAGAAAATCTTCTTCACGGCAAAGATTACCGATGAGATACCCTTCATAGGTGAGGTTTTCAAAATCTTCATTCTTTGAGCGCGGAATGTGGATGGGGTCCAGTAAATACTCACGCATTGGTACAGCGAGATTGTACATATTGGCATCCATTAAAACGAGATTTGCGCCGTCTCTGCTCTGTTTAGTTTCTATAACAGTAAAAAGCGAAATACCACATTGATCCAGCAACGCATTGCCTGGCTCGGTTATTACATCAAATCCATTCTCGGTAATGATCGCCCCCAGCTCTCGACCTCTTTGTCGATTCGAGGTAAACATATCCTTTAAAACTTGGGTAAAATCAATGTTTGGAATAAGCCCTTGAACGGCACCGCGTCCCATAACTTTTCCTTTATCGTTTAGGCGCATCCCATAACCGTAGCGTTCCCAGCTTACAGCGTCACGATGTTCCATCAAACTTTCTTCCAGAGCGTTGACAAAATGAGCCCAACTATCATAATTCTCAAGGACCTTACGCCGTAATCCCCCCCCAATATTGATGTAAATTGGTTCATGCCCAAGCCTATATGCATCTTCCATCATCGTAAGCAAGCTCTCCAGCTGTCCCGCCCGAATATCACTTTCCCGCTCATCATTATGAAGGTGATACCCCTTGAATATGAAATCGTCATTGTGGTCAAAAAATTCTAATACTTCCGCTAGGGCATTTTGTGGTACGCCAAAACGTGAATGTCTGAGTTTCTGCTGGCGATCCGCAAAGCGAACATCAGATACACGAATAAGTATGTTTGTTTTATGAAGCAAGTTGCATTGTTGCTTAATCATTTTCATACGATTTAATTCACCAATGCTGTCTGCAACAACCAGGCATTTGTGCCTTAATGCCAATTCAAGAAAAGCATTGGATTTTACGCCGGTACATTCAATATTATCCCCCGTAAAACCCGCAGATAAGGCAGAAACAAGTTCGTTCTCAGAAGCGACATCCAAACCAATATTCGAATATAAAGCTTGTCTAATAAATGCAGCGCTTTTTGTAGGTTTGTGGGCAAAAAAGATCCGATACTGAAGCCCCATATCATCCATCGTTTGCTTGAGATCGTTAATATTTTTTGTCATATTTTCGGGAAAAATAATATGAACGGGCCCCTTATGATAATCAGAAGCGGTAAAAACCCTCTTAGGATCCTCCAACCATTCTTTGATAGATTCTGATACGATAGGCGTGAGGGATAATTGCTCTTTTTTTAATACGGCTACGGTCATTATTTATTTTCTAAGCATCAATCGCGGTTAAGAAAGTTTATAGATTTAATCGATAATCTATGCAAGTATTAAATAGTACTAAAATATACCTAATTAAAGAATAGCATGATTATGACTAAAGAATTATCGGCAATTACACTTGTAAATCCGTTTAAAATTTTAAGATCCGAGCATCATATTCCCAATCGTGTAACAGATCTATACGAAAAAATAGTTTCGGAAGGCATTTGGAGCGTTCCCCTTACCTTAGAAAAAAAGTCTCTTGTTTTGATGGATGGACATCATCGTTTGCAAGTGGCTCTCATGATGGGTTTGCAATATGTTCCCTGTATTTTATTAGATTATTCGGAGGTGGAAGTTTATTCGCGCAGGCCAGGCCTTTTGGTTACACCTGAAGAAATTATAAAACGCGGGCTAAGTGGTGATCTATATTTAGAGAAAAGCACGCGCCATATTTTTAAAGAGAAATTTATATGTCATTTTCCTCTTTCTAATCTAAAAATGGATCAAGCTGCCTAGTCTAAACTGGATTGTGGGACAGAATTGAAAGCAATTTCGAAACACGTTAAAATACGTCTGTTTTTAAAAAGAAAGCACAGCAATAA
Organism: Micavibrio sp. UBA1664; assembly: GCA_002320485.1. GTDB lineage: Bacteria > Pseudomonadota > Alphaproteobacteria > Micavibrionales > UBA1664 > UBA1664. The sequence goes on from DCKW01000036.1 coordinate 10,259, forward strand.
TGAGCTTTGAGATTTTTCTTGCAACGGCACCGGGTCTGGAAAATGCGCTTTATGACGAAGTGCGTGGCAAAGGTTTCAAACACGTTAAAACTATCGCAGGCGGGGTTACGATTCAGGGCGGCTGGCCGGAAGTGTGGCGCGCAAACCTGTGGGTGCGGGGTGCGTCGCGTGTTTTGGCACGTATTGCTTCATTTAAAACGCAGCATTTGCAACATCTGGAAGCCCACACAAAAACAATTCCATGGAATAATGTTTTAAATACCAACCATTCCTTTCGCGTTGAAGTAAGTTGTTCAAAATCCCGGATATATCATTCGGGTGCTGCGGCCGAACGCATTGAAAGGGCAATAAAGGATGTTTTAAAAATACCGTCTGCAGGGGATGCAGACATATTGATTATGGGTAGAATAGATCATGATATTTGCACCTTGAGCGTCGATACTTCCGGCGCATTATTACATAAGCGCGGTTATAAATCCGCAGTCAACAAGGCACCGATGCGGGAAAACATGGCATCTCTTTTTTTGCAACAATGTGGCTATCGCGGAACGGAACCCGTTTATGATCCCATGTGCGGGTCCGGTACTTTTGTTATTGAGGCTGCTGAAATTGCCATGCGCCTAAATCCGGGAAGGTTGCGACATTTTGCCTTTGAAAAACTTGCCACCTTCGATCCTGTGGCATGGAAAAAAATGCTCACCGTTCAAAGGGAGGCAGAAACCGGCATCCGCTTTTATGGAAGCGATAGGGATAACGGTGCCGTGAAAATAAGTATTGAAAATGCCACGCGCGCAGGCGTTGGACACTTAACAGAATTTAAACAACAAACAATCAGTGGGATTACTCCGCCTGACGGGCCACCGGGGCTTGTCATTATTAACCCGCCATATGGCGGTCGCATCGGCAATAAACATAAATTAATGCCTCTATACGGTACTCTTGGTACTGTATTGCGTAGACATTTTTCAGGCTGGCGCGTTGGTATTATTACGACAGATCAACCTCTGGCTCATGCAACGGCCCTACCATTTTTACCGGCAGATCCCCCGGTTCAACATGGCGGTTTACGCATATTGCTTTATAAAACAGATATCCTGCAATAGGTTTCTATCGTTTCTCATTAACATTGTGACACTATAAAAATATAAAAAGTAATATAGGCATGGAACTGCAACGCATCACCTGCCATAATAATAGGATGAAAATTGCAATTGTCGGGGCCGGTATATCGGGAATGGGCGCAGCCTATTTGCTTGCTAACCATCATGACATTACCCTATATGAAAAAAACGATTATATCGGCGGTCACAGTCGCACAATTGATTGTACCATCGGAAATGACAAAACCCCAGTCGATACAGGCTTTATCGTATTTAACGACTGGAATTATCCTAACCTGTTCGGATTATTCAACGCGCTTGATGTTCCTTGTGAAAAAAGTGACATGTCTTTCGGTGTCAGCATTCATAACGGCTGGTTGGAATACGCGTCAGGTGGTTTATTCGCTCAACAATCAAATCTATTGCGGCGTAAATATTGGGGAATGCTGTGTGACATTATTCGGTTCAATCGACAAGCGCCAAAATATATAGATGAGAATTCCTCCATCACATTAGGACAGTGCCTTGATGAATTGAGGATGGGTGAATGGTTCCGTCACTATTATTTATTGGCAATGGGTGCCGCGATCTGGAGTTGCCCGATCGAGGCCATCATGCAATTTCCGGCAAAAACATTTTTACGGTTTTTTAAAAACCACGGCCTTCTTAATCTGATTAAACGGCCGCAATGGTATACTGTGAAAGGTGGAAGCCGCGAGTATGTAAAGCGTCTTTTGCAATCATTAGGAGCAACGGTGAAATATTCGGCGCCCGCGGTCAAAATATCCCGATTGCCGAACGGGAAAGTTTCTGTTGAAACGGCAGACGGTCAGAGTGAAATTTTTGACGAGGTTATTATGGCCTGCCATGCGGACGAGGCTTTAAACCTTATAGACACACCAACACAGGATGAAACGGATATCCTTGGTGCATTCAAATATCAGGAAAATAAAGTTGTCGTTCATAACGACCGAAGTTTTATGCCCCAACGCAAAAAATGCTGGGCCAGTTGGGTTTATCTGTCCGAAACAAAAAAGGATGAGAAACCCGTCGTTTCGTTAAGTTATTGGATGAATAATCTGCAACCTGTCACAACGGACGAGGATGTGATTGTAACGCTAAATCCGGGCCGGCAGCCACAAGCCGATCTGGTGAGGGATACCCATGTTTTTGCCCATCCGATTTTTGATACAAATGCAATTGCCGCGCAGGACCGTATCAAGGATATTCAAGGCAAAGACAGATTATGGTTTTGTGGTGCTTATCAGCGTTATGGATTTCATGAGGATGGCCTGTTAAGTGCCGTGAATATTGCCAAAGCCATGGGGGTAAAAATTCCATGGGAATAACGGCAGCTCCGCAAATTATGTTTGGTGACGTTATGCACGCGCGCCTCTTACCTAAAACCAACCGATTCAAATATGGTATTTATTATCTCTGCTTGCCTTTGTCTAAAATAAAAACAATGGCCCTGTCCTATAACCGGTCTGCAATGATCAGTTTTTATGATGCGGATCATGGCGCATGTGATGGGACAAATCTGGCGGATTGGGCGCAGGGCATTTTGCGGGATTTTCACTGTGACAAGGCTGATGGCGAGATTACATTGGTTTGCATGCCGCGCGTTATGGGATATGTTTTCAATCCTGTCAGCTTTTGGTTATGCCATGATAAAGCAGAGCAGTTGCGTGCGGTGATATGCGAGGTTCATAACACCTTCGGCGAACGGCACAGCTATATTTGCGCGCATACCGACCAATCCGTAATCACGGAAAAAGATACATTGACCGGCAGGAAAATATTTCATGTCTCACCCTTTTTGGAACGTGAGGGTGAATACAAATTTCGGTTTGAAACCCGCAGTGGAAAATTCGGCGCATGGATCGATTATTATAATGTAGATGGTGAAAAACAACTTATCACTTCACTGCTTGGCAATACGCATATATTAAATAAACAGACGCTGAGGAATGCTTTTTGGGGATATCCGTTAGTGACTTTAAAGGCGATCGTTCTAATTCATTGGCAAGCTTTAAAAATTATCGCTAAAGGGATCAAATATATCCCCAAGCCAACGCAAAAGGTGGAAAAGGTAACTATAACTTCCAAAATTACAAAATTGTAATACTAGGGCAACTATTGGGTAACATGACAAAAGGTAAACTAACAATATGATAAATAAATTTGCCGCCAACCAGTTTTTTAAAAGTCTGGATCACATGCAATTTGGTGAATTACATATGTCCACGCCAGACGGTAAAAAACATGTTTTTGCAGGGAAGGAAAAAGGCAATAAGGCGGAAATAACGGTGCATGATTGGCGCGTTGTATCAAACCTGATGCGTAAAGGTGATATAGGTTTTGCAGAGGATTATCGCGCCGGATTATGGGAAAGCAATGACCTGATGTCCCTTACCACCTTAGGCCTGGTTAATCGTAAGGCAATGGATCGTATGATTTCGGGGAATCATCTTTATCGCACCATTTCAAAATTATCGTATTTATTAAGGCTTAATACGGTTAAGGGCAGCAAGAAAAACATTCATGCCCATTATGATTTGGGCAATGATTTTTATCAATTATGGCTGGATCCGACAATGACGTATTCATCGGCCTTATTTGATACTTCCAATAAATTGCCGGATGCACAAAACCGTAAATACGACCGTATGATTGATTGTTTAGGCGCAGAGTCCGGCAGATTGCTAGAGGTCGGGTGCGGTTGGGGCGGTTTTGCCGAGCGTGCAGTGTCGCGCGGTGATTATGATGTTAAGGGTATTACCCTGTCACGGGAACAACAGGGTTACGCCCAAAATCGTCTGGGTAAAAATGCCAATATCGTGCTGGAGGATTATCGTCATCAAACAGGCAAATTCGATCATATTATTTCAATCGAAATGTTCGAGGCAGTCGGCGAACAATTTTGGGGCACATATTTTTCAAAGATGAAATCGTTATTGAATGAAAAAGGTCGTGCCGTTGTCCAGACCATTACCATGAATGAAAACGATTTTATGAATTATCGACAAAGCGGCGATTTCATTCGTAGCTATATTTTTCCGGGTGGTATGTTGCCTAGTCCTTCACGATTTAACGAGGAAGCACAAAAGGCAGGATTAAAAACGGGGGAGCATTTTAACTTTGGATTGGATTATGCCCGTACACTGGAACTCTGGCTCAATCATTTTGACCGCAGAGTGAATTTGATCAAGGCTTTGGGATATGATGACGGATTTATTCGTCTTTGGCGGTTTTATCTTGCGGCCTGCGCCGCAGGGTTTCGCACGGGACGAACAAATGTAATGCAGGTTGAGCTGTCTCACGCATAAAGGAAAAATTTAAAATGGTAAAAACAACATTTTTGAAAGGTGTAATGATTATGGGTTTACTGGCATTTGTAACGGGCTGTTCCGTGGGTGGAGATATCGAAGATTATTCCGAAATGGAGCCCAAATTAACATTGCAAGAATATTTCAACGGACCGATAAAGGCGTGGGGAATTGTGCAGGATCGATCCGGCAAAATCACACGTCAATTCTTCGTTGATATGAAGGGAGAGTGGAACGGCGATACAGGTACATTGACCGAAAATTTTGACTATTATGATGGCGAAAAACAAAATCGTGTCTGGACCATTAAAAAAATCGCCGATCAACGTTATGAAGGTACCGCAGGGGATATTATTGGAAAGGCCGAAGGGCGCGTTAATGGTAATGCAGTACAATGGGCATATGTGATGACCATAGAGGTTGGCGGAAAACCTTATAATTTCAAATTTGACGACTGGATGTTCCAGATGAAGGATGGCGTTTTGATTAACAGGTCGTACCTGAAAAAATTCGGTATCAAGGTGGCCGAACTTACTTTATTCATGCAAAAACAAAACCCGTAAGTATTAGATCATATTATGCAGAAGCTCATTCTTACTACCTCTTTATGCCTCATTTCCCTCCTCGCCAGCGGATGTGCAAAAGTGGGATTGTTCGTAGCAAACATACCATATGCATTTAATAATGCGCAGTTGCATGAAGATATATTTTACGACAGCACTCAAAACCAGACATTGGATGTTTATGCGCCGCAAAATGCCAATAATGCCCCTGTTATCATATTCTTTTACGGGGGGCGGTGGACTGATGGCAAAAAAGAGCAATATCGATTTGTGGCCGATACTTTCACAAAACATGGATATGTTGTTGTCATCCCGGATTACCGTAAATATCCTAATGTGAAATTCCCGGCCTTTGTCGAGGATGGCGCGGCGGCCGTTGCATGGAGTTATAATAATATTGAAAATTATGGCGGGGATCAGGACAATATATTCATCCTCGGCCATTCCTCGGGCGCGCATATCGCGTCCTTGGTCGCAACGGATAAGGCTTATTTGGAAAGCTATGATTTAAAGCGTGATATTTTAAAGGGTTTCGTCGGTCTGTCTGGTCCGTACGCCTTTATCCCCGAGGATGAAGATTTAAAGGATATGTTCGGCCCACCGGAACGATATCCATTAATGCGCGCCCCGAATTATGTGGATGGACAGCAACCGCCCATGCTTTTAATACACGGGCTGGATGATGAAATTGTCGTCCTTGAAAATGCGGAAAAACTACGTGATGCAATCATTAAAAATGGTGGTGAAGTGGAACTGAAAACCTATGAGGGCATTGACCATATTGAAACGGTTGGTGCATTGATGTGGTTCTGGCGGTATAAGGCCGGTATTGAAAACGATATTGTAACATTTACGAAAAAATATAAGGCAGGAAATGAATAACGTTAACGGGAAATATATCTGGGTTATCGGGGCCAGTAGCGGTATCGGTTTGGAACTGGCAAAAGAACTTGCCCGTAAGGGGGCTATTCTGGCCTTATCTGCGCGCCGCGAGGAGAAACTGAAAAAGCTGCTTGAGGATTTGTCAGGTGACAAACATATCATGGTTCCCCTCGACATCTCGGATGCGGGTGCGGTTAAGAACGCGCAAAAAACCATATTAAAATCTTTTCCTCAGATAGACAGCGTGATTTGCATGGCGGCAATTTACAGTGCTGATAAAGAAAAAAACACATCCCCTGATTTTATTCAAAAAACATTACTGGTGAATATCGGCGGGGCATTTAATGTGGTTGAAAGTCTCAAGCCGCAATTTAAAAAGCAAGGGCACGGGCAGATTGCCTTGTGTGCATCGGTCGCCGGATATCGCGGGTTACCAAACGGGCAACCATATTCCGCAACAAAGGCCGCCTTAATTAATTACGGCGAATCGTTAAAAGTTGAATTGGAATCCGATAATATTGATGTGAAAATCATTTGCCCGGGTTTTGTAAAAACCGATTTAACGGCCGAAAACGATTTTCGAATGCCGATGATTATGGATGCGGACAGTGCCGCCAAGGAAATTGTCAAAGGGATTAGCTCAAATAAATTCCAGATCGATTTTCCCAAACGATTTACGACAATTTTAAAGGTTCTGCGAGCTGTGCCATATATCCTGTTTTTCCCAATCGCCAGAAAAATGCGATAGTTAAAACAAGTTAGTCTTAAACTACACATCCTCGCCTTGAACTCATTAAGATTTGCGTTATATTTCATCGCTCTTTTGTCGGGAAGCCTGATCACGGGCAATCATAGCCTTGGCCTGAGCCTGCGAGTTTTTAAGCAGGTTATTGATCAATATGCTTTCCGGCATATTTTTCCAATATTTTTTCGGCATGGACGACATCATTGCATTTTTCTTGGGCCGTGCAGGATTAAAAATACTGGCATAATAAGTTAACCAGTATTGTTCGATTTTATCATCTTTCGGATATAACGCGGGATCGGGATTATCCTCAAGAAAAAGATTTTCCCCATTCCAATGCGCAGCGCGATACGGGGTTAAAATAGACCAGCGCATATTTTTAAAACGTGTTTTAAAAAAATCCAATTTGAGTTCTAGGCTGAAAAATTCGGGTTCATACCAAGCAATAAAATAAGGATATCCATCCTTTTCAACCTCACGAAATCGTAAAAAAGCGGTAATTTTGTAGGCATCACGCCTAACAGCCTTGACCAGCTTTTGGAAGGCTAAAACATCATTATCGGTTTTAAGGGCAAGTAAATTTTTATTCTCGTGTTTAAGTCGCCATAATAAACGATAGCATAAGTCAAACCGACAGGGACCATTATGACATAATGCAGTATTGATCATGTCCAATATCTGGGCACTAATTTTAAAGTTTATTTGTTTATCAACGGAAAAAACGGGCATGTCCGATGCCAAAAGATTCATCTGTGCATTATCATCACCCTGCCAGATAATATGGTCCGGCGGTATGTTGTTTGCCAGTAATAATCTTGCATGCTCCCGCCATTCATCTATTCCCGGAATCGTCTTTATTGAAATACTATGCATGGCACTATCCGAATAATTCTATCTGTTCGGGTTTTCGCATCATTTCACTCAAATGGGCGGTATCCAAAAGATGCAGGGGAGGTTTGTAATCCCTAACGCAAATAAAAGGTTTCAATTTATCAAGCGGCAGGCGCATCTTAACAAGATCATGCCAGGACAGACTTCCATAGCGGCGGATGGAAAGGATTTTATTCACGCTTGTTACCCCCAGTCCCGGAACTCGTAACAGCATAGACTTATCGGCCGCGTTCAAATCAAGAGGAAATACATGCCGATTATTTAACGCCCAAGCCATTTTTGGATCGTGGTGAAGTTCGAGCATGTTATCCTTTGTCCCCTGCAGGATTTCATCAAGCTGGAAATCATAAAACCGTAATAACCAATCTGCCTGATATAATCGGTGTTCGCGTATAAGCGGTGCCGGTTTTAACGGCAAAACCTCTGAAGCATCGGGAATAGGGGAGAAAGCGGAATAATAAACGCGCCGTAACTTTTGATCGTTATAAAGTTGAACACTCCGTTGTAAAATAATTTTATCATCTGACGGATCGGCACCGATAATCATTTGTGTTGATTGCCCTCCCGGAGAAAAACGAGGCAACTTTCGCCCTGAATGACTGCGGTCCAGTTTATGTTCGGTAATTTTGTCACGTAGTTTATTCATAGAGGAATGAATATTGCCCTGATCTTTTTCGGGGGCATATTTGGCAAGGGATATTTCGGTTGGCATTTCTACATTAATTGACAAACGGTCTGCATATAAACCTGCCTCCGCCTGAAGTTCGGGTGAGGCATTAGGGATTGTTTTAAGGTGGATATATCCTTTAAACCCGTGGTCAAGACGTAAAGATTTTGCAATCCGCACCATGCTTTCCATCGTGTAGTCTGGAGATTTGATAATTCCTGAACTAAGAAATAGGCCTTCAATATAATTACGTTTGTAAAAATTCAAGGTCAGATCAACAACTTCCTGTACCGTAAACCGGGCCCGACGGATATCGCTGGAAATACGGTTAATACAATAATGACAATCATAAATACAATTATTCGTCATAAGAATTTTTAGGAGGGAAATACATCGTCCGTCAGGGGTGAAACTGTGACATATACCTGTTCCCCCGGTCAGGGAGCCGATACCCTTTTTATCCTGTGCGGATGCTTTGCGTTTACCTGCCGTTCCTGATGCGCAAGATGCATCATATTTGGCGGCATCGGATAAAATTTCTAATTTTATTTTAAGCTTATCATAATCCATCACTAATCATAGTTCCTGTTATGTTCTTTTTCAATATTTATCAGAACATATTAAGAACAACCTAAGTTAAATATATGATAGGGTTTTGAATGTTAGGTGTTTTTAATACAATGATTTATATTAAATATTCGCCTATTCGATTGGGCAATGCTTTATAATGGAAAGAGATTTTAACACGATATGGATCCGATAACCCAAGGCGCGTTCGGGGCCGTTTTGGCCCAAAGTACCAGCAAATCACGTGATTTAGGAAAAGCCGCGTTGATAGGCTCCATTGCAGGCATGGCCCCTGATCTTGATGTTATTATCCGCTCATCGGAGGATTCCCTGCTGGCAATCGAATATCACCGGCATTTTACCCATGCTTTACTGTTTATTCCCATTGGCGGACTGATTTGCGCTGCCGTTTTATATCCGTTGCTGACCCGTCATATGGGTGTCAGTTTTTTAAAAACATGTGTATGGTGTATCGCGGCGTTTGCGACGCACGGGCTTTTAGATGCGTGTACAAGTTACGGAACGCAATTAATGTTGCCCTTTTCAAACCATCGTTATGCGTGGGATATTATCTCTATTATTGATCCTTTGGTAACGGTTCCATTGTTGATATTTATCGGGTTTGCAGCGATCAAAAGGAAAAGGGAATATGTATTTGCCGCGCTTACATGGATCATTTTCTATTTTGGTATGGCGGTGTATCAACATCATCGGGCCATAAATCAGGCAAAATTGATCGCCGGTAATCGTGAATTAAATGTATCGCATTTTCAGGCAAAACCAAGTTTCGGTAATATTGTCGTATGGAAAGTCATTACATCAACGGATGAAAAATATTATGTCGATGCGGTTAAAACCGGATTTGGTGAACCAATCGTATGGGAAGGTGACTGCATTCGTAAATTTAATTTACAAAATGATATGCCTTGGCTTGATCCGCAATCGCAACAGGCGAAAGATATTGAACGTTTTCGATGGTTTTCAGGCGGATATATTGCGCTTGATAGAAACGACCCATATAAAATTATCGATATCCGCTATTCGCTATTGCCGCAAACCATTCATCCTTTATGGGGGATCGCGTTGTCCCCCGATGCAGGCTTATCCGACCACGTGCGATTTTATACTGACAGAAACGACAGGGAATACTCTGCAGCCAGTCTTTGGGATATGATTTGGTTTTCTGATAATCAAGCTAAAAAATAATCAAAACTTTACAACATTATTCTGTTGGGGCTTTGTATTCTTCGTCTGTAACATGATCTAACCATGTTACTACTTCACCGTTACTATCGGAAGATTGAATTGCAATATGTGACATTGAAGTATCGGGTGCAGCGCCATGCCAATGTTTCTCATTGGCCGGAAACCATACAACATCTCCTGGCATTAATTTCCGAACGGTTTCACCTTGCGATTGAGCACGTCCCTCACCTGAAATGATGTACAATGTTTGTCCTTTAGGGTGTGTATGCCAGGCTGTGCGTGCGCCGGCATCAAAGTTAACCATAGCACCTTGATAATCATCAAAATTATCCCCTGCCTTGAAAGGCTCTCCTACTTGTACCTTTCCTGTAAAATAATCTGCCGGTCCTTCGAAACCTGCGGAAGAGTCATATTTATTTAATTTCATCGCAATTTCTTTTTTGTTTGATTGTAGGTCTGCCGCGTATACGTTAAATGCACTCAACGACATTGTTATAAGTGAGATAATTATAATTTTTTTCATATCAAGCTTTCCTTTAACAATTTAAATCTATTTTCCATTTCAATAATTTTAAAATACACTAGCTGCGCGATGCGGTTACGGTTTTAATATTAACGAATTCATGAATTCCGAATTGCGATAATTCACGTCCGTAACCACTGTTTTTGACCCCACCAAAAGGAAGATGCGGGTTGGATTTTACAAAATCATTCACAGCCACATTACCGGTATCCAATCTGGTGCGGGCAATGGCAATAGCATGGTCAACATTGCCTGACATAATGCCGCCCCCCAAACCGAATTCAGATGAATTGGAAATACGGATTGCATCCTCCTCGTCCTTGGCACGGATGACGATGGCCACGGGGCCGAATAATTCCTCGCTATAGGCAGGCATTCCTTCGGATACGTCTGTTAAAATCGTTGGCGGATACCATGCGCCCTCGCGGTCAGGTTTTTCCCCGCCCAAGATACATTTTGCCCCTGATTTTACTGATCGCTCAACCTGTTTATGTAATTCATCACGCAGGGAAACACTGCTCATTGGGCCGAGATCAATTTCATCATCAGCCGGATAGCCCAAACTCTGTTTTTCCATTTC
>DCKW01000004.1:0-509 GCA_002320485.1 Micavibrio sp. UBA1664
CTGACAAAACACCGTGACAAGCGTAAGCATAAACTGCTTCGGCACCATTTTCGATCAGCGCACGTGCGGCATTACATAGCGTTCCTCCACTATCGATCATATCATCCACCATGATACATGTTTTGCCCTCCACATCACCGATCACATTCATCACCTCGGAAACGCCGGCCTTTTCACGTCGCTTATCGATGATTGCCAGATCGCTTGTGATTTTTTTCGCAAAATGACGGGCGCGCACTACGCCGCCGACATCGGGTGATGTGATAACAACATCCTTGCTTGCGGCAAGGGCTTGAAGTTTCGGCAATAAAACGGGAGAACAAATCAAATTATCAACGGGTATATTAAAAAATCCCTGAATTTGGCTGGCATGCAGTTCCATCGTCAAAACGCGGTCGGCGCCTGCCGCCTCGATCAAATTGGCGACAAGCTTGGCAGAAATAGGTGTTCGAGGCCCCGTTTTTCGATCCTGACGGGCATAACCGAAATACGGAATCACAGCTGTAATT
>DCKW01000004.1:820-8059 GCA_002320485.1 Micavibrio sp. UBA1664
AATACGGAATCACAGCTGTAATTCGGCGAGCGGAGGCCCGTTTCAACGCATCGATCGTAACAAGTAATTCCATCAGATTGTCATTGGCAGGATAGGATGTGGATTGAATGACAAACACATCCTCACCGCGGATATTTTCATGAATTTCGGCGAAAACCTCCATATCGGAAAAGCGGCGGATGGATGCCTTGGTCAACGGAGTTTTAAGATATTCTGAAATGGCTTCGGCAAGGGGACGATTGGAATTACAGGCGATTAGTTTCATTATATATTTTTCCGCAATTGCTAACAATTTATCCCGCATTCATGCCAGAGGGAGGGTGAAAAATCAACCTTTAATCATGACGGCGGAGAGGTTTCGTTGTATTGCCGTCGCCCCGCCGCGATGTGAATAGAAGTTGGGATCGGTCAAAGTATCACGACCGTCTATATGAATTTTCCGCACACCACAGGCAGACAGACGAAACGCACAATATCCGGCAAGATCAAAATGTAATTTGCCCTCACGTCCCGGCATGAAAAATTTCTCCGCCAACGGATCATGATCCAGAAAAGGTGTTTCAAACCCGACTGAAACTTCATAGGATTTTTGTGCGATACAAGGACCGATATAGACAACGATGTTTTCAGACTCTGTCTTCATTGCCTGTACCGTATTCTCAAGAACACCGGCAACAGCCCCCTGCCACCCTGCATGGGCCGCACCTACCACATTATCACTCATCAAAATAATCGGCGCACAATCCGCGGTAATCACCCCGATCGGTAAGTTGGGTGTGCGCGTGACCAATGCATCTGCCTCGACCCATTCAGTTAAAGGGGCATCGACTTTAATCACATCGGCACTATGCACCTGCTTAACGCGAACCGTGGGCAGCGTATCAAAAACTTGTTCGGTCAGCGGTTTTCGATTATTAAAGAAGGTGAATTCTGTTTGCATGGATCAAACCATACCATTTTTTAAGAAAAGCAAAAACCAAAACAGCTTGAATTGATTATATTTTACGTATATAATGAGCCAATATTAAAGGATATGAAATGACAATAACACGTAGAAATCTTCTCGGTGCAGGGGCCGCTTTTGCGGTCATGGCAGTCGCTAAACCGGCTCAGGCAGGAAATGTGGGTCCGTGGATACCGAAATTTGTTAAAGATCAACTGCCTTTATTCGGTGTTAATCCATTAAATTTACAATGGGATAAATTGCGGGCCCGAGATATGGCCCCCACGGCTCAGTGTGCAGGGTTAACGGATCATGCCGCCGGCCCCCTCAGTTTATTTGTGGTCTCGTCACGTAATAATGTTCAAGTTTATGAAAATGTTACCCCGGCTCAGGCAGCACGCATTTCAAAGGGTAATTTTTTAGCGACCAGTGTCCTTATGGAAGAACAATCACAAGGATACAAGGCAATCGCGATTTATCAGGTCAATGGTCATAAAATTCAACATGTAGCCAGACCGCAATCAAAGCAACCTTTCGGGGATTTCACCGCCTCGTCAAAAGTCTGTAATTCTCTACAAATAAATAGTTAAAAAAAGCCGGAAATTATCCGGCTTTATATTTAATATCGTGCGACGCCTTTATTACGTCCTGCGGGGAAATAGACAAATCCGTCAGCCATAAAGTCACGGTAATAACCGTTGGGAAGCGGTGACGTTTTGGGCGGTAAGTCGAATGTTTTCACCATATTCATGAAAACGGGTTGCCATTTATCCCATGCATTGGCCGCAGCTTCACATTGGAAAAAGGTTTCCAACCCTTGCACATAACCTCCGAATACCAGTGATTGCATCGGAATTTGGCGATCTTTTGTCACTTTGTAATATTGTGCGACCGCAAGAGAAGCCGGCCCCTTTCCCAAGGCGGCGATATCATTATAACGGACAAGGCGGACATTGGCGTATTGCAAATAGCCTTCAAAAAGATTTTGCAATGATTTCTCGTCCTGAACGAATTGCGATACCTGCATTTGACCTTGCGGCGGGACATATAAAAAACGATTGTCATTATTGGCAATCACACGACACGCGGCTTCGTCCTGCCCCTGTGGTGCAACAATATGCAATCTGGCATATGATTTTTCCGTTGCCTGATACATCCAGTCATCAGGATATGTCAGGGCAATATTATATTGAGGATCCTTCCATGCAAACACCTCTGCCTGCGCCGGAATTGAAATCATAACCAAGAAAAAAACGAATAAATATTTCATAACACTTACAATAATTGATTGCGCCCCTCACCGCAACGACATTTGTTCGGATCAGGATTGGATTTTCCAGAAACCCATTATATCCATAGTCCGGTTAAGAAATGGTTGCGCTATGGCATTACATTTTTCACCACCTTTTTGCAAAATGGCGTCAATTTCATCCGGCGTTTCCATTAAGTGGTTCATGCGGGTTGTAATCGGCTCCAGATGAGCAACAGCCACGTCCACCAATGCTTTCTTGAAATCACCAAAACCTTGCCCGCCATATTGCGCAAACAAAGAATCCATTTTTTCACCGGATAGGGCCGAATAAATCGTCATCAGGTTTTTGACTTCAGGACGCCCTTCAAATTCGGCTTCGCATGTCGGAACCGGCTCGGCATCCGTTTTTGCCTTTTTTATTTTTTTGGCAATTAAATCGGCATCATCAGTCAGGTTAATACGGGTCATGTCGGATTCTGCGCTTTTTGACATTTTACTTGTGCCGTCACGTAAGGACATTACGCGTGTTCCCGCCCCCATGATATAGGGTTCAGGCTGAATAAAATGCTCGACATCATAACGCGTGTTGAACGTTGCGGCGATGTCACGCGCCAACTCCAAATGCTGTTTTTGGTCCTCTCCGACAGGCACATGCGTCGCATTATAAATCAGGATATCCGCAGCCATTAAAACCGGATAGGCATAAAGCCCCAATCCGGCTTTTTCCGCATTTTTTCCTGCCTTGTCCTTAAACTGGGTCATACGATCAAGCTTTCCCATTTGCGCCATCGTCGCCAATAACCACATCAATTGCGAATGGGCGGGGACGGAGGACTGGGCAAACAAGATTGATTTTGCGGGGTCGACCCCCGCTGCAATATAAGCCGCCGCCACTTCACGCGTCGCCTTGGCTAGATTATCACGGTCATAGGGTTGGGTAACGGCATGCAAATCAACGACACAATACAAACATTCGGCACTGCCCTCGTTTTGCAAATCGACCCAGTTTTTCAACGCTCCCAGATAATTTCCAAGATGAAGCTGGTTCGTGGGTTGCATACCCGACAATATTCGTTTTTGTGTCATTTACGCTCTCTTTTTACTAAAGAATGTTTTCAAATCTGACTTAGTCATAACTTTCATTGACAAAATTGACAAGAGATAGACCATACCGCCGACACCGATCATGCCTGCACATTGTATGACGCGCATCAGTTTTTCATCATCAAAAGGCCCTATTGCGGCGATATATCCCCACAAGGCGACCGCCATCAAGCCACAGGAGAAAACAATTTTTTTGGCGTTGCGCGTTAATCGCTCGTCAAATTGTAAATGTTCGGCCTTTCTTATAAATTTATACAGCAGTGCGATCTGGATAAATCCTGATAACGATGTTGCAAGCGCAACCCCTGCCACACCGATAGTTTGCGACAAGGCGATCCCGAAAATAATGTTGCAAATGGCGCACACCATCATAATTTTGACGGGGGTTTTTGTGTCCTGTTTGGCAAAACAGGCAGATTGGAAAACCTTCGCCACTATATATGTCGGCAAGCCTAGCGCATAGCATGTGAGAACAAATGATGTCGCTTGCGTGTCACGGATTGTAAAAGCACCATAGTTAAATAAAGTTAAAACAATAGGTCCTGCCGCGATCATCAATGCCACGGCCGCAGGTAAAGCAAATAACAGGCACGCCTCAATTGCACGATTGAAATAATTATTGGCCTCCTTAAACTCTTCCGCCACCAAAGCGCGTGATAGCAATGGCAGTAAAGCCGTTCCCACAGCGATACCGACGACACCAAGCGGCAATTGTTGCAAGCGATCGGCATAATAAAGATAGGAGATAGAGCCACCTTCGAAAAACGATGCAATCATCATGTCCGCAAAAATATTCAAATGATACACCCCTGCCCCCAAAATACCGGGAATCATCAGGCGAAACAGGCGTTTGACCTTGGGTGTCATTTTCGGGAAAGTCGGATAAACCAGCCAACCATGACGGGCGGCATAAATGAATATCCATGCAAATTGTATAACCCCGGCAATCGCCACACCATATGCCAACGCCTCGGCCGGAGTGTCCCATATCATATCATGCGTCAGTAACGCACAGACCAAGGTCAGATTAAACAAGGCGGGTAAAAAGGCATAGACGCCAAACCGCCCGATTGTATTCATCACACCGCCGAGTAATGCGGCTAGTGAGATAAACAATAAATAAGGAAACGTGATACGTGACAACTCCACTGCGCTTTCGTACCGTATGCCCTCGTGATCGAAACCGGGTGCGGTGACCATAATAATGTAAGGCATGGCGGCAATGGCTATCACCGAAAATACGGTAATGACCAGCAGCATATACCCCATCATGTTACGCGCCATGCGAAGGGATTCTTCCTTACCGTCCTTTTCAATACTTTGTGAAAACATTGGGATAAAGGCAACGCTGAACGCGCCTTCAGCTGTGATGCGGCGGAACAAATTGGGCAGTTTTAACGCCACGAAAAAGGCATCGGATAACGGCCCTGCGCCCAATACGATGGCCGTCATCATGTCACGGGCAAATCCCAACAATCGGGAAATAAGGGTAAAACCGGCAACGGTCATCATCGCTTTGACTAACTTCATGGGACGGAGAATAGCAGGTCACCAGACTTGCACAACGGATTTTTGGATTTGCCGCACAAGGATTTTCATGTATGAAATACCCTATGACCATAACATTCGATGATTTTTTAAAAGTGGACATCCGCGTTGGCACAATTTTGCGTGCCGAACCGTTTCCCGAAGCGCGCAAACCCGCTATAAAACTGTATATCGATTTCGGTTCTGACATCGGCGAGAAAAAAAGCTCTGCTCAGATTACAACACATTACACGCCTAAATCCCTCATCGGAAAACAGGTGATGGCGGTTGTAAACTTTCCGCCGCGCCAGATCGGGTCGTTTATGTCCGAGGTTTTATGCCTTGGCTTTCCCGATGCGAACGGGGAGGTGGTTTTGTCATCCCCAACCATTTCCATCCCCAACGGCGGACGCATGTTTTAATAAAATTAGCGTGACTTATTTTTGTTTTCCTTTACAAAAATACCTATGACGAAAAATCCTGAATCAACCGAATTCGGTACTAAAGACGTTACGCCCGAGGAAAAAACAAATCTTGTTCTCGGCGTATTTGATTCCGTGGCCTCGCGTTACGACATCATGAATGATGTTATGAGCGGTGGTATTCACCGCATTTGGAAAGATAAATTTGTGGCGCAGGTCAAGCCGCGCGCAGGGCAAAAAATCCTCGATGTGGCGGGCGGAACCGGCGATATTGCCTTTCGCATGTATAAACGCACCCATGGGCAGGCGGAAATCACCGTCAGCGATATTAATGAATCCATGCTGGCCGTGGGGCAGGATCGCGCCTATGACCGCGCCATTACAAAAAATATGCAATGGGTGCCCGCCAATGCGGAACAGCTTCCTTTCAACGATAATGAATTTGACATTTACACCATCGCATTCGGCCTGCGCAATGTAACGCATATCGATAATGCCCTCAAGGAAGCCGCGCGGGTCTTAAAACCGGGCGGGAAATTTTATTGCCTCGAATTCTCACATGTGGATAATCCGATTGTAAAAAAGATCTATGACGGCTATTCCGATCATCTGATCCCCAAATTCGGCGAAATAGTTGCCAAAGACCGCGAATCCTACCAGTATCTGGTAGAATCGATACGAAAATTCCCCCGCCGTGAATTGCTTAAAAAACGATTGCTGGAGGCAGGATTTTCACAAGCCAGTTATACCACGATGACTTTCGGTGTGGTCGCAATTCACGAAGCGACCGTATAGCCTGATTTAAGTAAAATAAAATTTGCAAATTAACCAAACTTTTTGCTATGTATAAACGTTAGAAATCTGAAGGAGAAGAGAGATGAAAACATTAAAACTTTTGACAACTACGGCAATTTTCGCCGGGGTTTTGGCTTTGTCTGAGCCTGTTCAAGCACAGGAACAAGGCTGGTACGGTAACATGAAAAACAAGGTAACCACATGGTTTAATAAGGAAGAAGCGACGACTGCACCCGCCGAAGAAACTTATGCAAATGCAGAAGTCGAAGCCTATTTAAATGAGGTTACAGTGGCCGTTCCGACAATGACAGCAACAGAGGCCGCCAATATTCAACCTGCCGCCGGCGGTGACACCCAGGTTAATTACGATGAAATCGAAAGTCTGCGTAGCGCAAGCCAGTCGCAAACGCTGAATACCGATTTTGATTACAACGCAACTGTCAATGCATTTAACGATCCGATGTCTGCCGAGGATTTCAATAACATTGAAACAGCCGCGGGTGACGCTGAGGCCGTTAATGACGAATCTGTCGTTGTTGCCGATGAAAACGGCGATGCTGTTGAAATAAACGATGAATCCGTCGTCGTTGCAGAAACCTCGGATGAAAACGCCGGTGCAAACATCGCAACGGATATGGAAACAACTGTTGAAACGGATACTGTGGTTACAGATACAATGGATGATGAGGCCCAATCTGCGATGGATGAAGTGAATGCCGCCGCCGATGCCAAAATGAAAACGTCCGCCGAGGAAGTTGATTCCGCCGTTGAAGAAATGGACAAGGCCGTCGAAGAAGGTACATCCGCCGATGTGAATGCCGAAGTTGAAGGTGATATGGCGGTTGAACCTGAAACATCTACAGGTGCCGATATCAATGTACAGTCGACAACAGTTGTCGAATAATTTTTGATCTTAGCAATAATATAGAACCCCGCTCTTGATTTTTGCGGGGTTTTCTTTTTAAGTGACTGTCATGAGTTGGACAACAAAAAATATTCTTATGATTATAAGCGGCGGCATTGCCGCCTACAAATCATTGGAGCTTATTCGCCTTCTCAAAAACAAAGGGGCGTCCGTCCGTTGTATATTAACTAAAGGGGGAAGCCAGTTTGTTACACCCCTTTCCGTCGCCTCACTATCCGGGGAAAAATGTTATACTGATTTGTGGTCATTAACTGATGAAGCTGAAATGGGG
>DCKW01000107.1 GCA_002320485.1 Micavibrio sp. UBA1664
GGGGGCAAGCCTTGTTCATACGGTGGTCGATATGATCGGTTTCTATTTTAAGTTGATCGGCGGTTGTTACCTGATTTACCTCGGCTATAAAGGTTTGAATTTTATTGAAAAGGGCGTCTGGAAAGGACGCGTAGACCAAAGTCACAAAAAATCTTTTCTGGAAAATTACATGATCGGTGTTGTGATGACGCTGGCCAATCCGATCACCATTTTTTATTTCGTAGGGATTGTGCCCGGTTTTATACAACTGGACGGCCTGACGATGCAGGATTTGCTGGCAGGTATTTTAACAATCGTTTTTGTCGGTAATGTTGCCGATATTACATTGATCGCGCTGGTCACCCAGGCCAAGCAAGCCTTATCTGACACAGGATTTGTTAAAAAAATCAATATATTCACCTCAATCGGTTTTATCCTTATCGGGGCGTTTTTCTTGTATTCCGCATTTTTTGCAGGGGATTTCAGCTATAGCCTGCATTAGGTAATTTTGACGATATTTCAACTCAGCTTTAAAATGATACAACCATGTCACATATAAAAACCTATCCCGTTCCAGCAGATTTTGCCGCCTATACCAATATGAATGCCGACAGTTATCAAGAACTGTATCTTCAATCACTCGCCGATCCTGATGAATTCTGGGGCGGTGTGGGCGACCGCATTGACTGGATCAAGCCTTATACAAAGGTTAAAAACACATCGTTTGAAGGGAATGTTTCTATTCAATGGTACGAAGACGGGACGTTGAACGCCTGTTACAACTGTCTTGACCGACATCTGGAAAATAAAGCTGATCAGACAGCTTTTATTTTCGAGGCGGACGAGCCCGGACAACATAAATATATTTCTTTCCGCGAAGCGCACGAGCAGGTTTGCAAGCTGGCCAATGCCTTGAAAGAACAAGGCGTCAAAAAGGGCGATCGTGTCACAATTTACATGCCGATGATTGTCGAGGCGGCCTACGCCATGTTGGCATGTGCGCGGATCGGTGCCATCCACAGTGTTGTTTTTGGCGGTTTTTCACCGGATTCCTTGAAAAACCGTATTGTTGATTGTGATTCGGCAGTGGTCATTACCGCAAATGAGGCCAGACGCGGCGGCAAAACCGTTCCGTTAAAGGCAAATGTTGATGAGGCTTTAACAACAATCGATACTGTTAAGACTGTGTTGGTGTTTGACCATACAGGAAATAAAACGTCCATGAAAGATGGGCGCGACGTCTGGTGGCATGACGCCGTTTCACATCAGGATACGCAGTGCCCTTGCGAGGAAATGAATGCCGAAGATCCGCTATTCATTCTGTATACATCCGGCTCGACCGGGCAGCCGAAGGGCGTTCTCCACACCACTGGCGGATATATGGTGTATGCGTCCTATACGCATGAAATCACCTTTGATTGGAAAGAAGGCGATGTTTACTGGTGTACGGCGGATGTTGGATGGATCACCGGACATAGTTATATCGTGTACGGCCCTTTGGCAAACGGGGCGACCACGTTGATATTTGAGGGCGTTCCAAATTATCCGTCATGGTCGCGGTTTTGGAATATTGTTGATCGTCATCAGGTTTCCCTCTTTTACACGGCGCCAACCGCTATCCGTTCGCTTCTGAAACAGGGCGATGCGGCCGTGGAAAAAACCAGTCGTGCCACGCTCCGCGTTCTCGGTACCGTGGGGGAACCCATCAATGTCGAGGCATGGGAATGGTATTATAATATTGTCGGGGAGGGCCGTTGCCCGATCGTCGACACGTGGTGGCAAACCGAAACGGGCGGCCATATGTTGACACCTCTGCCGGGGGCGCATGCGCTCAAACCCGGTTCGGCGGCAAAACCGTTTTTCGGCATAAAACCTGTTATTGTCGATGCCGAGGGGCGGGAGCTTGACGGCGAATGCGAGGGCAATCTATGCATTGCCGACAGCTGGCCCGGGCAAATGCGGACGGTTTATAAAAATCACGATCGTTTTATCGAGACTTATTTTTCGGCATTCAAGGGTAAATATTTTACCGGTGACGGGGCGCGACGCGATGCCGATGGTTATTACTGGATCACTGGCCGCGTTGATGATGTCATTAATGTGTCCGGTCACCGTTTTGGAACCGCCGAAATCGAAAGTGCGATTAATGAACATCCTTGTGTCGCCGAAAGTGCGGTAGTCGGATTTCCGCATGATATAAAAGGACAGGGGATTTATGCCTATGTCATTCTTCGCGATGATGCACAGTGCATAGATGATAAAGATGTAACACCGGAAATCGTGAAACTGGTCCGTGATATTATCGGCCCGATTGCAACGCTGGACCATGTGCAGATTGTCGAAGGATTGCCGAAAACGCGCTCTGGGAAAATTATGCGACGCATCTTGAGAAAAATTGCGGCGGGGGAGTTTGATAGCCTTGGCGATACATCCACATTAGCCGATGCAAATGTTGTCGAGGCAATCATAAAAGGCAAAACAAGATAAAATTTTAGCTATTTTTATCCATTTTTTATAAACATTCGGTTATAGTTAGGGTAAAATACGATCATAAACACACATTCGTACCAATGATTTTGCTCAAAACAAGAGGGGGCCTTATACAATGTCTACACTTCCGGTTCTCGTAATCGACGACAATGAATTTATCCGCGCATCGATGATTAAATTTCTGGATGCCAACCGTTTTACAGTGGTTGGAGTTGCGAGTGTGAGCGAAGCAATAGATCAATTACGCGAGCATACATACGGCCTGATTATTACAGATATTTTAATGCCAGACACCGACGGCATAGAGTTGATTGATTTTATCCGCAATGGCGAGGAACCTCTACGCTCTATCCCCATTATCGCAATTAGCGGTGGCGGGCGTGCAATCGATGCAGATACTATTTTGACTGCCCTTGAAGAAAAGGTGGATTGCATCCTTAAAAAACCGTTCAGCAAGAAAGAATTGTTGGAAAAAACAGGATTATTGCTCAAAAAAAATAATTCGGGCGCTTCATCTGGGCATAAGGCCGTTACCGCGGATTAAATCTTACATATCATACCGGTATATTTTTTTCTCGATACTGAGCGGGACATTAATCACATCATCGGCCTTTCTTTCATGTAAGGGAAAGCCTTGAGAATATAGAATGCTGCCTGATTTCATGTGCGGGATTATTTCCAACGCTACCCTATCCATATGATAAGGGGACAAATAACAGATAACGACATCGGCATCATTCATATTAACCGTGAACAAATCGCCGCGTGATATGAAGTAGGGGTGTCTTAGGCTGACCATCTGCATAAGTTTTGAAACACAATAGGGAATAATAGAAATTTCAAATCCTTTAACTGTGTAGGAAGGATCGGCCGCGGCCAATTTTCGGCATAACCCTCCCCAACCCGAGCCGAGATCGTAAATGAGAAGATCGGGGCGTGACATAAATCTGTTTTGAATATCCTTAATAATCGCGTGCCTGGTTTGCGGGGCACTGGGCATGTTCGCAACCTTGTAAATTGTGGCATATATCGTATTGGTCAAAACCAGTATGACGATACAAAGCATAAATACGGACAGGGCAATTTCGATAGCGTCACCAAAAAATTGATATTTTATTGAAGGTAGCATATAGTGCGCGCGATGAACAGTTTGGGATTTGACAAAAGCGAAGCGGAAACCCGCGTGGTTGTGGCCATGTCGGGCGGGGTCGACTCGTCTGTCGTGGCCAGTTTGCTACATGAACAGGGGTATGATGTGGTCGGCATTACGCTTCAATTATACGATCATGGCGCGGCCATTGAGAAAAAGGGCGCCTGTTGCGCAGGACAGGATATCTACGATGCCAAACGTGTGGCCGAGGAACGTGGGTTTCCGCATTATGTTCTCGATTATGAAGATGCCTTCCGTCAAAGTGTGATTGACGATTTTGCCGACAGTTATTTGCGTGGTGAAACGCCCATCCCCTGTGTGCGATGTAACCAAACGGTTAAATTCCGCGATTTAATGAAAATGGCGCATGATCTGGGCGGCGATTGTCTTGCCACCGGTCATTATATTCAGCGGATAGTCAATGCCGACACGGGTATATCGGAATTGCGGCGTGCGATTGATCCGCTAAAGGATCAGAGTTATTTTCTGTTTGCCACCACGCAGGAGCAGCTGGATTTTTTACGGTTTCCTTTGGGCGGGTGGACTAAAGACCGCACGCGTCAGGAGGCCGAACGTTTGGGACTGGTCAATGCCGATAAACCGGATTCACAAGATATTTGCTTTGTGCCCAATGGCGATTATGCGGATGTTGTACGTAAAATCAGGCCTGAGGCTGATAAAATAGGCAATATTGTTCATATCGACGGGCGAATTGTCGGGTCACACAATGGTATTGTCAATTATACGGTCGGCCAACGCAAAGGGCTTGGTATTGGCGGTGGTATAAGTGATGATAACGAACCCCTATATGTTGTGGGTTTACGTGCACGGGATAATCAGGTTGTGGTCGGGCCTAAACGGGCCTTGGCGCGTGATATAGTTATTATCAATAATTGTAACTGGTTGAACGCCGGTGAAGGACCGGTTCAGGTTAAATTACGGTCCGTCTCACGTCCCTATGCAGCATTTCTCGAACAAAGGGGCGACGGGACTGCACGCATCATTCTGGATCAACCCCAATACGGAATATCCCCAGGGCAGGCGGCAGTTTGCTATCAAGGCGACAGGGTTATCGGCGGCGGGTGGATTGTCTCAACTGACCTGAGCGAAGGCCATCTGAAGAATGATGCCGCTTAAACCACTCAACTATTTTTAAAGATCATTCCATATTAAACAGGATAAATGGTGTTGAGCATAATTTTTCAGGTATTGGAAAAAAGGCGTTAAAAATTATTGACACTCAAGCGTATACACGGCATAACTTCCACTTAAATTGATGGCGGGGTAGCTCAGGGGTTAGAGCAGTGGAATCATAATCCATGTGTCGGCGGTTCAATTCCG
>DCKW01000025.1 GCA_002320485.1 Micavibrio sp. UBA1664
GATTCCTCCAGCAAACGGATAATGGATTCTTTTGATAAATCCTCGTGAAGCCTGCGGTACAAAAACGCGATCTGCCCCAAACGGGAAACATAGGCGCCCTCAGGCATGGCAGTCAGGAAATCACGGCCCAAAGTTTCGATAATCGCATTCATCCGGCCGACATCACGAAAGGCCAGCTTCAATTCCATATAGCTTTTAGAGGCATGGTCGGCATATTGACGGGTTGGCTGCCCCTTCACCGCACGGATAGGTTTCGGAAGGTTTAACGCCTTCTCGATCTTGTCCTGCGGCTTTTTCGCCCAGTCAGGAATATAGGTTTTTAACTTTTGCAGCATGTTTATAAAAGTATGCGGTAACCGTACATACGTATCAATAATCAATATCGATTAACCATTTTCTAAAGTTTTTATTGTTACCATACTCGCATGGAAAACGTTATAGCGAGTATGTTAGGCATTATAGGGGCAACCATACATATTTTCGCGCTGGCTAACATTTGTGACGTCCGGATGAAACAAATGACGGCGTTAAGCAGCGTTTTTATGGTTGGGTATTTCTTTTTACTTGGCTTGCCCATCGCCGCTTTCTGCACGATTATAGGCATAATCCGTTATTATCTGGCTTCAAAGATCGAGGGCAATATATGGGTTTTGTTTGCCTGTTTTTATATATCCGTGGCAATATTGACCCCTCCAGCCGATATTATTCACATTTTTCCAGCTATTGCCTCTGTAATCGGTACTTACGCCCTGTTTAATATGAAGGGATTGCGTTTTCGGACTTTAATGGCCTTCATGACTTTTTTATGGGTATGTTATGGTTTTTATAGCGATGCCTATGTTGTGATTATTAAAGAAAGTATCTTGCTGGGCGCTTCGGCCTTCGCGGTTTACAAACTGATTTACGGCGATCCGTTTGTGGGAAGAGCGTTTTCATTCAAAAGCTCCGCCACCTTTATTACAGCCAGATTTCGCAAAGTTTAGCAATTAAAGTTGGTTAGACTTAAATTTTAATGGCTAATATATTGATTTTAAAGGAAACGGCTTAGGATTTTTGTTTTTATACAAAGATGGTTTTCATGTTTTGTTAAGAATGATTATAGCATAAAGACGAGTAAGGTCAGAGAGGTTTTTATTTTTGAAGCCTGCTTTTGTAAGTCCGTAATCTAATCGTTTAAAAGTGTAAATTCTTTTACGTGGTTTAATGAAGCTATGCGACGGTTTTAAGACTATTTGCTTACAAACATTTACACGCCTTTGGTTGCTAGCGCAGGGATGTTAAACCGATAATTGGTTGGTGGGAATAGCGATCAGCCATTTCCTCGGCGACAGAAACTAACAATGCATTTTTTTCGGAATTTGACCACCATTACATGCGCATTATTTATGATGATTGTGTCTATAGGATATCATAAAATGTATATTATTCAAATATTTTTGTGTTGTTGTGAGATGTATTAGTTTCGTTGCAAGAATTATACAAGTTCTAAAAGATTTATTATTTTATAATAAATCTTTTAGTTTGCGAAGGCTTAAATGGAACAGGCTTTTAAATTATTTGGAATCTCTTTTTTCTATGCTCTTTCTTGCGCTCTCAGGTAATAATTCATAAATCTCATCGATTTCTCTTTCATTAGTAATGAGCTGTTCAACAATTTGGTTAACAAGTTTAAAAAGAGCATAAGCAATCTGTTTATTGTCATCTAGGTTAATCGTACCAGGATGTACAGCTTCATTTCCAATAACACGTACAGCATCAAGAGCTTTCTGGATTTTATTATCTAAGCCCTTTTTTACCAACTCCCCAATTTGTTTATTTAAATTATCACCGCTTGCATTTAAGTGGTTACACAATTTTTGAATACATAATCTTAAAAGTGCAGCCGAAGCTTTCGGAGAATATTTTAAAACGGCTCTTGCTTCATTATAATCCTTTTTTATTTCGGGAGGCATATCTGAATTAGGTTCTTCTGCTCCAAATTCTTCGGGATATAATATCTTGTTTCTATGCCATATTGTGATGTTTTCACAAGAATAACACTTCGAAACATAAATATTTACTAAGCAACCATCCGCACGTGTATCGTAATTGCTAATAAAAATATCATCGCTCTTTCTACGCTCGAAAAGAGCTACTATTTCATCTGGAATATTTTCACGCTCTTCTTCTAAAAAAGTTAATGTATTTTCATCCGTCCAAAAATTGAGATCTCTTTTGGGTTTATAGTCTGTATGCACATCGTACCAATACTGTTGAGAAAGGGCATGGCAATGCGGACAATTGAATGATTCTGCTTTTAAATATGGAATTACGATTGTACTCATATAATACAACTATATAAATGATTAAAAGATATCAATTACAAACTTTACTCTACTCCCATTCGATCGTTCCCGGGGGTTTGGACGTGATGTCATAGGTGACGCGGTTGATGCCGCGGACTTCATTAATGATGCGCGTTGCCACGCGGCTTAGGAAATCCATTTCAAACTGGTAGAAATCCGCGGTCATTCCGTCGGCACTTGTTACCGCGCGCAGGGCGCAGGCATAATCATAGGTGCGCCCGTCACCCATTACCCCCACCGTACGAACGGGGAGGAGGACGACAAACGCCTGCCAGATTTCATTGTAAAGCCCTTCTTCGCGGATGGCGTCGAGATAAACCGCATCCGCCTCGCGCAATATGTCGAGTTTTTCTTTGGTAATCTCGCCTGGGCATCTGACCGCCAGACCCGGCCCGGGGAAGGGATGACGCGAAACGAAATTATCATGCAGGCCGAGGGTGCGGCCTAAATCGCGCACTTCATCTTTAAACAATTCACGCAATGGCTCGAGAATTTTGAGGTTCATTTTCTCAGGCAATCCGCCGACATTGTGATGTGACTTGATTGTGACGCTGGGGCCGCCCGTGTATGACACGCTTTCAATTACATCGGGGTAGAGTGTCCCTTGCGCCAGCCACTGCGCCCCGCCGATGCGTGATGCACATTCGTCAAACACATCGATAAAAGTACCGCCGATGATTTTGCGTTTCTTTTCGGGGTCACTGACACCCTCTAATTTGCCTAAAAACACAGTGCTTGCATCCTCGTGGATCAGGGGAATGTTATAATGATCGCGGAAAAGCTTGACCACCTGGTCACTTTCGCCTTTACGCATCATGCCCGTATCCACATAAATGCAGGTCAGTTGATCGCCGATGGCTTCATGGATGAGAACTGCGGCGACGGAACTATCAACCCCGCCAGACAGGCCGCAAATAACCTTTTCGTTGCCGACTTCCTCACGGATTTTGGCAATCGCCTCATCTTTATAGGCAGCCATTGTCCAATCGCCCTTGCACCCTGCAATATCAATCACGAAATTGCGGATGATCTCTGACCCGTTTTGCGTATGCATGACCTCGGGGTGAAACTGGATGCCGTAATAATGGCGGCTTTCATCGGCAACAATCGCATAAGGCGCGCCCTTTGATGTGGCAACAATCTCAAACCCTTCGGGAATGTCTGTGACGCGGTCACCATGCGACATCCAGACAGTGGGTGTGGAGCCCTCCGTCCATGTGCTGCTGAACAGGGCGCAATTATGGGTCACTTTAATCTCGGCGCGGCCATATTCATGGTGATCTTGTTTTTCAACTTTGCCGCCCAATTGCGCTATCATGGTTTGCTGGCCATAGCATATGCCTAAAACTGGAATGCCCATGTCAAAGATGCATGATGGCGCACGGGGGGAGCCTTCATCAGTGACGGAGGCGGGCCCGCCTCCGAGGATAATGGCCTTTGGATTATATGCGCGGATACGGTCCTCATCGGCGTGATTGTACGGCCAGATTTCAGAGTACACCCCATGCTCGCGGACGCGCCGCGCAATCAATTGCGTTACCTGAGAACCGAAATCGAGAATTAATATATGATCGTGTTGCATAGTGTTTTATAAATGAAAAACTATCATGTTTAAAGACATAATATATTGACATATTGGTTATAATCATGGTATAAAATGCATTCATCGCAAATAAGGACGAAACCTATGAAAACAGAGTCTGCACGCCAAGGATTTTCTTCTGTATCTGAGCCAAGCCAAATTCAAAAAATTGCGGTTGTCGGCGGATTTAAAGGGTTTGAGAATGACCCTGAGTGTAAAGATTTTAAAATGGTGATGCCTGCGCTAGACTATATGCGCCGTTCCGGTATTTCAGTCTCCCAAAAACCTGAATTCGACACAATTAACTTTGCTGATAAACGCAATTTTCTGGATGAAGATCATCAATACGATATGGTTTTTATCGCGCATATTCCAAACGGGCGCAATCTGTCATGGACGCGCTCGTCATTT
Organism: Micavibrio sp. UBA1664; assembly: GCA_002320485.1. Lineage (GTDB taxonomy): Bacteria > Pseudomonadota > Alphaproteobacteria > Micavibrionales > UBA1664 > UBA1664. The sequence goes on from DCKW01000025.1 coordinate 4,339, forward strand.
GATCGATTTTCACAGTCAACGGATGTTGCCGAGCCTGCAAAACTGGCCAATACAATTGACTCTCAAAACTCCCCTGACCGATGGGCGGAGAGGATTTCTAAAACAGGGGCTGCAATCGTTGCGGCGGTTGGAACATATATTGAAGTCGATACAAATTTTTTGTCACAATCGGAGCAGTTTAAAGGGTTTGTCCCTTTGATTGCTCCAAAGAATGATTCTTCTTTGGTTGGTCGTGCCGATATATTTGATACCGATCAAATGAAATTGGTTTATGGCCGTCAACTTGACTTGCCTATTCAATGGCTCTCTATCGCGGTTCAGCCTGATAAAATAAAAGCTTTTGCAAATCCGAATTCTAATACCGATTTGGGTAAAATAATGACCACAGAAAAAATGATGCCGGTTGCGAAACCTTCACATTTAACAATGTAAAATTAACGATCAGTCGTTGCCTTCATACCTGTTCCTTGTTAAACCATATTGAAATAAAATTGCAAGAGGACATACGGCTAATGAATACCAATATTGAACAATCAAAAAAAATTATTCTTGAACGTTGGAATGGTGAAACGCCGAAACTTGCCGTGACATTGGGTTCTGGTTTGGGTGATCTTGTAAATTCCCTCGAAAACGCGACTGTTATCAATTATAAGGAGCTTCCGGGTTTTCCTGTGCCAAGCGTTCAGGGTCATGGCGGTGAAATGCATATCGGCACTTTGCATGATATGCCGGTGATTTTTTTAAAAGGCCGCGTCCACCTTTATGAGGGTTATGATCGCGCTGAAAATTTGAAAGTGATGATACGTACGTTAAAAGCCATTGGGGTGGAAACATTGTTTTTAACCAATGCCGCAGGGTCGTTTAATCCCGAGATCGGCCCTGGGTCGCTGGTGATGATCAATGACCACATCAATTTTACAGGGACAAGCCCGCTTGTTGGTTTGAATGATGATGAATGGGGGCCACGTTTTCCAAGCATGGATAATTGCTGGAACAGTGATTTGCAAACAATGCTACAAGATGCGGCATCGGGTATAAATTATGATTTGAAAAAAGGCGTCTATCTGGGTTGCCTTGGACCTGCGTTTGAAACCCATGCCGAAATTAAAATGATGCGGATGCTGGGGGCTGACCTTGTCGGGATGTCCACTGTGTCTGAAAACATCGTCGCGCGTCATTGCGGTATGGAGTGTGTTGGCGTCTCATCTGTGACTAATCTGGCCGCAGGGATGAGCGACGAAGTCCTGAGCCATGACGGCACATTATATTGGGCGGAAAAAAATGCTGAAAATCTTGCCAGCTTGATCAAGGCGTTTGTGAAACGCTATGCAACCGAGGGCGGTATTAAAAAGGCTGCAGCCTAACCTATAGACGAAATAATACAGCCATAGCTTTCTGCGGCCTCACGCAAACCCTTTTCAAGAGGTTTGTGCAGTTTGCGGAAATGCCATTCTGAGCCTACCCGTTCCAGCTCACAAAATTTGACAGCCGTTGCGCGTTCGAATTTTTCCTCCATGTCGTCGCGGGCCAGTTCTTCGTCAGTTGTTTCATTCACAACCCTGACATAAGCATTATCGACATGCGTGAAGTCCTGATTCCTGTCGTCCGCAAAATAGATGGAGGCGACAAATACAATTTTATAAACATTATAGGCCAATGCCCCGATGTCGATAATGATGGCTTCATCATCGGTTTCGCCCATTCCGTCGCGATTGTCACCCAAGTGACGCACGGCCAGGTCGGGAGATTTTAAATTATTGTAAAATACAAAATCGCCGTCTTCCCTTGTTTTTCCGTCACTGCCAAGGATGAAACAACTGAGATCCACATCGATATTTTCCCCGTCAAATTCCTTAAGGTCCCATCCTGCGGCAACCCGCAAAACCTTGACCGTCATATCTTTTTCACTGAGGTTGATGTAATCCAGTTCGTTTTTTTGCATTGCCCTTTATTACCCTTTAAATCGATTGAACGGTTAATAATACCATATAGCCGCAATACGCCAATGTATAAATCACACCGGCAGTTCTGGGCACTTTTTTAAATATGACCAGTGTCAGAATGAACAGGCCTGTGACGCCCAGCATAATTGACATGTCCTGTTGTAACATTGAGATGTCAGTCACACGAATATCATAGGCTTTCATGATACCCATCGATCCCAAAATCATCATCAGGTTGAATACGTTGGAGCCGACAAGATTTCCGATAATGACATCCACCTGACGTTTCATGGCGGCCACGGCGCAGGTCGTCAGCTCGGGCAACGATGTTCCGATGGCCACAATTGTCAAACCTATAATACCGTCAGGGACATTCAGGATACGGGCGGTGGTTACAGCACCGCGGATAAGCAATTCCGCTCCTATTGCTAAGCCGATAAGTCCGCCAATGACCATTACAATTGCCTTTTTATGATTGACCGGGGCGGTTTCCTCAGCGGTTTTTTCCATTTCAAGATACGGCTCCACGTCACGTTCCCCACGTTTTGCGAGTTGATATTGGAAAACGACATACCCGACAAGGATAACGAGAGACATAACACCGACAATTGGCGTGACAGGTAATAAAAACAGTAATGAGGCCCATAATACAGACGCAAA
>DCKW01000034.1 GCA_002320485.1 Micavibrio sp. UBA1664
TGCCCGATAAAGAAAATGAAAATTCTTGCCTGTGATGCAATTTTATAGGCAACTTCATAATATCCCACCGCATCCAGACCGCCAAAACGCGCCATCAGGAAGCGGATCGACATCTCGAACAGCGACCATCCGATTGAAGTGACCTGCATTTTCCCCCCGAACAGGATGATGGTTTTAAATCTGTCTGTGTGCCATACAAATAATTTATGCAGACGGACGCCGATATTGATTTTAAGCAGGATAATAGACAGGATAAGGATATAGCCGTAACTTAAAATCTGGGCCATTGCCAGACCGACAAGGCCATAATTTTTAATCAGCAATACCGATAAAACCGCCTTTAAAATACTGGAGGTAATGCCGATACGACTTTTTAAATATCCTTTATGCAAATTTGTTAAAGAGGAGGCGAAAGTGGTGGAAATCATCTGGGACACGTATGATCCTAAGGCAAAAATCAATAATTCACGCCCTTCTACCAAGGCTGCATCTTTCAAGACAAATCCCAGCCCCCACAGTAGGGGATAATAAAAAAGGCATCCTAATAAAATATATATCGGAACAGTTCCCAACATGATGGTTGATAAAATCCGTTCGATTTCTTCATTGTCATTTCGACCATAAGCGATTGCCAGAAAACGTCCGGGGCCGGATGCCGTTCCCATGCCCAGAAAGCCTGCAATCGCGGCCGTTGACATTAACACCGCCCACACACCCAGCGCTTCGATACCCAACTGGTCGATGATAAAACGCATTACAAAAAACTGGACAAACAAAACGCACAGAAACTCCGTGGCGGACCAGTAAAGATTGCGTTTCTGGATCAAGCTTTATTCTCCAAATACCATTGATAAGCGGTTTCAAGACCATCTTTTAATGCTGTTTGTGCTTTCCATCCCATTGATTCTATGCGTGAATTATCCATCAATTTTCGTGGCGTCCCGTCAGGTTTGCTTGTGTCGAATGTGAGGTCGCCCTTAAATCCGACAACGTCTTTGATCGTTTCCGCCAATTCGCGAATGGTATGTTCCTTGCCGCTGCCTATATTGACATGTGGGGCGTCGGAATAATTTTTCAGCAAAAACACAAGCCCGTCGGCAAGATCATCAGCATAGAGAAACTCGCGCAAAGGGGTTCCGGTTCCCCATAATTCCATGCTGCTATCATTCGCCTGTTTGGCGCGGTGGGCCTTTTGAAGGAGGGCGGCGACAACATGGCTTCCTTTTTCGTCATAATTATCGCCCTGACCGAAGAGATTTGTCGGCATAGCGGATATGAAGTTACATCCATATTGCTTCCTATAGGCCTGACACATTTTTATCCCTGCGATTTTGGCAATGGCATACCATTCGTTTGTCGGCTCCAGAGGGCCGGTTAAAAGCGCGTCTTCGCTCATCGGTTGCGGGGCCATTTTCGGATAAATACACGAGGATCCGAGAAAAACCAGCTTCTCCACTTTTGCAAGATAGGCGCCATGAATGACATTGGCCTCGATCATCAGATTTTCATACAGGAAGTCCGCAGGGTAGGTGTCATTGGCCCAAATGCCACCAACCTTTGCTGCGGCCAGAAAAATGACGTCGGGTTTGTTGGATTTGATCCATGCGATCGTTTGTTCCTGGTTTCTCAGGTCGACCTCATCGCGTGTCGCGGTTATGATCTCACAATTCTCCTGTTGCAGGCGGCGGACAATTGCGCTTCCCGCCATACCGCGATGACCTGCAACCCAAATCCGTTTTCCGGTTATATCAAATGTTTCCGAACCCATGGGGCTTATACTTTCTATAGGCGCTAAATATGTGTTTACGATGGCACGTTATAAATCTTCAATTGATAAAGCAACATGTTTTTGTGCAGCGGCAATCATACTTTCATCTGTGTTTTAAATAGTGTATTACAGCGTTTGAAATGAACCGCATAAAAGAAGCAAACCAATGACAATACGCAAAATTATACTAATCTTTGTCTTTGTCATATTGTATTTGGTCAGCACCGTTCCTGTCGGGTTATTTTTGTATTCGTTGAAAAGTGAAAATAATATTAATGTGTTTTCGAATACAGGCTTTCACTCCTATGCATCATGTCTTGCAAGCGAATCGCAAAAGGCTATAAAGGAAATAAAAGGCGGCGACACTACACCGGCCGCCGCCCAATAACACGTTATTCGAAACCATGACGGCGGTACGTTTTTTCGATTTCAACCGCTTTCATATCAGCCTCTACCATATCTTTTACAAGATCTTTGAAAGGGGTAGAGTGTTTCCATCCCAATTTTTGGTAGGCCTTTGTCGGATCGCCCAGCAATAGATCTACCTCTGTCGGACGAAAGAAGCGCGGATCAATTTCCACCAATACTTTACCTGTTTCGGCGCAAAGCCCTTTTTCCTCGGCATCCTTGCCTTTCCACTGAACGGTAATACCGACCTCGGCAAATGCCAGTTCGATAAATTCGCGTACAGTGTGCGTTTCGCCGGTGGCAAGAACGAAGTCTTCCGGCTCGTCAGCCTGCAGGATGCGCCACATCCCCTCCACATAATCGCGGGCGTGACCCCAATCGCGTTTGGCGTCGATATTTCCTATGGACAATTTTTCCTGCTGTCCCTGTTTGATTGCGGCAACGGCGCGGGTGATTTTGCGTGTTACGAAAGTTTCGCCGCGTGTCGGCCCTTCATGGTTAAACAGGATGCCGTTACAGGCAAACATGTCATAAGCCTCGCGGTAATTGACCGTAATCCAATAGCCGTAAAGTTTTGCTGCGGCATAAGGGGAGCGTGGATAAAATGGTGTTGTTTCCTTTTGCGGGGTTTCCTGCACTTTACCGTACAATTCGGACGTAGAGGCCTGATAGAATTTTGTTTTTTTCTCCAGTCCCAGAATGCGAATGGCTTCCAGCAGTCTGAGCGTGCCTGTTGCATCCGCATTTGATGTATATTCAGGCGTTTCAAAACTCACTGCGACATGACTTTGCGCCGCAAGATTGTAAATTTCATCAGGTTGGGTTTCTTTAACCAGACGAAAAAGATTTGTTGAATCAGTCATATCACTGTAATGCAGATGAAAATTCTGATGGCCGAGCAAATGATCGATTCTCGGCATGTTGTAGGAGGATGAACGGCGACGCAACCCGTGCACAATATATCCCTTATCCAACAATAATTGGGCAAGATACCCGCCATCTTGTCCTGTTACACCTGTGATCAGGGCGATTTTTTGTGTCATGATTGGTCATCCTTAGTAAAAATAAATCGCTTAAGAATTACAGTGCACTGCACTATTTTTCAACATAAATATCTATTTAAAATTACAGGATTTTAAAATGGTACCTGAATTCGAACCAGGGATGGCGACACCAAAAACTGCTGCCCTACCGTTTGGCTATACTCCAACATTTTGGACAATATTCTTAGAAGCGAATATTGAGGGGATTATGAGCAATTCTTTATGGGCCTTGAAAGAGTTTATAAAATTATTTTGGCTTTTTCCCTATGAGTAATTAAATTAAAAACTTGTTGCGGCAACTATTGCGGATGTGTATACAATGTTGCGAATGTTGCGGCAAGGGCGCGTGGCGGAATGGTAGACGCAGTGGATTCAAAATCCACCGCTGCAAGGCGTGAGAGTTCGAGTCTCTCCGCGCCCACCAACATTTATAAGTGGATTCAAAATCCAGTTTCCTTTGGAAGTAGGAGTTCGATTCTCCTCGGGGGCACCATATATTTTCTTCTTTAAAATTTTATTCTATTTTGGCTGTGTATTGCTTGACAGGGCAGGTTGACTTTGCCCTTGTAAGGCCTTAATCCTGAATTAAGATAATGAATTATTGATCAAGAAAGAGGGAACAATGGCCGGATCGCTAAATCGTGTAATGCTTATAGGAAATTTGGGGGCCGACCCCGATATCAGAACCATGCAAAATGGTGGTCGCGTCTGTAATTTGTCTATTGCAACCTCCGAAAACTGGAAAGACAAAAACACCGGTGAGCGTCGTGAAAAAACAGAATGGCACCGTGTATCGATTTTTAACGATGGTTTGGTCAGTGTTTGTGAAAACTATCTGCGTAAAGGATCCAAAGTCTTTATTGAAGGCCAATTGGAAACCCGCAAATGGCAGGACCAAAACGGGCAGGACAAATATTCAACTGAAATCGTTTTAAAAGGCTTTGGCGGTAATCTGACCATGCTTGATTCCCGTAATGACAATCAGGGCGGCGGATATCAGCAACGCCCGCAACAGCAATCATCAGGCGGCGGATATCAACAACAGGGGTCATCTGCTCCCGTTCATGATGATTTTGAAGATGATATTCCATTTTAAAAACATATATGAAGGAGCGTTTTAATATGAAGACATTACTAATGACCGGGTTGTCCGTTGCCGTTTTGTCCATGCCGGCGATGGCACAAGAAGAATCTTCTGCGGATCTGGCGAAAAAAATCGATTTGGCAAAACAATATTCGCAAGTCGTGCCTGTGCAGGACGAGGTGAATACGGCGATAGAAAATCTTGTTTTACAGGTTCCGAAAGACGATCGCGTTTTATTTAAGTCTATACTGGAGCGCACCATTAAGGTTCCTCAACTTCAAAAAACGTCCGAGATGGCATTGGCAGATATTTTTTCTGAACGAGAGTTACAGGCATTGGTGACATTTTATTCCTCACCCGAAGGGATGGCGGTTCGCGAGAAAATGCCCGAATATCAACAGCGTCTGAAACCTGTGTTGGAGCAGATGATACGGGAATCGCTCGAGGCTTATAATAACCAAAAATAAACGCCTTTTTGCTTAAAATTTTAGGCATTTTTAAAACCTTTGAAACCTCTGTTTGGTAATATGTATTGAGTTATACCAACTCAAGGGGGGAAGAAGGTTTTACTATGGGTATTCAAATGAATAGTGATCTTGCCAGGCAAAATGAGCTTATGCAGGCGAGTTTAAGCGCAAAACGTGAAGGGGCAATTATGAATAAATCCCCTTTATATGAACGTTTGGCAACCATGCAGGCAAGGGAAGAAAGGCGACGCAACCGACGTTTTCCGTGGCTGACAATTGTTGTGGCGTTAATTGCACTCCCTTTTATTATGCAGGAAAAAAGCAAAGCATCTATTAATGTTGATGCCGATATTCCTTTTCCAACACGGGAAGAGGTTTATGGTAGCGATACTCCGGAAACGGAAGTCAGCACGATGATGGTGGACCGCAAAGATCATGAAAAAGCCACCGTGTCAGTAACAATCGGTGGCAAGACAGTCTCAAAAGAAATGTCAGTCTCTGACATACGCAAAATGCATATGTCAGAGTAATAGCGGTTAGCGGCTGGTTGCTGACGGAACCTTGGATTCGTTTTCCGCGCCTGCAACGGTCACTGATGTCATTGCATCAGGATTGCGTGGCGGCTCCCCGCGTTTAATCTGGTCAACATATTCCATCCCTTCAATAACCTGTCCCCAGATAGTATATTGACCATTCAGGAAGCTGCAATCATCAAAGCAGATAAAAAATTGCGAGTTGGCAGAGTTGGGATCGGATGTACGGGCCATACCAATTGTCCCGCGTCCGAAATTATAATCGGAAAATTCTGCGGGAAGATCGGGATAATTCGAACCCCCGGTTCCGGTTCCGGTAGGGTCTCCTGTCTGGGCCATGAACCCATCAATAACACGGTGAAAAACAACCCCATCGTAAAACCCTTCATTGGCAAGCATCTTAATGCGCTCGACATGTTTTGGGGCGAGGTTAGGCATCATTTCAATGGCAACACGGCCATAAGGTAAATCGAGATAGAGAATATTATCCATGTCTTGTGCTTTCGTTGTGTGTGAGGTTAGTACCAGCACAAAAGCGAAAAAGGACATAAATTGCAACAATTTTTTCATTATTTAGATCATTCCTAATTAAATATAGTACAGATATTGAACAGGAAGATTATGATGATTCTAAGGCACGATCAACCAGTTCGCTGATATGTGTCAAATAACCTTGTGGATTAAATAATTCGACAAGATTGTCATCTTGTATGACTGCATTGATGCGAGTGTCATTTCTCAATTGTTCAAGAAAGCTTTCCTTACAGCCGGATTCCCAAACATTCATAGAAATTTCCTGCACAATTTTATACGCTTCCTCGCGGTTCATTCCGGCTTGTGTGAGTGCTAACAAAACCTTTTGCGAATAAATCAGCCCGCCAAGAGAGTCCATATTTTCGCGCATACGTTCGGGATAGATCACCAATTGCTCGACAACCATTTGCAGTCTTTCAAGCGCGAAGTCGCAGGCCATAATTGCATCCGGTAACGTGGTACGTTCAACAGAGGAGTGTGATATATCGCGCTCATGCCATAATGTTATATTTTCCAATGCGGGAACGGCGGCCCCGCGGATCACCCGCGCAAGCCCTGTCAGATTTTCTGTCAGAACGGGGTTACGTTTATGCGGCATTGCCGATGATCCCTTTTGTTTTCCGTGGAAAAACTCCTCGGCTTCACGGACTTCCGAACGTTGTAAGTGGCGGATTTCGGTGGCAAGATTTTCAATGCATCCGGCAATCACCGAAAGGGTGCAGAAAAACATGGCGTGACGATCACGCGGAATTATTTGTGTTGAAATCGTTTCAGGTTTTAAATGCAAGGCATCGGCGACCTTGGCTTGCACATCGGGCGGGCAAGTGGCGTGCGTTCCGACCGGTCCTGAAATGGCGCAAATCGATATTTCCTCAATGGCCTCATCAAGGCGCAGGTGACAACGGGCAAAAGCGGCATAGTGAGATGCCATTTTCAGGCCGAATGTCGTCGGCTCCGCATGGATGCCGTGAGACCGACCGATACATAGAGTATGTTTATGCGCCTTTGCCTGTTTTTTTAATGCGGACATAACTTTTTCCAAACGGGCCATGATCTGGCAACCGCTATCGCGCAGGAGAAGTGAAAATCCAGTGTCAACAACATCGGATGATGTCATGCCCTGATGCATGAATTTGGCCGGTTCACCAATTTGTTCGCTGACAGAGGTTAAAAAAGCAATTACATCATGACGGGTTTCGGCTTCGATGGCTTCAATACGCGCTACATCGATTTTTGCCGTGCCAATGGCGGCAGCGGTTCCTGCGGGAATGGTACCGTTATCCTCCATTGCTTTGGCCGCTGCGGCTTCAATGGCCAACCAATGCAGGAATTTATTTTCCGGCGCCCATATCTCCGCCATTTTTTCAGTCGTGTAACGTGGTATCATGTAGTGATATTTAGCATAGGCGGCAGAGAAGGTAAATCGACATAAAGCGGTAAAACCGAATTAACGACAGACATATTTATCCTTCAAAATACCGCTTGTGGAGATAGGGGTTTAATGAAAATATCGAATAGATAATATTATTTTACCATAGGGAGCCTGTTGCATTGGAAACATTAAGCCTTTTTGTTATCCTTTATATCCTTTTCACAATATTCATAGGGCTTTATGCCAGCCGTAAAATCGCAGGATCATCCGATTTCGTTCTGGCGGGACGCTCGCTTCCCCTTTATGTTACCATCGCCACGGTTTTTGCCACTTGGTTTGGATCGGAAGCCGTTTTAGGTATTCCCTCCACTTTTATAGAGGAGGGGATGGGCGGAATTGTTGCCGATCCTTTTGGTGCCGGTCTGTGTCTGATTTTTGTGGGATTATTTTTTGCGGCACGCCTTTACCGTATGAAGTTATTGACGATTGGCGATTTTTACAAACGCAAATTCGGACGCACGGTCGAGCTATTGGTTTCCGTTGCAATCTGTATCAGCTATCTCGGTTGGGTTGCGGCGCAGGTCGTCGCATTAGGCCTGATTATCCAGATTGTCAGCGGCGATGCCATCCCTTTTACCCTTGCCATGGTGGTGGGGATTACTGCCGTGGTGATTTATACCGTCATCGGCGGAATGTGGGCGGTGGCCTATACCGATTTTATTCAAATGATGATGATACTGGTTGGGTTAATCGCCGTGGCAATTCTTGTTGCCATGAATGTCGAGGGCGGTGCAACCGCTGTTATTCAGGAAGCGAAAAATCAGAACCGTTTCGATTTCTGGCCTGAGTGGAATATGGCCGCTATTCTCGGGTTTGTTGGTACTTTTATCACTCTGGCATTAGGCTCGATCCCGCAACAGGACGTTTTCCAACGCGTGATGTCGGCACGCAGTGAGAAGACCGCCGTTATAGGGACTGTTTTGGGCGGAAGTTTTTATATCATCTTTTGCTTTGTGCCGATTTTTATTGTGTTTGGCGCATCTATGATCGACCCTGCATTGGTTGAAGGCCACATGGCGGAAGGCGGTGACACGCAACGTATTTTACCGGAATTTATTCTGGGCCGTGCGCCGATTGTAATCCAGATATTGTTTTTTGGGGCGTTACTTTCAGCCATCATGTCGACCGCTTCGGGGACATTATTGGCACCGTCGGCTATTCTTGCCGAAAACATTCTAAAACCTGTGTGGAACTTGAAGGATAAATCGCTT
>DCKW01000082.1 GCA_002320485.1 Micavibrio sp. UBA1664
CCGATAAACAGGGCGGTCATCGCCGCCATTAATACGAATGTCTTCATATATCCCATTTTTTATAAACGATCCTCCTTGATATGACCTTCAATCTCATGAGCATAATCAATCAACTGGATAAAAATATGGCGGAAGCGTTCTTCCGACAAATTATACTCCCGCGCCAGCTTTGTGACATTGTTCAGCACTTCTTCAACGCGCGCCTTTTGAAACAGTTTCAAATTCATATTTTCATCGGCCTTTAAGTGCCCCACCTCACGAACAATTTCAAACCGCTCGCCAAACAATCGCATCAAGTCGCGGTCAATCTCATCAATACGGGCGCGGTGTTTACTTAGCGGGTGGGTCATTGTTTTTCCTCCATATTCGACTAATATAATGTTATGACAGAAAAAAACGACAAAATAAAATCCATTTCAATTCAAAAATCCTCGACATCAAAAACGGCATCCGACAAAAAAATTGAAAAAGGCGGGCCGAAAGGGCCTGAACCAACCCGTTACGGCGACTGGGAAAAGGGCGGAAAATGCGTCGATTTTTACACTGCAAATTTTTCTTGCTTTTCAAAGACTAACTATGGTTCCATTAAATATGGGTATTGAACAACTTGTTTGCATGATCGCGATTTTGACACTCGGTATGATTGCCGAAGGGACAAAACGAGGTTATGCGCCGATTAATTCCAGAAATCGGAACGACAGGTTGGTGCAATAAGTTTATTACTCCGGCCACCACATCGAAAGGCCGGATATTTTCTTCTACTTATCAAATCAGTTAAAGACCATTTCCCGCTTTTCTTATAAATAAAGAAAGATTAAGGGATATGGCACATTTAAATACGATCATTGAAACCGAACGGTTGATTATACGCGTTCCTACACTTGCTGATCTGGATGCGGTACAAAACGCGAAAGAGGCAAATTGGCACGAACTACAAAAGTGGATGGTCTGGGCCTCCGACGAGCAAAAACCTATTAGTGCCTTGAAACATTACATCGAGGTTATCAGCGCAGAAGATCATGCTAAAGGCGGTTTGCATCTTTTTGCATTTCATAAAAATACGGGTGATTTTGTCATGGCGAGCGGATTAATACCTGAAGGTGAACCACATTTTTACGGAACAGGCTATTGGGGCAATATCAATTATCTTGGTCAAGGTTATGCCACTGAAATGATGAGGGCTATCCTTCACTATGCTTTTACCAAACACAAAGCAGTTAAAATCAATATTGCCTATTATGAAGGCAATGAAAAATCACGCCGCGTTATTGATAAGTGCGGATTTACGTTTGTGCAGACTTTACCGAAAATTCACCAATCTTTTGCAACTGGGGAATGGTTGGACGAACATCAATTTGGATTAACAGCCGAAACATGGAAAAAACAACATGACACAATTTAACACCAAAAACCCGATTTTGATTGATTTACCGATGCCGATAGAAACGGATCGACTTATCATCCGCGAGCCACGGTTCGGGGATGGCACGGCCATTAATGAAGCCAAAGAAGAAAGTTTTGATCTTATCAATCAATGGATGGACTGGGCAAAGACACGCAGCACCGTTGAGGAAGATGAAATCGTTTGCCGCGAGGCGCATGTTCGTTACCTGCAAAAACAGGACATGACGCTCTATGCTTTCGATAAATCAACAGGGCGTTTTTTAGGCGGAACAGGACTACACCGTTTTGACTGGAACACCCGTATTATCGAGATTGGATACTGGTACCGCACATCTGCTAACGGGCAAGGCTTTGCCACGGAAGGGACTAAAGCCTTGATCAAATATGCCTTTGACGTTTTGAAAGCAAACAAGGTCATTATCGTTCATTCGGAAGGCAACGACGCCAGCCGCCGTGTGATTGAAAAGGCAGGGTTTGAATTTGAATACACGGTTCATAACGAGGATCAACTACCTGACGGATCAATCACTAACAAACACTGGTATTGCCTGTATAACGCCGACCACTTGCAGGATTTTAACGTAAAATGGGGGTGCAAGCCATGAACGCCCGCTTAAACATTCGCCTTGTTTACGTTTATGTGATGATGATTAACACAATTTTTATCCTGCCCGTGCTTCTACCCTATTTTCAGACTGTGTTAGGGCTGGAGTTTCGGCATTTGCTAATGGGAGAGGCGTTATTCGCGGCCGTAGTGATTGCCATGGAGGTGCCCAGCGGCTGGCTGTCCGATGTGTGGAGCCGTAAAGGTACACTGATCGCAGGATGTTTTTTCAGCATCCTCGGCTATTGCGGCATGTTGTTTGTGACCAATTTTTGGTCGGTCATGTTTTTCATGGGCATTATGGGTGTTGGTGTTGCCTTTAATTCAGGTACGGTCACGGCCATCATTTACGATACGCTTGCAACGAAGGGGAAAATCGATGCCTACCAACGGTTGGAAGGGAAACGCCATGCCATCGCCTTGTATTCCGTTGCGGGGGCGGCATTGACGGGCGGGTTACTGTTTCAAATTCACCCGAAATTGCCGCTGGCCTTTGATGCAGGCTCGCAAGTGATTGCATTAATTTGTGCCTGTCTTATTACAGAACCTCCACGCGTTAAACGCTCGGCGGAAAAAAATCCGATATACGATATGATGGTTACGATCAAATATGCGCTTCACGGGCATAAGGAGATAGGGGGCATTATTCTTGTCTCAACAATCCTGTTTTGCACGACAAAGATGTTTTTATGGATGCAACAGCCTTATATGCAACACGTTGGGATTCCTGTTTTCTGGTTCGGGTTCGTCAGCGCAGCGGGATTTTTATTTGGCGGTTTTCTGGGGCATTACGGGCATGTAATAAAACATGGTTTGGGAAATCGCATGGTCATTGCCTGCATGACCTGTATTCCTATTTTTGCTGCGTTTCTGGCATCTGTTTTTCAAGTTCCGTTCTCAATATTATTTATTCTGATCGTTTCAGGAGTATGGGGTTTCGGATTTCCATTTGTGCAAAATGCCATTAACAAACACGCCGATCCCGCACGAAGGGCCACAATTTTGTCTACGCTCGGTCTGTTAATCAATCTGGTATTTATTCCAACCAGTTTTGTGTTGGGATGGCTTACAGATCATTATTCGATTATTACAGGCTTAATGTTTGTTGCAATTCAGTTAATGATATTAGGCAGTCTGGGATTATGGTTATGGCAGCGGGGAGCACGGGAAAAGCTATGATTTAAATTTCGGTGGCAATTTTTGCTTCTCTTTCCTTTTGTCGATTTTCGCGTTCCTGCAATTTGTCCTCAACAAATGATTTAACATTGCCGCCGTCGAAAAGACCGTTAAGGTGGATACCTTCGTTAGTAGCATAAGGTAAAAGACCGTAAAATCCGCTACCATAGGTACATTTCGGACGTTTATTGGCAGGGCCGCTCAAAGCCTTTGTAAAACGAAGGGAGACCTTTGTTTCAAAATCAGACGGGTCCCATATATCAAAACTGGGACTGACCTTAAACGATAGATGATGGCTTTCATCGAATTCGTATCCGATCGTATGCTTGCGTTGAAAACTTGAAAACCCGCAAGACGGTTTGGCGGGCGCAGCATTTGCAGTCAACGCAACGCCGCCTGTTGCCGGCTGGATGGCGCCAAGATCACTTAACCCGATAGTGACATCCGTCATGGGAGGCAGAGGTGCGGCAACATCCATACGATGGGAATCGGTGGCACAGGCGGAGAGACATAACCCTCCGCAAATTCCTACGATCATTGGTAACATCCACTTTCCCATAGCTTCAGTTTAGGCAAAAATGTTTAAAAATAAGTTAGGAATGCCCTATTTCAGGCTAATTCAATCATGATCGGTGCATGATCGGATGGCTTTTCCCAATCACGTGCGTGCGAAAACATCTGATAGGATTTTAAGTTATTTTTCAAAGGGGGCGTTACCCAGATATGATCCAGACGCCGTCCACGATTGGATTTTTTCCAGTCTTTGTTGCGATACGACCACCAGCTGTAGGCTTTTTCCTCCATCGGAATAAAATGTCGCGCGCTGTCAACAAAATCCAGACTTTGCTGCATTTTCAATATTTTTTTCCGTTCCGGCGGAGTATGGGAAACAACATTTTGCAGTTGTTTACTGCTCCACACATCATGTTCATGCGGAGCGATATTAAAATCACCCAAGGCAATAATTGAATCGTTTTTGCTGCGTTTTTGCAAAAACCATTCTGTCATCTCATCAACAAAATCCAGTTTATGTTTGTATTTTTCATTAACGGTAACATCCGGTTCATCTCCGCCTGCCGGAATATACAAATTATGAATTTCAATGCCGCCGCTTTTAACCTGAATATGGCGACAATCCTGTTTGCCGCACCGGTGATAAATTTCATGGCTTTCAAAAGGAAATTTCGATAGCACGGCCTGCCCGTTATAGGATTTCATCCCGTGAATATGGATATGCTCATACCCCGCCTTGTAAAAAGCCTTAAACGGAAAAGCCTCATCAGGACATTTTGTTTCTTGCAGGCATACAATATCAGGTTGAGCCTCCTCAGCCATTCGAACGACAATAGGCGCGCGCAACCGGACTGAATTGATGTTCCACGACATGATTTTCATGATATTTATGATGTAGCGCGAAAACCCGGCAACCGCAAGTCTTTAAGCAGGCCAGTCCCAGGTAATATTATTTTCTAAACAAACGCGGATTTCGGTTCATAATATTTTTTGCGACCGCCACCTTTAACGCCTCGGTTTGCTTGTGTAATTCATGCAATCTTGCAATGTCATCCATCGTACGCGCAGTAGGTGAGGGCCCTCTTGAAAGTCTTACTTTTTCTTCATTATGGCGGATCATTTTTAGAGCTGCTTTAGTAATACTAGACTGGTCTTCGGGTGTAGGGGCCTGCCTGATATGACTTTGATAAATAGCAACCAAACTTTTGTCATCACTCATAGCAAACTCCTCACAATCTTTGTTATTAATACAAATTAAATTTATTAATTATCAAATTGGAGTATTATATTGCCCTGCACCAATATGCAAGTTTTTCTTGTCAGAATTTATGAAATATCTGCATTTTTTATAACATGATCAAAGAGTGCGGGAAGAGTATTGAAAAACAAAATATTCTTGGTATTCGGTTGCTCAAAATCCTTGTCAGAAACAAGGCATAATATAGCCTTTCCGGCTTCGTAAACAGACTGATTAATAAAATTGATGCGCTGTAATCTTTCACTTAATGATGAATGGTTTGTATCAATCACAATAATATAATCTTTCGTCTCAATGTCTGTGATGACAAATAATTCTCCTTCTCTGGAAAAATATTCTTGATTGAATGCTGTGACTGCGGAGCCGAACCATAACACGGCGTCCAATTTCAATTGCCCTATATCGGGGGCGTCGGTCATACATATACCTCCATCTTATTATAGAGGCGCAAAAACAATTTTTTGAATATCCTTGCCGATAATCATTGCACCCACAACGCTGTAAGGATCGAAAATCAAGGCGGGAAATGTTTTTTGCATGGTCTTGATAACTGTAATTGCCAATTTGGCAGATTCCTCTTGTGAAGAATTGTCAAAACCAATACAGGTTTTGGGAAACATACCAAATTCTTTATTAAAAAATCGAATTTCATCCGGATCAAACCCAACACTGTCCATTGATACGATTGAATAATCGGTAAATAAACCCTTATCATCCTTCAATTGAAATCCCCAATCATAGGATTGACCGCCAAGGGCGTGGGTTA
>DCKW01000083.1 GCA_002320485.1 Micavibrio sp. UBA1664
CTCGATCAATCCGTGAAGGATTTTATCCAAGACTGGATAGGGAGGAAGGCTGTCTTCATCTTTTTGGTTATGGGCCAACTCTGCAGAAGGGGGACGCGTGATAATGCGTTCGGGCATGATAAAATCCTGCTCATTGCGCCAGCGTGATAATTCAAATACTTGCGTTTTATAGACATCCTTCAAAACATTGAAGCCGCCGCACATATCGCCATAGAGCGTGGCATAACCGACCGCCATTTCCGATTTATTACCTGTGGAAAGCACCATTTTGCCTGACTGATTTGACAAGGCCATTAGGGTCATGCCGCGAATACGTGATTGCAGGTTTTCAGCCGTAATGCCCGTGGGGGAATTCAACATTGTATTATAAGCCTGCATGGCAGGGTCAATGGGTATAATATCGTAAGTGCAACCAAGATTTTCCGCCAGTGTCGCCGCATCATCAAGGGACTCTTGCGAAGTATAGGGAGAGGGCATCATAACACAGTGCACCTTGTCCGCACCCAAGGCATCCACGGCGATAACCGCTGACAAGGCACTGTCAATCCCGCCGCTTAAACCCAGTAAAATGCCCGGAAAGCCGTTTTTAGTAACGTAATCGTGAAGGCCGAGTTTCAGAGATTCATAAATCAGGCGGTTAGTCTCAGGCGGCGTAAATTCAATCTTGCTGTTAAAGGGAAGCATGATTGTTTCACATTCCTCATAAAAAAACATGGAATGATAAGCAAGATCGCCATTCGCGTTCAAAGCGAAAGAGCCCCCGTCATAGACGACCTCATCCTGGCCGCCGACCTGATTAACGTAAATGGCGGGAAGCCCCGTTTCACGGATACGCGCACGCATGATCTCCAACCGCTTTTTATCCTTGCCGATTTCAAACGGACTGCCGTTGATGGAGATCAGAATATCTGCATCTTGCGCCGCCAAATGCATTGCAACAGGAGAAAACCAGAAATCCTCGCAAATGCCGATACCAAATTTGTATCCTTTGAATGAGACCGGCTCCGGCATTTTTCCGTGCCTGAAAACGCGCATCTCGTCAAACACCCCATAATTGGGTAATTCCCTCTTGGCAATAATATGGCGAATTTCTCCGTCATAAATAAACAGGGCGCAATTTTGACGTTCCCCCTTTTCGTTAATCCATGGGCAACCAATGATTAAAGCCGGCCCTTCGGACGAGGTATTTGCCGCAATGCGCTCGACTTCGGCTTTGCAAGTGCGCATGAAACTGTCATGCAACACCAAATCCTCCGGCTGATAACCGCAGATAACAAGCTCGGAAAAGATAATGAGATCGCTATTGTCTTTTTGCGCATCATAAATATCGAGTATTTTGTCGGCATTGCCTTTTATGTCCCCGACAACAGGGTTCATTTGCGCCATAGCAATGCGAAGCGGTGACGAATTGTTCATGGGAAAGAACAATATAATAATTCAAAGAGTTTCAAAAGACCTTATTAACGTAACAGATAGGTGGCAAAATCAGCCCGTATCTGTCGGCAATTTTCATTATAACCTATGGCTTGCAGGTCATGTGAGGCTCTGGCCGCATCTTGTGAGATTTTAGCAAAAAACGGCGCTTTGAATCTGGGAAGCGAGGGGTTGGTTTGATATTGATTGGCCAAACTTCCTGAAAACGCAGATAAATCCTGAAAATGACACCCTAATAATTCATATTGTGTCTTGTAAGGTAAATTATCATATCGGCCTCTTACGATGGCTTTTGCTATTGTAGCATAGGCCCTATTGGCAATATTGGGTGAACTTTGGGTGCCTGTAATAATATCTTGTCCAGCCTGACTTCTGTAAACCTGTTTAAGGGAATTCATGTAAGCAGGGACGATACGAGATAATGTGCGGACATCCTGCGCATGGGCGGGCACACATGCAAGCGGAGAGGAAAGAAGTGCCGTAACAGCAAAGGCCTTAACGGCTTCAGGAGTGGAAATATTTTTCATAGAGAAAATATAGCATAAAAACAAACAAAGGCAATATTTGTATTATGGTAAAATATATACTGACTGCTTATTCATCAATTTAATAAAATTTTTGATCAGACCCACGATGATATTGTTAGCGATGAGTTATATGACTAAGCCATAACCGCAATGCCCGCAAAGATGTATCAGAGGGCAGTCGGTCATGATATTGCAATAATTGGGCAAAACGGTTTTTACAGTATTGCTGTGGAATGAGGCTGACTAGCATGGCATAGAAAAGTTCCTCTGTATCTGTCGGCTGTCCTTGCAAGCGCGCCTCAAACCGTGAAAAATAATCCTCAATATTTTTGCGGTCGAAAGAGGAACTGTTCAAAGCATGTGTCAGGGCATCGAGTAAGGGGCTTTCAAAATAATCCCTATTATCCAATAAGGCCATAACACCGTCGTGCCACCATTTTAAACGGATCATAATCATGGAGGGATCGCGTGCCTTCTCAGGAATGGTTATCAATTCAATATGTAACGCCATCAACGCCAGGGCATCCTGTCTTATCGGCCTCGGTATGAAAAAATGAAGCAGGTAAAGAGGATAATTGTTTTTCCTGACGAAATTTTGGCAATAATCATCACTTGAGATTTTTTTCATGGAGCATAGATTAAGTGATGTTAGAAAAATGAAAAGGAGAAATAACCATGTCCAAATTTGAAATTAACGACCTTCCCTATGCTTATGATGCGCTGGACCCGTACATGAGCGCCGAGACACTTGAATATCATCACGACAAACATCATCAGGCTTATGCGACAAAAGCCAATGACATGATCAAAGGAACAGGCATGGAAAATGCCTCGGTCGAGGATATTATGGTATCAAGCTTTGCCGACCCAAAACATCACGGTTTGTTTAATCAGGTCGGTCAGTTTTATAACCATGTTCATTTCTGGAACTGGATGACACCAAATGGTGGCGGCACAAAATTGCCGGGATCACTTGAAAAGCAATTAAAGGACGATATCGGCGGCTTTGATGCGTTTAAGGAGCAATTTACATCCAAAGGCGGATCACAATTCGGGTCAGGATGGGTTTGGCTGGCGCTGGATAACGCATCTGGCAAGATGGAAGTTTTCAATACGCCAAACGGTGAAAATCCTGTGGTGTATGGTAAAACACCATTATTGGGATGTGATGTATGGGAGCATGCGTATTATATTGATTATCGCAATGCCCGTCCGAAATATCTGGAAGCATTTGTCGATAATCTGATCAATTGGGATTATGTGGCAGAGCTGTATGAAAAAGGGCCCCTTAAAATTGCCGCTTAAAAATGAACCCCCGCATTTGACGGGGGTTTTTTATTTGTGGATGGGCTAATGAAAACCGCTTGCGTTGTTTGTCATGCAAGTCTAGTGTCTTGCCAAAATCGACTCAATTAAAAAGGGATTATAATTATGCTTGTTTCACCTGCTTACGCCACAACGGCAACAACTGAAGTCGGCGGCGATGTGGCCGCAACACCTGACATGAAGGATACTTTTATCACAAACATGGGCCTGATTGCGGTTATGTTCGTGCTTTTTTATGTGATCCTGATCCGTCCTCAGCAAAAACGCATGAAGGATCAGCGTAATATGCTGGACACTCTAAAAAAGGGAGACAAGATTGTAACAGGTGGGGGATTGTACGGTACTGTTTCCAAAATTATCAATGACGAACAGGTGGAAGTTGATCTTGGCGATATCAAGGTAACGGCCATGCGTTATACATTGCAAAATCGTCTGGATGATTCCGCAAATGTCCATAAACCTGCCAATGATACGAAAGCG
Organism: Micavibrio sp. UBA1664; assembly: GCA_002320485.1. GTDB lineage: Bacteria > Pseudomonadota > Alphaproteobacteria > Micavibrionales > UBA1664 > UBA1664. The sequence goes on from DCKW01000083.1 coordinate 3,768, forward strand.
GATGCGAAAGAATTGAAAAAGGCAGAGCCGAAAAAAACCACAACTAAAAAGCCTTCCGCCAAGAAAACCGCTGCTAAAAAATAGAGTAAAATATCATGTTATACTATCCCCGCTGGAAAGTTATTCTTGTCTCTTTAATTGTTTTTCTGGGCGTTATGTACAGCCTGCCAAACGTGATAGGCAAGGATGGTCGGGCGTGGATAGAAAACAACCTGCCTGATTTTGTGCCAAGCAAGACAATCAATCTGGGGTTGGATTTGCAGGGCGGGGCGCACATCCTTCTCGATGTCGGAATGGATACTGTATATACCGATCACATGTCAGGATTGGCAGACAGTTTGCGTCGTAACCTGCGGGACGAGGGGATTGCTTCTACATCCGTTTCATCCGATATGTATTCAGTGAAAATTAGATTGCAAAATGCCAATGAAGCCTCCGCAATCAGAAGCATTTTGAGAAATCTCGAGCGTGGACTGGATATCGACACAAACGGTAAAATCGTAACAGCAACGTTGGGTGACAGCGCCCGTACGGACATTGTAAATACAATATTGAGCCAGACAATCGAAATTGTGCGTCGCCGTGTCGATGAAACAGGAACCAACGAGCCGATCATTACCCGTCAGGGGGATTCCCGCGTGCTGGTGCAACTGCCGGGTGTCAGTGACCCTGCACGAATTAAGGATTTACTTGGTAAAA
>DCKW01000105.1:0-23739 GCA_002320485.1 Micavibrio sp. UBA1664
TCATAATCAAGTTCACATGTTTGTGTAATAGGTATGACTTTTAAAACAATGCCGATTTGATCCCGCAATAACTGCCATGGAACGATGTTGGCATGGTGTTCCATTTCAGAAATAATGACTTCATCTCCCGCTTTAAGAAATGCCCGCCCATAGGATTGCGCGACAAGATTAATGGCTTCGGTCGTATTACGAGTGAAGACAACTTCATTATTAGATTTGGCATTAATAAAATCCTTCACTTTGTCACGAACGGCTTCAAATTTTTCCGTTGTTTGTTGTGAATAATCATACAGTCCACGGTGTATATTGGCATAATGACCCTGCATAACAGTCGTCATCGCATCAATAACGACCTGTGGTTTTTGGGCACTGGCCGCCGTATCCAGAAATGCAATATCTTTATTGTAAAGAGATGGAAAATCGACCTTCAGATTAAGCATGTAGTTGCTGTGTGATTTTTTGTTCAAGGAATTCATAAATCTCCTCTTCTTCTTCAAAAACCTCCAAGCTCTCAGTAATAAAGGCTTTTAATAACATTTTACGGGCTTCCGCTTCCGGAATACCACGGGCTTGCAGATAAAACAGAGGTTCTTCATCAGGTGAAGCAGTGGTTGCACCATGCGAACATTGCACGTCATCGGCATAAATTTCCAATTCCGGCTTTGTATCCATCTCCGCTCGTTCCGATAATAAGACCGTATTACACAGCTGATACCCGTCTGTTTTCTGTGCAATCTGATGAACATGAACTTTCCCTTGAAATACGCCACGTGATCGGTCATCTAGAAGGTTGCGGTAATTCTGGTTCGAATGACAATCAGGCGCGATATGTTCAATTAGGATGGTCGTATCACTATGTTGTTGACCCTTTAGAATTTTTGAGCCCGACAGCAAACATTCACCGCCTTCGCCCTCAAGTCTAGAATGGATCTGATCTCTTACAAATGAACCGTATGTGTTTAGTGCGTACGCGTTATATCGTGCTTTTTCACCCAGACGAATTTGTGTCAGGTTTGTGACAACACCTTCCCCCTGACCGGTGCGAATATGCGTCATCTCCGCCCCGTCTTCCAGATCAATTGTCATTGACCGGATGCACCATCCTTCAACGTTAATATCTTCGTACAACACCAATGATTGGCCATTTTGAACTGTAATATGGATATGACCGGATGATTTGTCGTCCTTTGGGATGTTCATTTCAATATTCACAGGCTTATCCACAGCGTTATCCGCAGATACAGTTATCGTAAATATGTTTTGTAAACCCTCCCATAAATGCATATCGCCATAAACATCTTGCGCCCAAGGCATTTGAACTGACGTCTGATTATCCAGATAAGATTTTTCACCGTCATAATTAATTGAAAGCGGTTGGGTTTTATACTCCTGTGCCACGTACGCGGGGAGGTTGGAATATTTCCATCGTTCAAGTTTGGGTGTAGGAAGTGTATGTGTCATTATGCCGCCTCTTTCAGGAAGTCAGTATACCCCTTCGCTTCAAGATCTTTGGCAAGTTGAGCATCCCCCGATTTAATAATCTTACCATTTGCAAGAATGTGCACATAATCCGGTACTATATAGTCTAATAAACGCTGATAATGTGTAATAACAAGAAATGATCGATCCTCCTCACGCAAGGCATTTACACCGTCAGCGACAATTCTTAGGGCATCGATATCCAAACCCGAATCCGTTTCATCCAAAGCACAGAAAGCCGGTTGCAACATCGCCATTTGTAGAATTTCATTACGTTTCTTTTCACCGCCGGAAAATCCGACATTTACCGCGCGTTTCAGCATATCATCCTTAATGCCGAGTTTTTCGGTGTTGGAACGTAACAGCTTAATAAAATCAAGAGTTTCCAATTCTTTCTCGCCCCGTCCTTTACGTACGGCATTCACTGCTGTTTTTAAAAACGTCGTCATTTGCACGCCCGGAATTTCGACCGGATATTGGAAGGCCAGAAAAATACCGGCAGCAGCACGCTCATCCGCCCCCATTTCAAGGATGCTCTCCCCGTTAAACAGGATATCACCTTCGGTAACTTCGTAATCCTCCTTCCCGGCAAGAATATAGGACAGAGTTGATTTCCCTGCACCATTTGGTCCCATCACGGCGTGAACTTCGCCTTTTCCAATGGTAAGATTAAGCCCCTTCAATATAGGTTTACCGTCAATTTCCGCGTGAAGATTTTTAATTTCTATCATTTCTATTTCCTTCTCTACAAATCTTTCCAATCAATGGGCTTTTGCCCTGTTTTTGTCAAAAACGCGTTTGCCTTTGAAAAATGTTTACACCCTAAAAATCCGCGATGCGCTGAAAACGGTGAGGGATGCGCCGCCTTTAACACGCAATGTTTGTCCTCATCAATCATATATTCTTTTGCTTGCGCGTGTGCACCCCACAACATGAAAACAACAGGATGATCAAGGGCATTCACCCCTTTAATTACCTCATCCGTAAACTGCTCCCAGCCATGATTTTTGTGTGAGGCGGGTTTACCGGCCTCAACGGTCAAACAGGTATTGAGCATTAAAACGCCTTGCTTTGCCCACCCCTCAAGGAAACCGTGGTTTGGCGGTTGCATACCAATATCAGTTTGCAGTTCCTTATAAATATTTTTCAGTGATGGCGGGACACGTACACCCTTTTGCACACTGAAGCTGAGGCCATGCGCCTGTCCCTCTCCATGATATGGGTCTTGCCCCAAAATCACCACTTTTACACTTTCAAGCGGTGTTAAATCAAGCGCACGAAAAATATTATCATTGGAAGGATAAACCGTTTTTCCGCTCTTGATTTCTCTACTCACAAAAGACAAAGGTTTTTCTGCAATATGTTTTAATGTGGCATTCATATTTGTTTTACCCTTTAGCAATCATCACAATTCCTGCAAAGGCACAGAGTATGCCCAACGCCTGTACTGGTCTTATAACCTCTCCCAATGCCAATAATCCGATCAGAATAGTTACAGAGATTGAAAATCCGTTTTGCAATACTGCAACTGTACTGGCATTTCCGCCTGCTTTGTAAGCATGTGCCAGGAAAATATTAGCGCCAGCCACACCAACACCGGCGAGGACGGCACATAAGGCGCCTTTCATGTTTGTATTTCCAGCAAAAAACGGCTCGTTTGCGCCAACTCTTTGCCCTACAGAATATGCTATTGATACGGTAGCCATTGATAAAGAAAGGATGAGGGAGCCTAGAGCGGCATCCATATGTCCTGATCCGACCTTGAACATTATATTTCGCGTTGCCAGACCTAAACCGGAAACCAATGCTAATACCCACCAATATGAAAAAAATAACGTCATAATTACTACCCTCTTAAATATCTTATTTTATCAAATAAGGCTTTAAGCCAAAAAACCACCCCTGCCAAAAGCGGCAAACTCAAGGCGATAAAAGCAATAATAACAGGTTGACGTGCAGGATCAGAAAAACTTTGAATAACAATATCAGGAGTATTAAACATCATCAGTCCGATCATGTACACCGTATAAACCATAGCGTAGGCAGCACCGACAATCATTGTTGCCAGTTGAGAACCGCACCGTACGCCTTGACGTACGTCTATGACACAAAAGTCAGAATAGTTTTGCAGTCCAAATAATAATATCGCCGCAATTGCAAAAATCACAACATAGGCCATACAGATGATTTTTAGTAATCTGCCCATATTATCCGACACTTCCCTCCAAGGAAATACCGACAAGTTTTTGGGCTTCAACCGCGAATTCCATCGGCAGGTGTTGTATCACTTCCTTGCAGAAACCGTTGACGATCAGGGCGACAGCTTCTTCCTCGCTCAGACCTCTTTGTTGGCAATAAAACATCTGGTCTTCGGAAATTTTGGATGTTGTTGCCTCATGTTCGCATTTTGCATTCATATTCTTACATTCAATGTAGGGAACGGTATGCGCACCACATTGATCGCCGATCAGCAGAGAGTCGCACTGCGTATAGTTACGAGCACCGAACGCCTTTGGCATTATTTTTACTGCGCCGCGATAGGTTGAATCCGACCGACCGGCCGAAATGGTTTTGGCAACCACGCGGGATTTGGTATTTTTACCGAGGTGAATCATTTTCGTTCCCGTATCGGCCTGTTGGCGTGCGTTGGTAATGGCTACGGAATAAAATTCACCTTGTGAATTATCGCCCTTCAAAATACAAGACGGATATTTCCACGTTATGGATGACCCTGTTTCAACTTGCGTCCATGATACTTTTGAGTTTTCGCCCTCGCATAAAGCGCGCTTTGTTACAAAATTGTAGATACCGCCTTTACCTTCCTCGTCACCGGGATACCAGTTTTGGACAGTCGAATATTTAATTTCCGCATCTTTATGCGCGATCAATTCTACAACCGCGGCATGAAGCTGGTTTTCATCCCGCATAGGCGCCGTACACCCTTCAAGATAGGACACATATGATCCTTCTTCCGCAATAATTAAAGTCCGTTCGAATTGTCCTGTCTCTTTGGCATTAATACGGAAATACGTCGATAATTCCATGGGGCATCTGACACCCTTTGGCACGTACACAAAAGAACCATCAGTAAACACGGCAGAATTAAGGCATGCATGTTTATTATCGGCAGGTGGCACAACTGAACCCAGATATTTTTTTACCAACTCCGGATGTTCGCGTACAGCCTCGGAAATCGAACAGAATATCACCCCCGCATCCGTCAACGCTTTCTTAAATGTTGTGGCGACAGAAACGGAGTCAAACACCGCATCAACGGCAACACCTGTGGCCCCTTCTACACCGGCCAAAATTTCCTGTTCACGCAATGGAATCCCCAGTTTTTCATAGGTTTCCAATAACTTCGGATCAACCTCGTCCAGAGATTTAGGTTTATTGGTGTTTTTAGGGGCCGCGTAATAATAATAATCCTGATAATCCAAAGGTTTAAAATCAAGCTTTGCCCATTGCGGTTCCGGCATATCCTGCCATTTTTTATAGGCAACGAGACGCCAATCAAGAAGCCATTGCGGTTCCTCCTTTTTTTCGGAAATCAGGCGGATAATATCTTCATTTAACCCCTTTGGGGCATATTCCATTTCAATATCGGTTTCAAATCCGGCCGCATATTCGCGGGACATTTCCTCAACCTGTTTAATGGTTTGTTCCGTTGCTGCCATTTTATACGGTTTCCTTCATTTCTTTTTTTGTTTTTACCATCAAATCACTGACCCTGATTTTATCCAGAGTATCCTTTATTGCAATGTTCACCTTGTTCCACCTATTTTGAGGCGCATATAATTTCGCCAAAAGGCAATCATTATCCGTATCGTTATCACATGGAGCCAATTGCAAAGGCCCCTCAATGGCCTCAACAACATCGGCAATGCTAATACATGCCAATGAAAGAGGTACGACATAACCACCATTAGCCCCACGCAAAGCAGTAATAATTTTTTTTGAAGCCATAAGTTTCAACACTTTTTGCACCGTTGGTTCCGGCAGTTTTGTTTGCTCGGACACATAAGACGCACTGACTGGCCGACCGCCCTGTTGACCCAGGCAACCCAGCACAATAACGGCGTAATCTGTCAGCTTTGATAACTTTAACATATCGGTATAACTTTAGTCCTAATTCATGTTTTATATATGATTTTGTCTTCAAATGTCACCCCTGAAATCAATAAATATAGCCATTATTCCCAAGCTTCAGCCATGGCATTAACCATTCATGAACGTTTTTTCGCCATAATTGACAGGAATAATTGAGAAAGTGAGATAATAATGGAAAAATTAAGAGGTGTTTTCATGCAGGCAGTTAACGATTGGGTCATCAAACCTGTCCAAACCATGCGGGAGATGGAATTTCCTAACCACGAGACTTTTAAAAAAATTGCTGAGTCGGTTTTAACTTTAGGTATTAGCACTTTAAAATCTCCAATTGAACCGCAATATGCATTGGCCTCGAAACCACAATCTAGCTTGCTGAGTCAACCCAGTTAAACTTTTGACTTTTGGCTTTATTGTCCTAAATCCTTTTTATGGCTGGATTATTAGTAAACGGACAATGGAAAACCAAAAACGACTTTGCCGACAAAGATGATGGCAAATTCAAGCGCGATGAGTCGACATTCCGTAACTTCATCGGGAAAAACGGATTTGAGGCTGAAAGTGACCGTTATCATTTATATGTTTCTCTCGCCTGCCCGTGGGCACATCGTACGCTTATTTTCAGACATTTAAAACAACTTGAAGACCATATCGATATATCGGTCGTTCATCCGCTCATGCTTGATCACGGGTGGGAATTCAAGGATGATTTCCCTGCCGCGACAGGTGACCCACTTTATGATTTTAAATATTTACATCAACTTTATACAAAGGCAAAATCTGATTACAGCGGCAAAGTCACAGTGCCCGTATTATGGGATAAAAAACAAGAAACTATCGTTAATAATGAAAGTGCCGAAATTATTCGTATTTTTAATACGGCTTTTAACGATTTGACAGGAAATACAAACGATTATTATCCCGAAAAATTGCAGGATGAAATAGATGAAATAAACGATCGCGTTTACCATACTGTCAATAATGGCGTGTATAAAGCAGGATTTGCAGCCAATCAAAAGGCCTATGATGAAGCGGTAGAGCCCCTGTTCGATACACTTGAATGGTTGGAAAGACTTTTATCAGATGGGCGCGAATATCTTTGTGGTGATAATTTAACCGAAGCGGATATCCGTTTATTAACAACCTTATTACGTTTTGATGCGGTCTACCACACACATTTTAAATGTAATATTACAAGAATTGAAGATTATAAATTCTTACAAGATTACATGGTTCGTCTGTATAAATCGGATGCCGTTTACCCAACGGTTAATATGGATCATATCAAACATCATTATTATCGCAGCCACCCTTCAGTGAATCCACACGGTATTATTCCGGCAGGACCTGACCTGTTGTGGTTGTAAATTATTTAACGTCTTGAAAACGGATATCTTTAAATTTATCCTGTGCGTCGCCCAGATGCCAAGCGTTTCTGGCGATAAAGACCGGATCATTATCATGATCATATGCGATCGCAGCTGCGTTTCTATCCAAAAATGTTTTCAATTCCTTCGCATCGTCGGCAAAAACCCAACGCGCAGTATAAAGCTCCGTCGGTTCAAACCGGACAGGAACATTATATTCACTGCGAATGCGGTCTTTAAGAACATCAAACTGCAATGCACCGACCACGCCGACAACCCAGCCACTATCCAGATTTGATTTAAACACACGGGCTGCCCCCTCTTCCGCCAACTGGACAAGAGCCTCCCCTAAATGCTTCGCTTTCATAGGATCCTCAGGTCTGGCGCGTTGCAAAATTTCGGGTGCGAAAGAAGGTATATCTGAAAATTTTAAATCTTCCCCTTCGGTTAAACTATCACCGATCCTTAAATTCCCGTGGTTAGGAATACCGATAATATCGCCGGCAAAGGCTTCCTCCGCCATTTCCCGATCCTGCGCTAAAAAAAGTTGCGGCGAATGAATTGTCAGCATTTTTCCTGATCGGCTATGCTTTAATTTCATTCCTTTCTTGAATTTTCCCGAACAAATACGTGCAAAGGCAATACGGTCACGATGTTTCGGGTCCATATTGGCCTGAATTTTAAAAATAAAGGCGGAAACCTTCTCTTCTTCCGGCAAAATGTCGCGGCTATCTGTTTTTTGAGCGCGGGGTGGTGGCGCCATATTTTTGACCCCATCCAATAATTCCCGCACACCGAAATTGTTAATGGCGGAGCCGAAAAACACAGGTGTCATTGACCCGTTCAAATATGATTCCATATTGAATTCGGGGCATACGCCCTGCGCCATTTCAATTCCTTCGACAAATTCGGCATAACGGTTTTCATCGATAAGGGCCTTAATTTGGGGATCGTCATACCCTTTGACTGATAAGGCTGGCTCCGTTGCTTTCCGTTCTACCAAAACAATCGAGTCATCAAACAAATTATAAACACCTTTAAAGTCGCGTCCTTGCCCGATCGGCCAGTTTGCGGGAGTAACCTCCAAGGCCAGTTTTTCTTCAATCTCGTCCAGAACCTCAAGAGGATCACGTCCATCACGGTCCATTTTATTAATAAAGGTAATGATCGGAATATTTCTGAGGCGGCAAACTTCGAACAATTTACGAGTTTGAGTCTCAATCCCCTTGGCAGCATCAAGCACCATAATTGCGCTATCAACGGCTGTAAGTGTTCTGTATGTATCTTCGGAAAAATCCTCATGACCTGGAGTGTCCAGCAAATTAAATGTATGTCCGTCATATTCAAACGTCATGACGGAGGACGCAACAGAAATTCCCCTCTCCTGTTCTACCTTCATCCAGTCGGATGTTGCGCGGCGGCGGTCCCCTTTGGCCTTTACCTCGCCGGCAAGCTGAATCGCGCCGCCAAACAGCAACAATTTCTCTGTCAGCGTGGTTTTACCAGCATCAGGGTGCGAAATAATGGCAAATGTCCGCCGTTTGGTTATGGTATCAGTTAACATGATCAAAGATATACATGAAATAATTCAGGAATACAAAGAGCTTGTTCACGTAAATTTTAAGCAGTTGCGATTACCCGATTGGCAGGAAAATGACATGTCACAGTTGTACCTTTATCGGGTTCAGACTTAATTGTAAGATCCCCCCCATGCATTTCCATCATGGCCTTGGCAATCGGTAAACCAAGACCTGTTCCTTGCCCTTTATTGACACGCGGGTCAGATATCTGGCCGAAGGGCTCGATCACTTCACCAAGTCTGCTTTCGGGAATGCCTATACCGTTGTCGATAATACTGACATTTATCCCGTTGGAATGTTCAAGATTAATCTTTATTTCCGACCCTTTGTTTGAAAACTTGATGGCATTACTTAAAAGGTTCAAGAAAACCTGACGGATCAGACGCTCATCCCCCCTTAATTGGGGCATGTTATCTGCCGTTAATATATTGACTTTTAAATCGTTTTCTTCCGATTTTGCATGTAACAGGCGGCGAACACTATCGAGCAACCCTGCCAAATTGATAACTTCTTCATCAAGGGGCATTTTACCAGCCTCGATTTTCGACATATCCAAAACATCATTAATAATATGCAATAGATGTTGAGCGGAGAATTTGATATCGCCCAAATAATCCAGATAATGCTCATTTTCAACCGGACCCAATGTACCGCTCAACATCATTTCAGAAAAACCTATAATAGCGTTAAGTGGCGTGCGCAGTTCATGGCTCATATTCGCCAAAAAAGCAGATTTTGCAAGGTTCGCCTCATCTGCCTCATCCTTGGCACGCCGCAGATCACGTTCGATCTGCTTTAACTCGGTAACGTCGACAATAGTTGTTATACGAAACGATCTGCCATTGCTCAAACTCATCATAGTCGATGTAATCATGACATTCATGACAGAGCCGTCTTTTTTAAGAATTTTAATTTCGCCAAAGTTTTTTCTGGTTTGTGTCAGGGCTTCGCTATGACGTTGCCAGGCCAACTCATGATCTTCTGGAGGAATGATTTTAGTCAGTTTTTGCCCCATTAAATCAATTGGAGTCCAACCGGTTGTTTGTTGAAAACTGTTATTAATACGGATAAAACGCCCGTGATGGTCGGTCACGGTAATACCGACATCACTAATATCAAAAACGGTTGTGAACATTGACAATGCATCATCGCGTTCTCTTTCAATTAAGGCCTGATCCGATTCAGGCGGGCGAGACTGCATATCGACTGCATATACATTATCCTGCTGATCTTTGATAGGGCTAAGCAAAAAGGATTGTACCTGCATTCCTGTGCTGGTTTTTGGTACAATTTGAATGGTAATGGGAACCGACGACTCATAGCAAACAGCTAACGCTTGTAAAATATGCGTTTTATTTGTCGCATCCAGAAAATCAGCAAGATACATACCGTCAATATTACAATGACCGTCATTTTTGCAAAAGAAATTGATGGCAGCTTTATTGGCCTTGCGGACAAAGAAATGTTCTTTCTTTTCCTCTGCAATGACAAGTCTTGGCAAGGGGGACTCGTCAAATAATTTCTGATAGTCAAGATTGGCGGTTTTCATATGGGCTCATCATAGCGCGGAGATAAAAAACCTCCAAATAAAAAGCTTAATCCGTGCCGAAATATCTGTCACCCGCATCACCAAGACCCGGAACGATATAGGCACTATCATCCAAATGGGAATCGATGGCCGCGGCATAAACCGTTATCTCGGGAAAAACTTTATATAAACGATCCAAACCTTCAGGCGCGCATACAAGTGTAATAATTGTCACCTGCGTCATATTTGCACCCTCTGCTTTCAATATTTCAAGTGTGGCCAACATCGATCCGGCTGTTGCAAGCATTGGATCGACAACAAAAACGGGACGATCCAGATTTTCAGGAAGACGATTCAGATATTCAAATGGCTCATGTGTATCGTGATCGCGCGCCAGCCCGATATGTCCTGTATCAGCATGGGGAATAATGCGTTGCAAGCTATCCGACAACGCCAGTCCCGCCCTTAATATCGGTACAATCAGAGGTGTCCCAACCAGTGCCGAACCTTTATACGGTGCCAACGGCGTTTCAACGCGCTTTTGCTCCATTGGCAAATGGCGGGTCGCTTCCACAGCCAAAATCAAGGCTATATCATTCAGACATTGTCGAAACATATAAGATGGTGTGTTTTTATCCCGTAATATGGTCATGCGATCATGAATAACCGCATGGTCGATAATGTGAATGTTTTGATTCATGTTTATCAGACTAATCTGCAATCCATTCTTTTTCAAGATGATCTAATGTTCCGTCACGCAGGGCCTGCCTTACTTCACGCATTAACCGGGTCATCGTGGCAATGTTATGGACCGACAGAATATGCATCGCCAGTGGTTCATGGGATTTGATCAAATGGTGCAGATATCCGCGGGAAAACGTTTGAGAATAATAATGATCTTGCGTCGGGTCTAGCGGGGTAGGATCATCCCGATACTGCCCATTTCGCAAGTTCATCCTTTCATTATGTGCCCCTTTTAATAAGGCCCATCCATGGCGGGCAATCCGTGTAGGCGTTACACAATCAAATGTATCGATACCCATACGAACGCCTTCGAAAATATCACGGAATGATCCGATTCCCAACAAATGCACCGGGCGATCTTCCGGAATATAAGGCATACACCAACTCACGACTTGATCATAAATCTGGTCAACCGTTACACCGAGCGAACCGCCTATTGCAGTTCCAAAAAAATCGCGAGACGAAACATAGTCACATGATTCACGACGTAAATCTTCATAGACACCGCCCTGAACAATACCGTAAAGGCCTTGCGTTCCGTTATTGTGGCGTTTGAATTCTTCGAAACTGCGATCTTCCCAACGGTGCGACATCTCCATGGATTTCGCCATATAATCGCGCTCAAGGTGATAAGGTGGACATTCGTCAAGACAGTAAATCAGATCGGCCCCGATTTTGCGTTGGGCATCGATTGAGCTTTCAGGTGTCAGGATAAATTTCGATCCATCAATATAGGATTTGAAAATTGCGCCTTCTTCCGTGATGTCAAGCAACAAACGCTCTTTAGGGTTTTGTTTGCGTCGGCCTTTAATTTCGTCCGCGACCGTTCCTTCACCGAAGGCAAAAATCTGGAACCCGCCGCTATCCGTCATCATTGGGCCTGTCCATCCCGTCATACCATGCGCCCCGCCCAGTTTTTCGACAATGTCGGCACCCGGTTGCACGACAAGATGATATGTATTCACCAGATGGATATCTGCCCCCGCCTCTGCGGCCTGTTTTGACGTCATGCATCGCAAGGCCGCTTTCGTCCCGCAAAATATATAATTCGGCGTTTCAATCGTACCGTGCGGCGTTTTTAGTTTTCCTATACGCGCACGGGATTTAGGATCCTTGAACTCGATCGTAAAATCATGATTGGGGTATAAATCTTTTGAAGGCATTGGTTCGCATTCCTGTAAAATAATTTTGCCCGCTCGAAGCGGGCAAGATAATGGATAGAATTTAATTAATCCTTATGCGGATTCTTTTTCATTCAGAATTTCTTTACGCACTTTTTTCAAATCCTCATTTGGCAACTTGCTGGGCGCAGTATCAGTCAGCCATGCATCAAATCCGCCTTTATGCTCGATAGTACGCAGACCGGCTGCAGTCACACGAATTTTGAAAAAGCGTCCAAGAGTTTCGCTAAACACGCGTGTACTTGTGATGTTCGGCATAAATTTGCGGCGTGTTTTATTATTAGCGTGGGAAACATTATTTCCGGAAGCAACTGATTTATCTGTGACAACACAACGGCGTGACATAGTGGTATTCCTTATATTCTTTACAATTTTGTCGGACAATACTGTAACTCGACATTAAAAGTCAAGCGTTGCTTCACCAGAAATTTCATATAATATGCATTTTCATGAACCAAGCAAAACCCGTTTTTCAAGATATTCTCGATCTCGTCGCCGAATTACCGGATTATCCCGCATTTGCAGCCGATCAAGCCTACCCTGTCGCTTATATGTCTGACTGGCTTGCTGTCTACTCTTCTAAAATGGATTTATCGCGCGGTTTTTTGGTAAACCGCTGCGCCTTGTATTGGACCGGATATTCAAATCCGGACGGATTTGACGGACAAGCTTTTGTCGATAGCTGTCAAGACGATAAAGGGTCTTTAAGACAACTTGCGCAGATTCTCGATACGGATTTACAAATTTTCGAGCTGGATCCGCATTCGTACGGGTCACGTTCGGCAGATGAACTCGCATTGGCGGCAAGCTATGGCATGATGGCGATTGAGGAAGGAACGCAATTATTTTGCGCTTGCTCCTTTGGTCAGGGGGTAGATGATGCTGCGAGTAACGCGCTCGATTCCCTTTCCGTATTTAATGATGCCGAGGATTTTATGACGAGATATTGCGGGCTCGATCATGCCGCGATGCTTGGAAGCGCACTGGCGGCAACGTTGAAAGGCATACCTGTTATTCTGGAAGGAAACAGCGGTAAACTGGTTAAATGCCTGATCGAAAAGATAACCGGCAAAATTTACAATAATATCATTGTGACTGATGATATGGCCTTTCCGCTCAACCACTCAGTACCGGGGCAAAAAATGATCATGTCGGCCATCATATTAAAAACCGTATATGCCGCCCAGATGAAAACCGACTGTGGCAAAGTCAAAACCGCTGCATAAAACAAAGATTTACATTAATACATACGCGGCCAGTAAAACTGCCGTGAGCAAAAACAAAGTTATACAATATTGAATAATAACGCGGATAACATCGCGCCTTAAAATTTTCGCACTTGTTCCCTCCGGCCCGATCCATCCTAATGCTGTTGTTATACCTTTTCTGTTATGAATCGTGCCGCCAACCGTTATATTTTGAGCAAACGCAAAAAACGCCGTGCTATTCAAACCGCTTTCTTTCAGCGCACTAATCATTTTAAGGGGACGCCCTCCTGCCGAAAATATCGAGGATGCAAAAATAAACATAAAGGAAATACAGGCCGATAATTTGCGGAATATCGTATACATAAATCCAAATATCGACCGAAATGCATTCTGATCGCCGCCGTCAACCCGCATAAATAGGCCGAGCGCAGTATAAAGGCAAACCAACGGCATCCCGCCAATCAAATAAAATAAAACAGGCCCAATCACCCATTCGCTCCACGATAAGGATATTGCGGCAATGGCGGCACGACGCAATCCAAAATCATCTGATGTCACAAGATTTTGATTTAACGCACGGGCGATATAAAGATAACTTCCTTTAGGGCTGTTTGGGCGGGAAATTGCATAGGCGGGGACAAGAATACTGATCGGTGACAGCAGGAAGGCGAGCATCAGAATATCCATATACGCACCCAGGCCGGCCGAAACCAATGCATGTTCCGCAAATATACCGGCGAATGATAAAAGGGCGAGAAGTATAAAAAAAACGATACTACCGCGAATGATCAGTGCAAAATCACTACGTCCCGCACGATTTAGTTTATCACAAAGAAATATGGCCACAGGGCGTAAGATCATTTCAACAGCAGGTGCGGGATTTAGACTTCTATGAAAAACTTTGACGAAAATTATCATGATGGCCTGAATAATCAGCGTTAGCATTATTGCAAATAATGCATCATCAACACGGGATAAAACACCGAAAATCAAAAAATCCATGAACCAAGTGTCGCACCCAATCGTATTTTTGTAAAGAAAATGAAAGATTTGTTCACTCTTTTCATGTATTATTTGTAATAGTAATTATCGGGAAGACATTCATCATGCTATATCACCTTTACGATGCTTGGCACACCGCTTTGGCCCCTGCCCGTTTGATGGCGGAAGCAACGAAAGCAACTTTAACTAACCCCCTTTCCCCATGGGCATATTCGCCGGGCGCGCGCACTATTGCCGCCGGAGCGGAATTGTTTGAACGCACTACACGTAAATTCGGTAAACCTGAATTCGGACTGCCGACAACGACTATTGACGGTAAAAAGATCAAGGTAGTCGAACAGATTGCCATGGAAAAACCGTTTTGCACCTTAACGCATTTTAAACGTAATACAGACCGGAAAGACCCGAAAGTCTTGATCGTGGCGCCAATGTCGGGCCATTTTGCTACCCTTCTTCGCGGAA
Organism: Micavibrio sp. UBA1664; assembly: GCA_002320485.1. Taxonomy (GTDB): domain Bacteria; phylum Pseudomonadota; class Alphaproteobacteria; order Micavibrionales; family UBA1664; genus UBA1664. The sequence continues at coordinate 14,659 of DCKW01000105.1, forward strand.
CAGTTGAAGCGTTACTTCCCTGTCATGATGTCTACATCACTGAATGGATCGATGCACGGCTGGTTCCTTTAGCAGAAGGACGTTTTAATCTGGATGATTATGTCGCCTATGTTATGGAATTTTGCCAGAAACTGGGTGAAAATATACATGTGATAGCGGTTTGTCAGCCTGCTGTCCCTGTTTTTATTGCTACATCACTAATGAATGCTATGGAGGATAAATATGCTCCAAAATCAATGACATTGATGGGGGGGCCCATCGACCCGCGCGTTTCAAAAACGGCCGTGACAGAATTGGCCGAAGAGCGTCCCATTTCATGGTTTGAGCAATCGGTCGTAACAAGCGTTCCATTTTACTATCCCGGCGCCGGACGTCAGGTATATCCCGGATTTTTACAATTATCAGGGTTCATGTCGATGAATTTGGATCGTCACGTCGGATCACATTTGAAATTCTATCAGTACCTCGTTCAAGGTGATGGGGAGGACGCACAACGTCACAGGATTTTTTATGACGAATATCTGGCGGTTATGGACATGACGGCGGAATTCTACTTACAAACCGTGGAAATGGTGTTCCAGAAGCACCTTCTGCCGCAAGGGTTGATGAAATGGAAAGACCCGAAAACCGGAAAATTGCATGCGGTTGATCCGTCTAAAATAACAAAAACCGCTCTTTTAACTATTGAAGGTGAACTGGATGATATTTCTGCAACAGGTCAAACAACTGCCGCACACGGTTTATGCACAAAACTCTCCGATAATAAACAATTTCACCATACCCAAAAAGGTGTCGGGCATTACGGTATTTTTAATGGTAGCAAGTGGCGCGAACAGATTATGCCCCGCGTTGCCTCTTTCATGCGAACAGTAGATAAGACCAAATACTCCCCTACGCAATCCTATACTTCTCCGAAAATGTGGAAAAGCAAATAACTGCCTTGCATTTAATTGCCATAAATGCAAATGATAGGATATGGGAGATACTATAGCAGGACACATTCTGCCTGAAAAATTTTACGAGGATACAAAAGCAATATTATCCTCTCAGGCATGTAACAGTTTACATTATAATAAAAAAAAGGGCATGGTAGATGCCTTGTTGAGAAGCCAAGCTGTCCCTTCGCCGGATGGCATACCACGATTGGTCAGTAACCCGACGGTATCACAATCTACTGTAGAAACGGCTCATGATGAATTGCTGGCCCTGATTGATGCGCAGGCCTTTTACATGGCCCACCTTATTAAAATCAATAATTTTATGCCGCATTTGATTAACCGTTTCGGACCCGTTATTTCATACGGAGAAATATATGAATTTGGGCAAGAAAATCCTTCAAAAGGCGAGTGGCAGGAAAACACATATTGTAATCATGACTTCCGGAAAGCATCTGAAGCAAAAAAAGAACCTTATGGGGTTGTAACGGTTACAGCAAGTATAAATTTACTGGAATACAGCGACCTAAATAATCTGGCGGACGATTTTGCCAATCTCCTTGATACTGGCTATTCCCGTTTAAATGCGTTAAGAAAATTAATGTCCGACGATACATTAAACCGTCGACAAGAAAACAAGGCGCGCGATTTGTTTTGCACACGTTTTCTGGACGGCCGTGAGACTGATACCGACCATTTTAGATCACGCGTAGAATATCAGTATTTTCAACAAATGGACGTTAACCTTGGAATATTTGACACTGTTCCTGCCGTTGCAAAATGGCTTGCTAAGGCACGTAGAAAACCTGCTTCCTATGAAAAGGTGGTTGAATGCCTGAAAGAAGACCCGCAAAGAGGATTGATGTTACCCGCCGTTATGCTTAAGGACAGATGTGAAAAGACAATCAATTTATCTGTTATTAAACGCCAATTGGCCCGAGAATTTAAAGGCCCTATTCCCAAAGAAGGTATACTATTAGGCCATGTTGCTACAAAACCACCCTCAGGAAAACCTCGACTGGTCCTATAATCCTAGGGCGAAACGGATGTCCTTGCGCGTCGACCCTAAGGCCGGAGTTATTCGTTTTACCATTCCGCCGCGCACGTCGCAGTTTTCTATCAATCGGTTTTTAAAGCAAAACAGAGACTGGATTACGGAACGGCAAAAAACTTTATTGCCGAAAACAGAAATTATAGACGGCTCAGTTATTTCTTATCGGGGAATACATCATGAAATTGCCATACGGCCTCACGCAAAACGCATTACGGAAATAATTCCCCTGCCCCCGTTGCTCTATATCCATACTTCACGCGAGGACCCTACCAATAATTTAAAACGCTGGATGATTGATCAGGCGCGACGAATAATAGAGCCTCTTTCATATGAAAAGGCACGATCAATCGGAAAAACGATTTCCAAAATCGATTTACGCGATACATCTTCACGATGGGGCAGTTGTTCCAGCGATAAACGCCTGATGTTTTCATGGCGACTAATTATGGCGCCGGATTATGTTTTGGATTATGTTATCGCCCATGAGGTCGCGCATTTAAAGCATATGGACCATTCCCGTCAATTCTGGGATGTTTGCTATTCCATGTCTGACCGCCCTGAGGAAGCGCGCGCATGGCTAAAGCAAGAAGGCAACAGTCTTATGCGTTATTTTTAATCCATAAAAGGGCTTCTTCCAAAATCACTTGTGCCGCAAGCGCGTCTTTGAATTCCTTACGCTTTGTTCGGGTTTTACTCATATCATTATCCAGAAACTTATCCACAGATTGTGTGGATAAACGCTCATCAAAAAAGAAAAATGTCAGATCGGGCCACGCCTGTTCCATTAAAACGACAAAATCGTTAACCGACTGGCACCGCGTCCCTTTGCTGCCATCCATATTCAGCGGATATCCGACAAGGACCGCCCCGATATCGTATTCACTGATGATTTTCGCCAGAATATCTTTGTCTTGATTCCATTTATATCTGTGGATGGTTTGTAAAGGAGTAACAACGGTTTGAGCGGAGTTTGAAACCGCCAGCCCCAATGTCCTTGTCCCGTGATCGATTGCCAGTATTCGTATGGTATTATCCCATAATTCGGGCTTGTGTTTCAGGTGATACGCCATTATCTATTAGAGATAACAAATTTTAAGGAAAAAACATAGCACCATGTCTTTATCACGTGATGATGTAAAAAAAGTGGCAGGCCTTTCCCGCCTGCGTATGGCGGATGAGCAATTGGATAAAATGGCTCCCGAAATCAATAATATTCTGGGCTTTATTGAACAACTGTCCGAAGTCAATACCGACAATGTAGAGCCATTGGCGAATGTGGCTCGTTCCAACTTGCCATTACGTGACGATGTTGTGAATGACGGGGACTGCGTTGATAAAATTCTGGCAAACGCTCCCGAAGCCGAAGAAGGATATTTTGCAGTCCCTAAGATCGTTGAATAAGAAAGATAAGAAACCATATGACACACTTAACAGATCTGACAATCGCATCAGCCATAAAAGGGTTGAAAAATAAGGAATTTAGCGCAACCGAATTGACTCAGGCGCACATTGATGCCATGGAAGCGGCACGTCATCTAAACGCTTATATTGTTGAAACGCCGGAATTGGCATTGAAACAAGCGACAGAGGCAGATAAACGTTACTCTCAAGGCAATCCTTTTTCCCTTGATGGTGTGCCGATCGGGATGAAAGACCTGTTTTGCACCGAAAATGTACAAACAACCGCCGCCTCACACATTCTTGAGGGGTTTATACCGACTTATGAATCAACCGTCTCCAAGAAATTATGGGATGCCGGATGCACGATGTTGGGTAAACTCAATCTGGATGAATTTGCAATGGGGTCTTCCAATACGACCAGTTATTTCGGAAATGTTATCAGCCCGTGGAAAGATCAAAAAAATCCTGATTCGCAACTGGTTCCGGGCGGATCATCCGGCGGATCGTCGGCGGCAGTGGCTGCACGGTTATGTTTGAGTGCTACAGGTACAGACACAGGCGGATCTATTCGTCAGCCTGCCGCTTATACAGGAATTTGTGGGATCAAGCCGACATACGGACGTTGTTCGCGTTGGGGTATTATTGCGTTTGCATCCTCACTTGATCAGGCGGGAGCCTTTGCACGTAATGTCGAAGACTGTGCCCTGATGCTTAATGCCATGTGTGGGCATGATCCGAAGGATTCAACATCATCAACCCGCGACGTTCCTGATTTTACCAAGGCTTTGCAGGGTGACTTGAAAGGTAAAAAGATCGGTATTCCTAAAGAATATCGTGTTGATGGAATGCCGGAAGAGATTGAAAAAATATGGGCTAAAGGCATTGATTGGCTAAAGGCACAGGGTGCGGAAATTGTGGATGTGTCCCTACCCCACACGAAGTACGCTTTACCGACCTATTATATTATCGCCCCCGCTGAATGTTCATCCAACTTGGCGCGTTATGACGGTATCCGTTATGGATTGCGCGAAACAGGTGATGATTTACGTGATTTATATGAATTGACCCGCGCTGAAGGTTTTGGCAAAGAGGTTCAGCGACGGATCATGATCGGAACCTATGTTCTATCTGCCGGATTTTATGATGCGTATTATATTAAGGCACAAAAAGTTCGCCGTCTTATAACGCAGGATTTCGATAATGTTTTTGAAAAAGTGGATGCCCTGCTTACACCGACGGCGCCGTCATCGGCATTTGCAATCGGTGAAAACGAAGGCGACCCGATCAAAATGTATTTGAATGATGTATTTACGGTTCCCACATCGCTGGCCGGTCTGCCGGGCATGTCCGTTCCTGCAGGTCTTGATTCTAAAGGGCTCCCCCTAGGATTACAAATAATCGGGAAAGCGTGGGATGAAGAAACTGTCTTAAAAGTTGCCCAAAATATCGAAACAGCTGCCAATTTTACGGCAAAACCTTCTATGATAAATTCTCAAAAAGCCGCCTAATAAATTATTATGAATGATTTTTCACATGCATTAAAAGGAATGTTATTAGCGGCATTTGGTTTTAGCCTGTTTTCAATGGGTGATGTTTTTTCGAAATATATTGCCGACGAAGGATACACCCCTGTACAAATCGGTTTTTGGGCCAGCACATTTGCCCTTATAGGGTTTTTATCGATCGCTCCTGAAGTGGGCGGTTTGAAACAGGCATTTCAATCGAAGCATAAAAAACTCCATTTTGTGCGAGGACTGTTAGGAATGTGTGTTTTCTTTTTCGTGATTAACGGATTTGTCAAACTAGGCATGGCAATGACATATACATTGTTGTTTGCGGGCCCTTTTATAGCGGCTCTCTTATCCGTAGTCATTCTTAAAGAACGTTTCGGTGTGCATCGTTGGGTCTCAATCGCCGTCGGTTTTATCGGGGTTCTTGTTGTTCTCCGTCCTGGATCAAGTCCAGTTGATATTGCCGCATTGGGCATGCTGTTAGCTGCGTTCTTCCATGCAAGCAGCAGTATTATAATCCGTAAAATCGGCAACAACGACCCTATTATTGCCTTCGCAATATTCAATGCCATGACCTCTTTCGTGTTTTTCGGCATAATCAATTATGTTCAAGGCGGATTTGATAAGTTGCCCGATATACCACATCTGACATTTTTCGCATCTGTCATGTTTTTCCATATTGGCGGGACATTCGCCGTTACACGTGCATTCAACCAAACCGAAACCGCCTTGGTCGCTCCCGTCCATTATATACAGTTATTATGGGGCATACTTTTCGGATATGTCCTGTTTGATACGGCAATAGACTTGTGGACAGGTGTGGGGGCCGCAATAATAGTTTTAAGCGGTATTTATATGATCTGGCGCGAAAAGGTCAAAAACGCCGAATTGAACAGAGGTACCACAGCTCTCGGAGGGATGGATTAATGAATTCATCTATTACCGCAATATTCATAGCGGCATTAAGTTTTAGTTTTTACCCTCTATTAAATGCAGTTGCTCTAGATCTGGTATCACCTTATTTACTTGCGTTTCTTGTACAACTTATCACCGCTGGCCTATCATTTATTTTGCTGGTCCTTAACCTAAAATCTTTTAAAAACGCCATAAATATTATCCTTCTTTTTTGGAAGCTGCCGTGGGATTTGAAAATAATTCCTTTCCTTTCCGGTACAGGTATTTTTGCTGGTGGTCTCTTTTTTGTATTGTCATTAAATTTAATGACCAAAACCGGCGCAACTTTAATAATGGAATGCTGGCCCTTGCTGGCAATCATAGTGGCCCGGGCTTTATTAACTCAAAAAAAATGGGATTCTTTCCGGTTAAGTGACACTCTCTTGATTATATTAAGCCTATCAGGACTATTATGTATTACGTTGTCTGAATCAGGTAAATCCCTATTAAATTTATTGAACGGACAAGACAAGCTTTTCAGCGATTCTGACCCCTCAAATTTGTTGGGTGTGTTATTGGCTGTTTTATCAGCAATCTGTTTTGCATGGGCAGGCGTATCAAGATCTTATTTTGCAAATCAACTTCCTGAAAAATTCAGAGTTCATTTTTTCGGTAAAAAAGAAACGCTGGCTGAAAGTAATTTCACCTATATGTTAACGTACTTTTTTGGTTTACCCACTGCTGTTTTATGCTATTTTTTATTTGACGATGCCAATCCAAAATTCTCTATAGAAACACTTCCCGTACTATTTTTAATTGGCATTTGTTTGGTTTTAACATCAATGTATTATTCCTATGCGTTACTTATTGCGACTAACGCAAATATCAACCTTTTATGGTATATTGCACCGGTAATGGCCACCATATGGCTCATTATTTTCGGATACAGCATTTTAACCCCTCTCATAATTATAGGGGGTGGCTTGATCATTTTAGCCAATTTATTATTAATAACATTAAACAGAAAAAAGAAAGCTATCCCGAATGAGCGCACAAACATTAATTAAAGGGAATACAGGTGAGTGGGAAATGGTGATCGGACTTGAGGTTCATGCCCAAGTTACGTCCAATTCGAAATTGTTTTCAGGCGCCAGCTCTGAATTTGGTGCTGCCCCAAATACACATGTATCACTGGTAGATGCGGCCATGCCGGGTATGCTTCCTGTGTTAAATAAATATGTTGTTGAACAGGCCATTAAAACCGGTCTTGGCCTGAATGCCCAAGTTAATAAACATTCCGTCTTTGCCCGTAAAAATTATTTCTACCCTGACCTGCCCCAAGGTTATCAGATTTCCCAATACGAACATCCGATTATTGGAACCGGCAAGATCGAGATTGACCTTCCGGATGGCAGCGTGAAAGAAATCGGTATCACCCGCCTCCATCTTGAACAGGATGCAGGAAAATCCGTCCATGACATGCACCCCACCCAATCCTATGTCGATTTGAACAGATCGGGGGCAGCGCTTATGGAAATCGTGTCTGAACCGGATATCCGCGGACCTGAGGAAGCCACCGCTTATGTCTCCAAATTACGTATGATTTTGCAATATTTAGGGACATGCAATGGCAATATGGATGAAGGATCAATGCGATGCGACGTCAATATTTCTGTTCGTAAGCCGGGCGACGAATTCGGAACGCGTGCCGAGATTAAAAATGTAAATTCTCTACGCGCGGTTCATCAAGCCATTTTGTTTGAAGCAGAACGTCAGATCGACCTTATTGAAAATGGCGAAGAGGTTGTGCAGGAAACACGTTTGTGGGACCCGAACAAGATGGAAACCCGCTCCATGCGTTCCAAGGAAGATGCTCATGATTATCGCTATTTCCCCGATCCGGATTTATTACCTTTGGAATTAACCGATGAATTGCTTGAACGCATTAAGGCAACTCTACCTGAGCTTCCGGATGAGAAAAAGCATCGTTTTATGAAAGATTTTGGTCTAGGTGCTTATGATGCATCTGTTTTGATTGCGGAACAGGACCGCGCGGCGTACTACGAATCAGTTGTTAAACAGGCAGGCGATGCAAAGCTGGCCGCCAATTGGGTTATTAACGAGCTATTGGGTTGGTTGAATAAAAACGATACGTCACTGGAGGACAGTCCGGTCAGTGCAGATAATCTGGGTCAGTTGGTTGCCCGTATCGTTGATAATACGATCTCCGGTAAAATTGCCAAGGATGTATTTGCCATGATGACGGAAACAGGCAAAAACGCTGATACCATTATCGAGGAAAAAGGCTTGAAACAGGTGACGGATACGGGAGCAATCGAAGCTATCGTTGATGAAGTTTTGGCCGCCAATCCGGATAATGTTGCCGCTTATAAGGATGGAAAAACACAATTGCTCGGCTTCTTCGTCGGGCAGGTTATGAAGGCCTCGCAAGGCAAGGCTAATCCGGCGATGGCAAATGAGCTATTAAAGAAAAAACTGGATGCTTAGGTCAAGAATTTACATTGCACTGGAATTTATTTTCCTGTGCATTGCATTTCCGACTTATATCTGGATGAGCAATTCAGGCAATGCCATGTTTGGATTTTTATGGGCGGCAACATTTTACTGTTTCCTTTTAATGCTTCGCTTACGGGATATCGATTGGAAAAAGGAGATCGGCCTCTCCGCAGTCAATTGGGGAAATATGCGGCCCGTTTTAATACGATGGTTCATTGCAACAATCCTCATACTGGCTTTTACATTTTTTTACGAGCCTGATCGATTTCTATATATACCGTTGGAAGCGCCGGGAATAATTCCTTTTCTAATTCTTGCCTATCCGGTGTTGTCAGCCCTGCCTCAGGAATTTATTTTTTGTTCGTTTTTTATGCGCCGATATGGGCCGTTTATTAAACGATGGTCAAAACCACACACTGATGAAAATGCAGTTGAGAGTAAAGCTTTTGGCTTTGATGAATGGATGAAAATCATTGCGAGCGCTATTGTTTTCGGCTACGCACATATGCTGTTTCTAAATTGGGTGGCCCCCGTTTTTTCCTTTATGGGTGGGCTTATTTTTGCCCATACTTATCTGAAAACCCGTTCTCTGGCTTTGGTAACATTGGAACACAGCCTGTATGGAAACAGTATATTTCTGGCAGGCATTGGATATTATTTCTATTCCGGTGGAATTGGTCAATAAACGGGTTGTTTAAAATAAAAAAGACTGCTAGTTATTGCAACTAACGGGTACGTGGCCGAGTGGCTGAAGGCGCTCCCCTGCTAA
>DCKW01000105.1:24059-27575 GCA_002320485.1 Micavibrio sp. UBA1664
CCCCTGCTAAGGGAGTATGGGGTTTATAGCCTCATCGAGGGTTCGAATCCCTCCGTATCCGCCATCAACAATATATTAACCTTCGTATTGTAAAATTTTTAAATGAAATACTTACTCCTCCTTCTACTATTCACTTTGACAGCTTGCGCCTCATCTCATCAGGAAGTCGCATCCCTTCAAAAAAGCAAATGGTGTTCGGAACAAGATTTTAATACTGAAGAATTTTACGCCTATTTCGGTGTTTGATTCATTTCGTTCGGAACCGTTTATTTAATATAACCGTTTGATATAAGTAACTTAAATGAAGGATTTATATCATGAAGGGCATTCTACTCTGGGCTTTGGGCGTTCCGATTCCCGTTATTATTATCTTGTATCTGATTTTTTAAAAATTAAACGGCCGCCATTATAATATGTGCGGCCTTTTATAAACGGCATTATTTTTGCAAAGACATCTTTTTAAATACCAAAAGGATTCTCCCATGTCTTTCATTACAGGCAAGATAATTGTCGCACAAACGCAATTAAACAATTCTCAAACACATTCTGCATCCATAAGCTCTGTAGAGAAATTCAAGGAATATATGGAGAAGACGCCGCAGGAAATCTTGTTTGAAGAATTTTTGAAACGTCATAAATTAACCGAAGAAGAATTTATGCAATTATCTTCAGACGAAAAAGAATCATTATTTAAAAAGTTCGAAGATGAATTAAAACAAAAAGCAGGCGTATGAATATGATCCTGCATCAATTTTGTTTGCACGGATGCATAATATTTTCAAACCTTTTTTCTTGACACTTATCGTAAAAACCGTATATTGCGCCCTAGATTTCATATAAGGATAAGATTATGTACGCAGTCATTAAAACAGGCGGTCAACAATTCCGCGTTACAAAAGGCGATAAATTGTCAGTTCAAAAACTGGATGCAGAAGCCGGAAAAACAGTTACTTTGGAAGACGTTATGATGATCAATGACGGTAAAACCGCCAAGGTGGGAACACCTTTGGTTTCCGGTGCGAAAGTTATGGCAAAGATTGTTGAACAGACACGCGGTGAAAAGGTTGTTATTTTCAAGAAAAAACGCCGTCAAAACTATCGTCGTACAAAAGGTCACCGTCAACATTTGACAGTAATTGAAATTACGGACATTAATGTCGCATAATAATAAAAGATAAGAGGATACTGATATGGCACATAAAAAAGCAGGTGGTTCATCCAGAAACGGTCGCGATTCAGCTGGTCGCAGACTTGGTGTAAAACGTTACGGTGGCGAAGAGGTTTTGGCCGGTAACATTCTTGTCCGTCAGCGCGGTACAAAAGTATGGGCCGGGAAGAATGTCGGCATGGGTAAGGACCACACATTATTCGCAACAATTGACGGTATTGTGAAATTCACAAAAGGTCGTCTTGATCGTTCTTTTATTTCTGTTGTTCCTGCAAATGACGCTGAATAAGTAAAGCGATACTTTAAAAGTAATCAGTAAGGGCGCTTGTTTTAAGCGCCTTTTTTATTAGGATTGAACTATGAAATTTTTAGATGAAGCAAAGATTTATTGTGAAAGCGGCAAAGGCGGCCCCGGTGCGGTTTCTTTCCGCCGTGAAAAATTTGTAGAACATGGCGGCCCAAATGGTGGTGACGGCGGTCGTGGCGGCGATGTCATCATAGAGGTGGTGGCCGACACCAACACGTTGATTGATTTTCGGTACACGCAACATTTTCGCGCAAAACCCGGTATGCATGGCATGGGTGACAATCGTAGTGGTAAGGGCGGTGACGATTGTATTATCAAAATCCCCGTTGGAACATTGATTCTTGCCGAGGATAAAGAAACTGTCCTGTATGATTGCACGGTTGCGGGTGATCGTTTTACATTGTTGAAAGGCGGCGATGGCGGGAAGGGAAACGCCCATTATAAATCCTCAACCAATCAGGCCCCGCGTAAAAGCACGCCAGGTTTTCCCGGGGACGAAATCGCGATATGGTTACGGTTAAAACTGATTGCCGATGTAGGTTTACTTGGGCTTCCCAATGCTGGAAAATCAACATTTTTATCGGTTGTTTCAAATGCAAAACCCAAAATTGCCGATTATCCCTTTACGACGCTTCATCCAAATCTTGGCGTTGTCCGCGTTGATACAATGGAGTTTGTCATTGCCGACATTCCGGGGCTCATTGAAGGTGCAAGTGAGGGCCAGGGTTTGGGTACACGATTTTTAGGGCATGTTGAGCGTACTGCCGCCCTCCTCCATCTTGTTGATTGCACGCAGGATGATCCTCATGAGGCGTATAATGTGATTCGCGCTGAACTTGAAAAATATGATGAGGATTTGTCGCACAGGACGGAAATAATTGCCCTTACAAAGGCCGATGCTCTCGGCCCCGAACTGGCAGAGCATGTCCGTCAGGAATTTGAGGCAAAAACCGGCAAAAAAACATTTTTGATTTCCTCTGTTGCAAAACTCGGAATTGATCCCTTGCTCAATCATCTGTCCCGCCTTATCCTTACTGATCATAACGATCAATAAAGGTACAACATGACATCCGTTGCAATTCAAAAAGAAGAAAAGAAAAAAGCGCCTGAAGCCATTTATTTGAAGAATTACACACCGCCAAGCCATAGCGCGGATTATCTTCATTTAACATTTCAACTATTTGAAGAATATACGCTTGTCACTCAAAAGGTGCGATATGTCAGACAAAATCCGAAACGCTGTGACCTTAAACTTAACGGTGGCAAGGATATGGAACTTGTCTCTTTACTTGTAAACGGCATTGAACCTAAAAAATATACGCTGACCGATAATTCATTAACCATCCCTTGCCCGGGCGATGAATTTGATGTCGAGATTATCACAAAAATACATCCGGAATTAAATACGGCATTGGAAGGATTGTATAAATCCGGCGGAAATTATACGACCCAGTGTGAAGCGGAAGGTTTTCGCAATATTACATACTGGCAGGATCGTCCCGACGTTATGACGATATTTACAGTCCGTATTGAGGCAGACGAGGCAAAATACCCGGTTTTGTTGTCAAACGGCAACAGGATCGAACAAGGTAAAATGGATTCAGGCCGTCATTATGCCGTATGGCACGACCCCCATAAAAAGCCTTGCTATCTCTTTGCGTTGGTTGCAGGCGATTTGGTGTATAGCGAAGATAACTTTACGACGAAATCAGGAAATGACGTCAAACTTCGTATCTACACGCGTGATGGCGATCTGCCGCAAGTGGCCTTTGCCATGCAGGCTTTAAAAGATTCCATGAAGTGGGATGAGCAAGCATATGGCCGTGAATATGATTTGGATATATTCAATATTGTCGCGGTGAGTGACTTCAACATGGGCGCGATGGAAAATAAATCCCTGAACATATTTAATACGGCTCTTATTCTGGCTGAAAAAGAAACGGCAACTGATGCCGACTTTCTCCGTGTCGAACGTGTAATCGGCCACGAGTATTTTCACAACTGGTCGGGTAACAGGGTCACCTGCCGTGACTGGTTTCAA
>DCKW01000030.1 GCA_002320485.1 Micavibrio sp. UBA1664
CGATACTCCGTCCAAAGATGCTAAGATGACATCTTCAAGCATGGATGCGGAATTGCTGAGCCAATCAGCCGCCCAACTTGAGGATACGTACAACAATTGGGATACAATGTTGCCGGACGAGCGGAATGCCAATATTTCCTATAACCGTAAATTGTGGATGGTATTTTTCGATGGCGTGAATACAGAATCCAGTCAGCAACCTTCCCGCCCGCCGCGTCATGGGTTGGATATCCAGTTGAATATTATCAATTTATATAATTTTATATATAAACGATCTTCGAGCATTATTGAAAAAGGCGACAAGGAAAAAATCAAAACATTGATATTCCTTAATCGCGCCGCAGCCAAGGCCATGCTTAGGTTTTAATCAACTCTCAACAGTTTGATCAGCAATAATGAAGATGTAAATGCGAAAAAGGGACGCAAGCGCATCCCTTCGGCAACCCTAACATATTTTTAAAAGAAACTGGTCGTTTGCAACGATCAGTTTTTATAATTATGCAACATTTTCCTGCTGCTGGATTTCAGCTCTGGCCTCTGCCACAGTATACGCCTTCAATTGCGCTTCTGTCGGAATTTGCGCCTTAACGTCACCTGTCAAAGGATTTCTAAACTCCAAAACGGCAACTTTCGATGCGTTATCCACACGGACATTGCGGCTGAAATAAAATCCTTCAACCTTTGGCGATGCCTCCGTTGCCTTTTCGACAACGACAGGCTTAGAAACCGCTTGAACGGCAGGTTTTGTAACAGCCTGCACAGACGCTAATGTTGAATTAATTGCTTCAATCATAATAATTCACCCTAAATATACTAGGTGCCCTAATACACCTACCCTATCTTTAATTTATCAAAAGCGAAGATAAAAGTCAAGTTTTTTAGATCGTTACCATATTTCACAAAATCAATATAATCAGCTTTTTAGTCTGTTTTAATTGATTCTTGGTGTTAAAAGCAGTATTCTTATATCTATGGATCTATACGGCTTAAACGGCTTCTACCTTTATAAAACCAAAAAATCAAACGAATCAGCGGGGGAACAATTTTGAGTACTTTTAGTGAAACGGTCAAGAATCTGGGCCCCGCGAGGATAGCGATTCTTGGTGCCACTTTTTTCAGTTTGATTGTTTTTTTCATCTTTGTATCGGCAAAAGTATCGCAACCGGATATGGAGATTTTGTACCGTGATCTGCAAACAACGGATTCGGCACAAGTATCCTCTCAATTGGAAGCCGCGGGAATTAGTTATTCCGTTTCAAAAGACGGGGCGCAGGTTTTTGTATCCGCCCCCGATGTTGGGCGGGCACGCATGTTGCTGGCCGAACAAGGATTGCCGAATGGCGGATCGCTTGGGTATGAAATTTTCGATAAACAATCCGGTTTCGGTACAACCAGCTTTGTCCAGAATATTAATCAGGTTCGCGCCTTGCAGGGTGAACTGGCAAAAACCATTTCCTCCCTCGACCCTGTTCAGTTTGCAAAAGTGCATATTGTTTTACCTCAACGTGAATTGTTTTCGCGCGAAAGCCGCGATGCCAGTGCCAGCGTTACGCTTAAATTAAGAAGTAACGGCCGCCTTTCGAGTGAACAGATCTACGGTATTCAAAACCTTGTTGCCAATGCAATTCCAGATCTTAAGACCGATAATGTCACAATTATAGATACCGAGGCCAATATGCTGGCCGGCGGCAATAGCGGTAGCCCTGAATCTATGGTGGGGATGAAAGCGGAAGAAATGCGCCGATCTTATGAGAAGCGTATGACACAGGCGATTGAGGATATCTTGAGCCGTACTGTCGGATTTAACAAAGTGCGCGCGCATGTGACTGCCGATCTGGACTTTGACAGAATTAGCACGAATGATGAAATCTACGATCCGGAAGGGCAAGTTGTTCGATCAACGCAATCTGTTAGCGAGGATAATGTCGAACGATCCAATCAAAACAATCAGGATGTTACTGTTGAAAATAATTTACCCGGACTGGGCGATGATTTCGGCGCACAGAATGACCCGACCCTGCAAAACAACCGGTCGGAAGAAATTACCAATTATGAAATAAGCCGCACTGTCCGCAATACGGTTCGCGAAAGCGGTGAAGTGACGCGCCTCTCTGTTGCCGTCCTCGTTGATGGACGTTATACAACAAATGAAGCCGGCGAAAAAATTTACGAGCCCCGCTCGCAAGAAGAACTGGATAAAATTGCAACGCTGGTACGATCAACGGTTGGATTTGATGAAACTCGCGGCGATACCATAGAGGTTGTCAATATGCCCTTTACCGACATGGACACTACTTTTGATGTAGAAGAAGATTTGCTCTTTGGGTTTGAGCGCAGTGAAGTCCTTAATTTCGGTGAAATGATCATGCTTGTCGTGATGGGCTTGCTTGTGGTTCTTCTGGTTTTGCGTCCGCTGGTCAGCTCGATTGTCATGTCGCAAAAAGCTGCGATCGATCAGGCGCGTGAGGAAGCAGCCCTTCTTGCCGCAAGCGATGCGCCCGCGGCATTGGCAGGCCCCAGTGCCTATGAACAAAAGGGTGACAGCGGCGGCGGATTTAGTGGACAGGATGACGACGAAGAAGACACAATGATCGATATGCAGGCTGTAGAAGGTAAAGTGAAAGCCTCCTCTGTTAAAAAGGTGGGGGATATCGTTTCAAACCACCCCAATGAAACCGTATCGGTGATCAGAAACTGGATGGCGCAGGAATAATAATATGGCAGTACGCGTTCGCGAGGATTACAGAACATTAACCGGCACAGAGAAAGCCGCCATTTTCCTTTTGTCCGTGGGCGAGGAACATACCGCCCGCCTGTTTGAATATATGGATGACGAGGAAATTCTTGAAATATCACAAACCATGTCCAATTTAGGAAAGGTGAATTCAACGATTGTCGAACGCCTGTTTGTCGATTTTGCCGAGCAAATGTCATCGACCGGTTCACTCATCGGGACTATGGATTCGACCGAACGCTTGCTTGCCAAAGTTATGGGCAAGGACAAGGTCGACGCAATTATGGAGGAAATCCGCGGGCCTGCCGGACGGACCATGTGGGAAAAACTCGGCAATGTGAACGAGGAAATTCTTGCATCCTTCCTGCAAAAGGAATATCCGCAAACCGTTTCCGTCGTTTTAACAAAAATTGCTCCCGATCATGCCGCCAAGGTTCTTGCCATGCTGCCTGAGGGTTTTGCGATGGAGGTTATTAACCGCATGTTGAAAATGGAAGCGGTCCAAAAAGAGGTTTTGGAAGATATTGAAAAAACCCTGCGTACAGAATTCATGTCCAACCTTGCCAAAACCCAACGCCGCGACAGTCATGAAATGATGGCGGAAATTTTCAACTGTCTTGACCGCACCGCGGAACAGCGTTTTATGGAAGGTTTGGAAGAGCAGGAACCCGAAGCCGCCGAAAAAATCCGCAGCCTGATGTTCACATTCGAAGATCTTACCCGTCTGGATCCGACATCTATTCAGGCCGTTATACGCGCCGCCGACAAGGATAAATTGCCAACCGCCCTTAAAGGGGCCACCGATGCTGTCAAAGACTTGTTTTTCTCCAACATGTCGGAGCGGGCGGCCAAAATCCTTAAAGAGGATATTGCCGCGATGGGCCCCGTCAAACTGAAGGATGTGGAAGAAGCGCAAATGGCAATCGTCAACGTCACCAAAGATTTGGAAGCCCGTGGCGAGGTTCAGATTGCAGGCGACAGCGAAGAAGACCAACTGATTTACTAAAACACAGTATATTTATACATTATGAGCGATAACAATAAGAAGTTTTTCTTCGATCTGCATGACTTTCAAAAGGAGGCCGATCAGGAAAAGGAAAAACGGAAAGCAAAAGCCCCTCCCCCGCCATCATTTTCCCTTGAGGATATGGAGGCCGCCCGTCATGCTGCCCTTGCAAAAGGTAAGGACGAAGGAATTCAGCTGGCAAAAGATTCGATTGAACAGCAAACGGAACTTGTCGTTCAGTCACTAGCCGATCAGATCAGAACTCTGGAATTAGCCGAGGAGCAAAGATACGCCGCCTACCTGGACCAAACAGTTGCCATCAGTTACAAAGCGCTTGAAAAAATACTGCCCGGTTTGCTGGAAGTTGCAAAAATTGATTTAATTAAACAGGCGTTAAACGATTTTTACTTGCAAACATCGGCCAAGGGCAATCTTACCCTCTTCATTCATCCCTCGATGCGGGACGCCATGGAACGGCATGCAAAATCATTAAGCGCAACACTTTCTGTTGAGGAGGATGAGCGTATGTCGCCTGCTCAGGCGCGGATAGAATGGACGAATGGGGCCTTTGAATTTACACCTGATCTACTAATGGAACAAATCTTGCAAACCTTGCAAGGACGATTATCAGAAAACGACCAAATACTGGACGACAATCAAAAAAACCCGCATACTGATGAAGAAAACAGAGACAAAGAGCAGGATTTGTAAACTATGAGCGAAGACAAAACGGAAGAAGATAATATCGAAATGACTGATCATGTCGAAGATCAGGACGACAGCGAAACCGCTACGGGAGCGGCCTCCGGCGGTATGAATCTTGAGGATATGAATTCTGCCAATCACAACGAAGATGATGATGAAGAGTTTCCTCTTGGCGAGCCGATGGCAAAGGATGTGGAGGCCATTTACGATATTCCTGTACAGATTTCCGCTGTTTTAGGACGCTCCACCATGCAGGTCAGTCAGCTGCTGAAACTTGGGCGTGGTGCGGTTGTTGAACTTGACCGCAAAGTCGGTGAGGCTATCGATATCTATGTCAACAATAGATTGGTTGCACGCGGCGAGGTTGTTGTTGTCGAGGATAAGCTCGGCGTCACCATGACAGAAATCGTAAAATCCGATCGAAACTAATGGCTTCAAGACCCGAACCAAACCTGACCTCCTCAACGGATGCTCCCGCTCTGAAATTATCGATCACGCCACCGCAGGCAAAAATTGATTTTCCAACCATTTTAGGGCTTTTAATTGCATTTTGCCTCATCGGGGCGGCATTGGTGTTTGGCGGGTCTATTTCCTCTTTCTTCAACGTTCCGGCCATGTTCATTGTGATCGGCGGAACAATTGCCGTGACAAGTATCGCCTATCGCTCCGAAGATTTGGCCAAGGCGTGGTCTATTTTAAAGGCATCGATGTTTTACCACATCCGCAGCCCGAAAATTCTGGCAACCCAACTCATGGATGTTGCCGTTTTAGCGAAACAAAAAGGTGTACTCGCCCTCTCACAACAGGAAGACGAACTTAACAAGGACCCTTATATTGCCTTTGCCATGCGGTATATCACCGACGGTTTCAAGACGGAAGATGTCCTCCAGATATTAACCCACGATATGGATTCCCTGATTGACCGTCATAAAACAGGGGCCAGCATCATTCGCCGCGCCTCCGAAGTTGCGCCTGCCATGGGATTGATCGGGACGCTGGTCGGACTTGTGCAGATGTTGTCACAATTGAACGACCCCTCTTCTATCGGGCCTGCCATGGCTGTCGCCTTGCTGACGACCTTTTACGGGGCAATTTTAGGAACGGTTATATTGGCCCCGATGGCGGCCAAACTGGAACGTAATGCCTCACTCGACATTATGATGAAGGATCTGATTATTTCGGCGTCCGTATCCATTGCCAAAATGGAAAGTCCACGAAAACTGGAAACGGTTTTAAACGCCGCCCTTCCCCCCGACCAAAAAATAATCTACTTTAAATAAAGATTTAAACACCGTAATCGCGTAAAACCGCTACGGTAAGATATGAAAGAACATATATAAGCATGCGTTTAATGATTGTCGGTCATCTTGAAGGCTATATTTCAACAGCTGGTAAAATTGCTCTCCAGCGAGGGGCAAAAGTCATCCATTGCGAGGATATTGAGGAGGCATTAGGTGCCCTTCGCACGGGCAAGGGCGCGGATGTTATAATGATTGATGTTAAATTGAACATCGCTAAATTTATTCAAAATCTCGAGGCCGAACGCTTTTCTACGCCCGTTGTGGCTTGCGGAATCGGTACCGATACCCCCTCTGCGGTAAAGGCCATTCAGGCGGGCGCAAAGGAATATGTCCCCTTGCCACCTGATGCGGACTTGATCGCGGCAGTGTTGGAGGCCGTAACCGAAGATAGCAAAACCATGATTGCCAATGATCCGGCGATGAAAAAACTGCTGCAACTGGCGGATAAATTCGCCCCGTCCGAGGCAACCGTTTTTATCACAGGGGAAAGCGGTACCGGTAAAGAGGTGATGTCGCGCCATATCCATGAAAAATCCAAACGCGCCCACGGGCCGTTTATCGCCATTAACTGCGCTGCCATCCCTGAAAACCTGCTGGAATCTGAATTATTTGGGCACGAGAAAGGCGCCTTTACAGGGGCTGTCGCCCGCAAACTGGGTAAGTTCGAGGAAGCGACGGGCGGTACAATTCTGCTGGACGAGATTTCGGAAATGCACCCCTCGCTTCAGGCAAAGATGTTGCGTGCCCTACAGGAGCGGATGATCGACCGCGTCGGGGGCAAAGCGCCCGTTAAAGTCGACGTTCGCGTGATTGCCACATCTAACCGCGATATGCAGAAGTTTGTTAATGACGGCTCCTTCCGTGAGGATTTGTATTTCCGCTTGAATGTCGCCCCGTTGCACCTTCCCGCTTTACGTGACAGACCCGAAGATATCACGCCTTTAGCACAGTTTTTTGCCGATAAATATGCGGACGTTAACGGCGTGACAAAAAAGAAACTGTCGAATGAGGCGATAAAGAAGGTTCAATCCTCAAAATGGCGAGGAAACGTGCGGGAATTGGAAAACACGATGCACCGCGCAATCTTGATTTCTGTTGAAGACGAGATCGAGGCTGAGGCCATTCACTTGTCCGATGCACCCGCACCTGTAAAGGAGGAAACCTCACAAACAGCGGAAGGCGGCACATTGGCAGACATGGAAAAGGAGATGATTTTAAACACGCTTGACCAGACATTGGGCAATCGCACGCATGCGGCAAAAATATTGGGAATTTCCATCCGCACGCTCAGAAACAAACTACAGCAATATAATATCGACCGCGAAGCGTCCTAAATACTCGGTTTTTTGGACGATGAGACCTCTTCCAACGCTTCGTCATCTGCGGCAATTAGAACCGCAGATCCACGCGCCGGCATAATAATTGAATCGCCTTGTTCTGCCAAAGGAACGGATTTTACTTTCATGCTTCTATAAATACCGAATGCGCCAATCGCCAAGAATACCAAAACAAGAATTGCAACGAATCCGTTTACGCCGAATATCTGCATAATCAATGTAACGGATAATGGCCCAACAACGGCCCCTGCCCCGTTCATGAGCAGCATTGTACCACTGGCAGCGACAAATTGTGCAGGCTCCAAACGGTCATTAACATGACTGATGCATTGTCCATAAATGGGAAGACTTGCGCCACCTAACAAAGCCATGACGCAAAACAAAATCCATATCTGCATTGTTGAAACAATAAATAATAAGGCCGTAAACACAGCGGAGGCAAAGGCCAAAACGATAATTACTTTTCGCCGATCCATAATATCAGACACATGCGCAACCGGCATCTGACATATAACACAGCCGATCAGAAATGCCGCCATAAACCCGGATATAGAGGCGTTAGATAGTCCTATTTCTAATGCAAATACGGGCCCGATGGCAAAGATACAGGCACTGCAAAATCCTGCCAGTGTCACCCCGAAAATACCGAGCGGAGAACTCTTCCAAATATTCTTGATACTGATGGTTTCGTTCACACTGAAATCTGGTGCCGGACGCTTAATCAAAGATATCGGCAATAAAGCTAATGATACAAGAATTGAGATAATTACAAATAATTCGATATCATCAGGACTGGCAAGGTTTAACAGTCCCTGTCCCAACGCCATACCAAGATAAGTGACAACCATATAAACGCCGAGGATTTTTCCGCGTGTTTCATTCGATGATGCATCATTGAGCCAACTTTCAACCACTAGGAATAAACCGGCATAGGAAAAACCTGTAAAAATACGGATGAGCGTCCATGATATAGGCTCCACAATAATTCCGTGGACTAAAACTGTAGTGGACGCCAACGAAGCCAAACCTGCAAAAACGCGAATATGCCCGACAGATGAAATAATTCTTGGAATGTAGAAAGATCCAAGAAAGAAACCAACATAATAGGCAGACATAATCACACCCGTGGTCATAACTGAAAACCCTTCTATTGTGGCGCGCACACCCAAAAGGGTTCCCTGAAGACCGTTACCGATCATCATCATTGCGATACCAAAAAACAAGGGCCAAGTTTTTGCAATAGTCTGTCTCATAATGGGGCAATCCATATCAGATTTTTTTAACGCGGGAAATGCGATTTTTTACATTTTTGTAATTTTCTTACCGTTCTTTTTCATTCCCATTATGTGTTTTTAAAAATCGATACGCAAAGGTGGCGCGGTGACAATTGCATCCGGATAGGCCGCAGGTATAAACATTTGCGGCAGGATGGGGACGGCGGATCGCACAGGAAAGCCCAGCATTTTTGCAATATCCGATAACGGGTCGTCCCGCAACGGTAGAGCCGCCACTCGCATGGTATGCCAATCTTCAATATTTGCCTTTTGCGCGGCAAGGGCCAGCGCATCTTCAAACCCGCCTAGGTCATCAACCAAATTACGGTCTTTGGCGTCAAGTCCAGTCCAGACACGGCCTTTGGCCGCCTGCTCAACTTCATCCAGCGTCAGATCACGGCCTTCCGCAACACGAAGTGTAAAGGCATTATAAACGTGGTCCATCATCGCATTCAAACGGGCGCGCTCGCTTTCATTATATCCGGTATTGCTAGACCACATGGATGAATTTTGACCATATTCCAGTGCCTGCCAATTTACACCGATTTTATCCCACATCTCGGCCAAATTGGGTTTTCCGCCAAATACACCGATTGATCCGGTTAGCGTCAGCTTTCCGGCCAAAATTGTATCCGCATCAACGGCAACCCAGTAACCACCGCTGGCCGCCGTATCGGCCATGGATACGATCACATATTTGCCTTTGGCGCGGGCCTTGACAATGGCGCGGCGGATGGTTTCGGACGCGTTGGGCGATCCGCCCGGGCTATCAACCCTAACAATAATCGATTTAATATTTTCATCCTCTGCCGCGATCTGAATGGCATTGGCAATGTCTTGCGCATCGGCGATATTTTCCGGCACCAGAAATGCCAAGGGTGATGCGGAGGATTGTTGCGGCGTATCCATAATTGCACCCGTCACAAAAACAACCGCCACTTTTACGTCCTCTTTATCCTTGGATAAATGCTTGGCCTGCTCGATTTTATAACGATCTATCGGAACGAAGGCCAGTCTAGTCTTATCATCATTCTTAGCCTCATCTTTCGGCATTTCAGCCTGATATCCGATATTAATACGATCATCAAACTCGTCAGTATAGCCGACCTTGTCCACCAGACCGATTTTCAGAGCATCTTCCGCCAATAAAGGCGATGTGTTGATGGCCTGTTTTAGGGTATTAATGTCCAGAGAACGGCTTTCTGATATCTGGGTTAACATGGTATCCATAATATCATTCATCACCGCCCTTAATGCCAGAATATTGGCATCGGACATGTTATCACGCAAATAAGCCTCGGGCGCGGTTTTAAACACCTTGCGGCGTTCGGTTTGCATTTCAACGCCGATTTTGTCCAGAGCTTCCTTAAAAAACGGTTCTTCAATTCTAAGTCCGGTTAGGGAAACAATTCCCATAGGCTGAATCCATATTTCGTCAAAAGCGGAGGCAATCCAGTATTCGCCCATGCCGCTTGAAAAACCGCCGAAATCATCCGTATACACAAATGCTTTCTTTCCGCTTTTACGAAAATCGACAATGGCGTTGCGAATGGTTTCAATCTGCGTCAGGCTGTATCCTCCGTCACGCAGGCGTACGGCAATGGCCTCTACCCTATCGTCGCTTTTGGCATAATTTACAGACCGTAAAAAGTCTAAGAGACTGGTTTCGGGCGGCATAAATTGGGCCAAAAAAGGATTCTGTAATGTAATATCAGGCAAGCTGCCTTCCAGCGCAATTCCCAAAACAAACTTGTCTGGTAGCGGTTCATGTTTTTGTCCCTCGCCCACCATTTTGAAAATTGAAAACAGGCCTAGCACCATCAAGGCGAACACAAAGATGCCCAATCCCATAAAGAATTTTCCGACAAACCGCCATAGTGGTGAAGATCGACGTCGTTTTTCCGGTTCGGCGTGTTTGAGTGGTTTGCGAGTGATGAATGACGGCATGATTATGATCGATCCTTTTTATCAATAATTGCAACGGTCAGGCGGGAAAGGCAAATGCGTTTACCGGTGTCGGCGTGACGAATATCGGTTTGCCACACATGGGTAGATCGGCCGATATGAACGGGTTCGCACCGGCCAATGACATCCCCTTTACCATTAATGGCGGAGCGCACGTGATTGGCGTTTATTTCAATACCCACTGCGGCATATTTATCAGGATCAACACACATCCATGCGGCAATAGACCCTAAAGTTTCAGATAAAACACATGACGCGCCGCCATGTAAAATCCCGAACGGTTGCGCAGTGCGGTGATCGACCGGCATTTTTCCTTCCAGATAATCCTCACCAATATCCGTCAGTTCAATGCCGATATGATGCGCCATATTACACGCGCGTAACTCGTTTAATACTTCAAGAGTGTAGGTTTTAAACCACGCCATTTTTAATTAGTTACAGGCAAATGGATTTCGGATAAAGAGAATTTTGCCAGATCGGGGTGTTGTAAACCAAATAATGACATTGCAATCGAGCAAATTGTATCAGGATCACCGCCGATTTTAAGGGATTGTTCAACCACATATTGCGCTCCGTTTTTCTCCATCCCCTTATCCATGATCTGACTAAGAATAAGCATAACCGAAGATTGAACGAAGTGGCTTTCAATTCCGTCTTCTTTCATATCGTCTGTCACCGCATACGGGTTTTGTGTATCAAGCACTTTTATCACAGAACCCGTCACAGACTGGTCCTTTTTCACCGGAACGTTATATTTTCTCAACCACTCCGAAGCAAGCTTACGTCCGTCTTGCGCGACTGTCAAAGAACGTTCATAGGCCTGATAAAACCCATATCCATCCAATAAGGCTTTTGCAAAAGCCCATGTCATGTATCCGGCCTCGACCGCTTGCAAATTAGTATGTGTAATTGCAAAAAACGGAAAAACCTGCTCAAGTGTCAGGTCATGAGGTGCCAAGGCCGCCGCCCGCATTGTCGCGCCACACGAAGAATGCAACGATAATAATATTTTCAGATTATCCGGCTTTTTTTCCTCGAATAATGCCGCCGCCCATGGCGAATATTGCAAGCCATAGGCAATATAATGACCACGAATAATATTTAAAAAATCATCGCGGCCTTTTAATAGTCCCTCGGGAGATAGATCGCAACTCCACCCCTGCTCTGCCAATTGATGCATGGCGAGGCTTTCGGCGTAATCGTCACTGTAATGCAGGTTTGCCATATGACAGGCATTTGTCAGGGTAAAATCCTTCCCTTTTTCGTAATGTTCACCACCAGAACCCAGAATATCACCGCAAAAAGTGAAATACAGATTATCGGGCAATTCAGACGGCTTTATTCCCTGAGGCGCAAGCGACGCCTTATAGTGATCGGGTAATGATATTTTGCCGTCCGCCATAATTTTAAGCGGCTTCTTCGCTGTTTTTCTTCGGCGCCATGGAGGCCAGTAATTCTGCGGTTTCACCGACATTGTCTACCGACACCATGCCGACAGTGTGATATCCGCTATCGACATGATGAACCTCGCCCGTTACCCCTGAGCCTAAATCGGACAGAAGGTACAGCCCTGATTTACCCACATCCTCGATCGTGACATTGCGTTTCAACGGGGCATTCAATTCGTTCCATTTCAGGATGAAGCGGAAATCGCCGATACCGCTGGCGGCCAATGTTTTGATCGGGCCTGCGGAAATTGCATTAACGCGGATATTATCTTTTCCGACATCGGCGGCAAGGTAACGCACGCTGGCCTCCAGTGCCGCTTTGGCCACGCCCATGACATTATAATGCGGCATGACCTGCTCCGCACCATAATAGGTTAAGGTCACAAGCGACCCGCCGTCTTTCATTAACGGCACTGCGCGTTGTGCCACGGATGTAAAGGAATACACGGAAATATCCATCGTTTTCAAGAAATTGGAACGCGTTGTATTCAGGTACAGGCCATCCAGTTCATTTTTGTCGGAAAAAGCGATACCGTGCACGACGAAATCCAACTCCCGCCACTCTTTTTCAATGGTTTTAAAGGCTTCATCAACGGATGCATCATCCGTGACATCGCATGGCATCAACAGTTTGGAACCAACAGATTCAGCCAAAGGTTTAACACGGCGTTCTAATGCTTCACCCTGATAGGTAAAGGCCAATTCAGCGCCTGCATCGGCGCATGCTTTTGCAATTCCCCATGAAATGGAACGGTCGTTGGCGACCCCCATAATTAAACCGCGTTTACCCTTCATAATACCGTCAAAAGCCATTGGATTTCCTTTTTAGTCTCAATAAAATTTGCCTCATAATAGTGTTTGCGGCATAAGAGATCAAGCCACAGATGCACCAAATCCCACAGCTTCTTTAATTTGTGTTAAAGATAGATTTTCGCTATACTATAAATCATCATGAAGAAAACCAATAATCCTGACGGTTTACCAGAGGATACCAGTAGTACAAATTTGGCCAGAACAGAGTTTTGCGCCGTGCGCTTTAAATGCGAAACCATTATTCGCCACTCCATTCCGAAACCGAAACAAAAAGGTGTGATCCGTATGCCCGATCCGTTACCACGCAATGATCGCGGTTTATCGAGAGAATATAGATTTCGCCTGTAAAAAAACCCGCATTAAGCGGGTTTTTTTTCAAACATAAATATATATTTTTTAATTATGAAACGATCTGCCATGTGCCGTTGGCTTGCTTACATGCAACACCGACACCTGTCTCAGCGCGACCACCGACATAGATAGTTTGTTCATATTCACGGCAGTATTGGCCTGAAGCTGTTGAGCCGTCACGGATTGGCGTTACAGTACCATAGTTACCGGATTGCGGATTGTTCCAAGATACGGTTTGACCGATTGGTGCAGAGTAAGCCTGCTGCTCAGCTTTTTTAGCATAAGCATAGTCAGCCTTATCCAAAGATGACCCGATCGAGTTACCGACCCATGCACCTAACAATGTCCCGACACCTGTTGCAATCAAACGGCCTGAACCGCCACCGATTTGTGACCCGAGTACACCACCACCGATAGCACCGGCAGCCGTACCGATATTTTCCTTAGTCCCGGCATTCTGCATACCTGCACATGCACCCAGTGAAAGTGAAGTCATCAAAATGACAGGTAGAATAAATTTTTTCATAAATTAGTGTCCTTTCCTTCTTTATTCCTTAGCATCATATTCTTATTATTAAATAAGGCAACAGAAAGGCATACGCATGGCAAATAATTTTGATCCATCAAAAAACGATCCTTTTCAATTATTTGAGGAATGGTTGGGAGAAGCAAAAAGAGCGGATCCCAACAATCCCGAAGCCATGTGCCTGTCCACCGTATCCAATGCGGGACATCCATCCTCACGTATGGTTTTATTGAGACAGCACGGGCCGGAAGGGTTTGTGTTTTATTCCAACAGTATGAGCCGCAAAGGCGAAGAATTAAGTGAAAATCCTTTTGTTTCCTTATGTTTTTACTGGCGCCCCCTCCAAAAACAGGTGCGGATTGAAGGTCGGGTCGAAAAAATACCCCAACAAATAGTGGAGGATTATTTCCACTCCCGTCATCGCGGCAGCCAAATTGCATCCGCCGCATCGAAACAATCACAACCTTTACCCGATAAACAAATTTACATAGATCGTTTTAACGAAATCGACAAGCAATACGAAGGAAAAGATAACATCCCCTGCCCCGACCACTGGAACGGCTATTGTGTTATCCCTTCTTCCATAGAATTTTGGGTGGAGGGTGAATATCGCATGCATGACCGTTTTATATTTACCCGTAATAACTCGGGCGAATGGGTGGCGCAACGGCTTTACCCTTAAAAAACTTGACCTTGTAAAAGTTTTTATCCTAAGCTTTTAAGAACTTATAAAAACAGGGAAAAACGATGGCGATTGTAAGCAAAGCAGCCCAGCCTTATTTGGATGATACAGTTTCTGTCGAGGATCGCGCCCGCGCGATGGATGTATCAGGCTATGCCCTTTTAAATACGAGCCCACGAAACGCCCTGTTCGGAATACATGTGCCTTCAGAGTCACAACCCTCAGTAATTAATATTCCTTGGGAAGTTTTACAAAAAAGGCATGAGCTTGGTTTATTACAAGGGGACCAAGAAGTTGAGGCTTTCACACAAATACAGCAAAAACGGGCCGTCCCTATGCCGCATTTCACTTTTTAAATTATTTGCCT
Source organism: Micavibrio sp. UBA1664 (assembly GCA_002320485.1). Taxonomy (GTDB): domain Bacteria; phylum Pseudomonadota; class Alphaproteobacteria; order Micavibrionales; family UBA1664; genus UBA1664. The sequence continues at coordinate 14,510 of DCKW01000030.1, forward strand.
AATCCAGATCGATTGGAACGCCGGGTTGATATTTGACGGTTTTAACCTTCACGGATGATCGTACAGACGCAACATTCGGCAGTTTGGTCAACTTGTTGGTTAAAAATTCCTCATACTCTTCCCAATCACGGGCAACAACACGAATAATGTAATCATAATCACCAGAAATGACGTAGGCCTCGCGAATATTATCATTTTGATGAATTTCCCGCTCAAATTTGCTCATATCTTCGTCATTTTGTTCTTTTAACCGGATGGTTGCAAAGGCGGTGACACCAAATCCGAGTTTTTTCTCGCTTAAATTTGCAAAATATCCCTGTATGACCTGATTATCCTCTAATGCGCGAACCCGTCGCAAACAGGGTGGAGCAGAAATTCCGGCGCGATCTGCCAATTCAACATTCGTCATACGACCATTGGCCTGCAGGTCGGATAAAATTTTGCGATCGATTTTATCCAGTTTCAATTTTTTCTGGATAGCGGCGGTAGACATGGGAATAATCCTTTATTGTTTTCGTATTAGAGCATGCTTATAATCCTATTTAATGCGACATTCAATACAAAAAACGAACAATAATTTCAAAAACAATGACATAAATTGTTTTATTATTACAGAAGGAATGGCGGGAACGGAAAACCAATGCATTGCAATTGCGGAGCGTTTGGGAGTTTCTTATAGCGTGAAGCGTATCGCATTGCAACAACCTTTCCGAACGCTATCCCCTTTTCCGTTTTTAACCACCCCCAAACCCTTTATAAACGGTATTGATTGGACAGAAAATGAACCCGATCTGATTATTGCCGCGGGACGTAAGGCCATCCCTGTTGTGTTGCAATTCAAAAACGCTTTTACGGTTTTTTTACAAAATCCAAAGATATCGCTCTCACATTTCGATCTGGTTGCAGCCCCCGCCCATGATGGTTTACATGGGTCGAATGTTATTACGACATGCGCCGCTCCCAATCGGGTTACCCCCGAGCTTTTAAAATCAGCCGCTGGTCAATTTGATTTTTCCTCTCTTCCCGATAAAAAGGTGGCAGTTCTTATCGGCGGAAACAGTAAATCTCATACAATGCCGCACGATTTTGCCGAGAAATTGCGTCACAATCTTGCGCCATTTATGCAATCGGGTGAATACGGCTTTTTAGTCACGGCCTCGCGCCGCACCCCCAAGGATATTTCAGAAAACCTCAAAACATTGTTTGGTGGAAAAACATCCCTATTCTGGAATGGGGTTGGTGACAACCCTTATCACGCCTATCTGGACGCTGCGGACTTTATATTGGTGACTGAGGACAGCACTTCAATGCTTTCTGATGCGTGTTCGACGGGCAAACCTGTTTACAGATTGGCTTTAAATGGCGGATCACTCAAATTTAATCGTCTCTACACTGCTTTGGAAAACAGATGCGGCTTACGTATTTTTAACGGGCAACTGGATCATTGGAATTACATACCATTAAATGACGCGCAATTGATTGCGGATGAAATCAAAAAATCCTTTGCCAAAATGCGTCAGACTTCGTAAGAAAATATTATGACGAATATTACAGAAACAAAAGTCCTGATCATCGGTTCAGGCCCTGCCGGATATACGGCGGCCATTTATGCCGCACGCGCTAATTTAAATCCAGTAATGGTAAGCGGAACAGAGCCGGGCGGCCAATTGATGATTACCACGGATGTCGAAAATTATCCGGGATTTGCCGACCCTATCGAAGGCCCGTTTCTGATGGAGCAAATGCGCGCTCAGGCCGAAAATGTCGGCACGCGCATTATCGGCGACATGATTGTTGATGTCGATTTTTCCTCACGTCCCTACACGGCGACAGATGAAAGCGGAAACACTTACAAGGCTGACACAATCATTATCTGTACCGGGGCAAAGGCACGATGGCTGGGGCTGGAAAGCGAATTCAAATTTCAGGGTTTGGGTGTATCCGCCTGCGCCACCTGCGACGGGTTTTTCTTCCGTGGGAAGGAAGTCTGCGTTATCGGCGGCGGCAACTCTGCCGTAGAGGAAGCATTATTCCTGACCAATTTCTGTTCGAAGGTAACGCTGATACACCGTCGCGATACATTACGCGCTGAAAAAGTGATGCAGGAACGCCTGTTTGCCAATGAAAAAGTCACATGCATATGGGATTCAACAGTTGAGGAAGTTCTGGGCGTTTCCCACGGCGAGGAAGGCACACCGGGCATGACGGGTGTTCGTTTAAAAAATATCAAATCAGGCGCTGAAACCATTTATCCATGCGACGGGATGTTTGTGGCGATCGGGCATGACCCTGCCACCGCCCTGTTTAAGGACAAACTGGAAATGGATGAGGAAGGATATATCCTGACCGCACCCGATTCAACGGAAACAAATATTCCGGGTGTTTATGCGGCAGGTGATGTGAAAGACAAAATTTATCGTCAGGCGATTACTGCGGCAGGCATGGGATGCATGGCCGCGTTGGAGGCTGATAAATATCTGGCAACAGTAGAACATGCCCATAAAAACGCAGCCTAAATATTAAACATAAAAATTTAACACGCTTTTAACCCCACAGCATTATACTTAAATATATATAAATTTTTAAGGATATTGCTTTGGGGTTTACAAACAACTTATCAGGATCATTACAAGGGTTTCGCAAGCTCATTCTTGGCATCTCCGTTGCAAGCGTAATTTTTGTAGCATGTCTCCCCTCCGCGCATGCTGAGGAAGACAGTTATTATATGGGGCTTGGCGATTTACCGGGCGGAGTGTTTCACAGCGATACCTCTTACATAAGTGGTGATGGTAAAGTTATTGCTGGGAAGGCAAAAAGCGCATCAAGTGGTCCAAATTATGAAGCGTTTCGCTGGACGTCAGAAACCGGAATAGTTGGGTTGGGCGATTTATCCGGCGCTTTATTCCACAGCTTTGCTTCACGAACAAATTATGATGGTTCTGTCATTGTAGGTGCTAGCACCAGTTCAAATAGCGGTAATAGTCGACTTGAAGCGTTTCGCTGGACGTCGGAAGATGGGATGATAGCCATGGGCGATCTGGCTGGTGGTGCATTTAATAGTCGCGCCGGAGGTATTAATGGTGATGGAAGCGTCATTGTAGGATTTGGCACATCAAGTAGCGGACAAGAAGCATTTCGCTGGACGCAAGAAACCGGAATGGTTGGCCTAGGCGATTTGGCCGGAGGTAGTTTTGGAAGCTCTGCAAATTCAGTTAGCAAAGATGGGAAAGTTATTGTCGGATGGGGAACAGGCTCATCAGGATATGAAGCATTTCGTTGGACACAGGAAACCGGAATGGTTGGGTTGGGCGACTTAACTGGCGGATCATATGAAAGCGTGGCTTATACTATCAGTGCAAACGGTAAAGTGATTGTAGGACACTCGGTTTCATCAAATGGACAGGAAGGTTATCGCTGGACATCAGAAGACGGAATGATCGCCATGGGGGATTTAGAAGGTGGAACATTCGAAAGCATGTCTTATGCCGTTAATGGCGATGGATCAGTTATCGTCGGTTATGGGACAACAATTAATGGACACGAAGCCACTCGCTGGACTGCTGAGACTGGACTTGTACGTCTTGAAGATTGGCTTGCAAATGCTGGAGTGACAATTTCAGGATACTCTCGATTAGAAGGCGCATATGGTATAAGTGAGGATGGCACTATAATTACTGGAGATGCCATCCGCGATGACGGTCACACCGAAGGATTTATCGCGCGAGTAGGCCCCATAGGTTCGGGTATCCTTGACCCCGTCACCACCGCCGTATCTGTTAAGGAAACCGGCGATACCATTCAAAACCTGACGGCCTCAGGACTAACATTACCTCTATTCGGGGCGCACCACCACCCATTAATGATGATGTATAAACCCGACCGTTGTGCATGGGCATCCGTTGATGCGGCAAAATTCAAACTGGGTGAAGACGGTCATTTACTTAATCAGGAAGTTGGCGCCTGCCATGCTTTTTTTGATCGTAAACTTTATATCGGAGCTGGCGTTGGCTTGAACCAATCACGACGCGAGGGCTATCTTGACGGGGAACAGGAATTGGACGGTCAATATGGCTTGATTGAAATTAATTACCGCCCTACGCCCGACGCCCCTATTTTCGGTCTAATCGGGATGTATGGTCATTGGAACGCCGATATAGAGCGCGCCTATCTGAATGCAGGGACACGCGATATTTCTAAGGCTGAAACAGATATTCAGGCTGCCGCTTTAAAGGTATCCTTCAACTGGCCCGAAGCGGCAACTATAGGCGATGTCGCCTTTTCTCCTAAGGCAAGCTATACAATTTCCCGAACCGAAATTGACGGATATACCGAAACAGGCGGCGGCTTCCCTGCACGTTTTGATGATCGTGACGCGAATGCACAACAAATCCGCATTGGTGTCGATATTGATAAGTCTTTTAACGAAGGACAAACAACTTTCCGCACAATTTTGGAAGGCGTACACCAATTTAACAGAAACGGCGGCTCTGTTTCCGGTGAATTAATCGGCCTTTATGATTTTGATAATACTAATGATTTGAGCGACCGGACATGGGGGCGTGTCGGATTTGAGGTCGATCACAATTTTGGGAGAGATAAACGCCTTATGGCCACAGCTTTCGGTGCCACGAATGGAGGCGATCCGGAATTTACTGCCGCCATCAATTTTAGTTTTCCATTTTAAAAATTATCCTTGGCCTGACGATATTTGGCAAATTCGCTGACATCGCGGGCTATCAGAAACGGGTTTGTTTTCAATTCCTGCGCAACAGTGGTCGGCATCGTGCAATCAACACTCTGGACCTCTTTATGACGGCGGGAAATTTCCGCATTATCAGGCAAGATATGGCGTGCAAAATCCGCATTTGCACGCGTATATTCATGACCGCAATAAATTTTTGTTTGTGGTGGCAAGGATTTTATATATTTCATCGCCTGAAACATATCGTGCGACTCACCCTCGAACAAACGTCCGCATCCCATTGCAAACAAGGTATCACCTGAAAACAAAATGTTATGATGAGGTTCGTATAAAACAATGTGCCCCCCTGTGTGCCCTTTGGTTAAACTAATTTGAAACCCAAGATTGCCGACAGGGAATAGATCACCATCTTCCAAAACATAATCCTTATTCCCTTCACATTCTGCAGGGGCGGCGAGCTTACAATCAAAAGCGTCCATTAACTGCACATTTCCGTTGATATGATCGCCGTGTTTATGCGTGTTAATGATCCAATCGGGGTGAAGACCGTGATCATTTAAAAAATCAATTATGGGCGCTGCCTCACCCGGATCTACAACCGCCACTTCCGTATCCGATTGTATAATATACGCATAATTATCATTTAATATGGGAACAACGTGAATATGCATTACAAAATCTCCGTCAAACTGATATCTCCGCTTCCGCGTGCGGATGGTTTTTGTTGGCTTTCATGAGGCGCCCACCCAATGGCATAAACCAAATCGAATGTTGCTACATACCCCTCATTGTAGAATTTATTTTTATAATTTTTTTCAATAGATTGTATCAAATCGTTAATTCCCGATGACCTGTTTGCAAGGGCGTTTCCTTCACCCATCAAACGAATATCGTCATAAAGAGTTTCCAATTTTTTATATTCAACCACAACCCGATCATAATCCACAACGGGCAATGCCAATCCTGATTGCTGCATAAGGGCGGCCATTTGGTAGTGATCAATCATAGGATGGATGTGTTGGGACACTCCCCCGAGAATGTCGGTTTCCGCATCCATAAGCGACTGGCGTAATTCCATGAGAGACCTGCCGCCGAAAAAACTGCATAAAAATAAACCGTCAGCTTTCAACAATGATTTTATTTTTAAAAGAAATCCGGGAATGTCGTTAACCACATGCAGATAATGCATGCACAAGATGCAATCATACTGACCATCAGGCAGATTTGGAATTTCATCTGAATTATCAATAATATCATATATATCTATATTTTTATCGGAAAAATAGCCTTCTAAAAAATTCGTTCCACGCGCGCCTATTATAAGAATATTTTGAAAATCACGTTTAATATCGCGCAAATCGTCAATCATCCTTGCAGCAGCCTTTTCAAATAAAAAATCATGTCCCTGAAGAGTAGATAAAGCCGAGGCACGGTGTTTACGGATTTTTTCGATATCAAATAATGGTGTCATGATTTATAAACGGTATCATGTCTGCCATTTTAAAAAAACAGGTTAGTCGATTAGGAAATCAGGCCATTAATTTCCTTCTTCCGCCCTTGTGCCCAGCGACGGGCGAACCGGTCGACAGCCTTGGGATGATCGACTCGTCCTATTGGCAAAATCTTAATTTTATTCATGCGCCTTATTGCAATCGATGCGGCACTCCCTATCCATTTGCGACAGACGACCTTCAATGCGGTGCCTGCATTGATCATCCCCCCATATTTGATAAAGCGCGGGCGGCCTTGATCTATGATGACGGATGCCGCAACTTGATCTTGAGGTTTAAGCATGGCGACCAAACGCACGCGGTTAAAAGTTTTGTGCCATGGTTGCGCTTAAGCGGCGCGGAAATGCTGGAAAGCACGGACATTATTCTGCCCGTTCCGCTTCACCCTCTCCGCCTGATCAAGCGGCGATTTAATCAGGCTGAATTAATAGCCCGTGAATTATCACGCTATTACCCTGACGCGGATTATTATCCGGATGGACTAAAACGTATTAAGGCGACGTCGTCGCAAGGCCACAAAAATGCGAAAGAGCGTAATAAAAATGTCAGCAAGGCATTTGCCGCAAATCCTCACTACATCTATGAAAGAAAAAAAGTTTTGCTGATAGACGATGTTTTTACCACAGGCGCAACCCTCAACGAATGTGCAAAGACTTTGTATAGTGCGGGCGCATCAGAGGTGAATTGTCTGACGGTGGCCAAAGCCATTAAAAATTGACATGAATATAGATTTTAAAATTTATAAGAACGCCCCGCTATTAATCAAGCCTTTGGCGCCAAGCCTTCCTGCATCAAAATATGACGTACAGGTCCGCCAAAGCCCAATGCTTTCAAACCTATTCTGCGAACCCTTCTTAAAAGAGGATTATTATTTGCCACTATGCGGTTTAAAATATCCACCCCATAATGACGGGACTGAATATCACGAAGCCGTTTGCGCTCATAGGATTGAAGCACAGCTTTCGAGCCTAGCGCTTGCCCCGCTTTCAAGGCATTCACAATAGTATCCGCCAATATATCAACATCACGTAATGACAGGTTCAACCCCTGCGCGCCAATAGGCGATAAAACATGCGCCGCCTCGGCAATCAGGACAGTTTTATCAGCGACCAAACGCCTTGCCTTCAAACTGATCAAAGGCATTGACGAAGGCCCGTCCACCAGAGCGATGTTTCCCAGAAGGTCGCGGCTGCGCTCCTGCAATGCGTTTATAAACGCGGTTTTTGGAAGTTTGATAAAATTATCGGCATCGACTGTTTTTTCAACCCACACCACCGCTGATTGATACTCACCACAAGGCACAAACGTGCAAGGCCCCCCGGGACGATGGAATTCTACCGAGGTATTTTCATGAGACAAAGTATGCGAAATCAAACAGGTTATCGCCGTTTGCCCATATTCTTTAATATCTGCATCAATACCCGCCCATTGTCTTACAGCGGAGTTACGACCGTCCGCCCCGACCACAAGATCCGCCTGTTTGATAATTTCATCATCAAAGTCGATAGTGACGTTTTCATGCAATAGAATAGATTTATGATCCTTCACTTTATCAGCCAAAAAGGCCGTAAGCAGCCCGAGTGAACAATTATATCCGAAAGCATTATATCCTAGTTCGTCTGCTGTGAAATCCTGTCTTACCATCCCGACTTTCCCCTTGGGAAATAGGCTGTCATCAATGATGGATAATTTCGAAAGCGCGTTTGCATAAGGTTTGAATTCCGGCCATACGCCCGCCTTTTGAAGGATGGACAGGGAATTTTGCATGAGTGCGGCCGTTCTTCCCGATGGCTTAATATCGGATATGTTAGGAAGCTTTTTCCTGTCTATCACGGTAACATCCACACTCTGTTCCGCCAATATGAGAGCCAAACATAAACCGGGAATTCCCGCACCGATAATTGAGACTTTACTTTTTTGCATTGCGATATAATTTGTTGTTCAACAATTAATTTATAGGGAATGAAAGGAATTACAATGACTAAGGTTGAAATTTATACGTGGGAAACATGCCCCTTTTGCCGTCGCGCCAAGGAACTTTTGGATGCAAAAGACGTTGATTATAAA
>DCKW01000038.1:0-5494 GCA_002320485.1 Micavibrio sp. UBA1664
TGGGGAAACAGGCCATTGATGATGATTCAAATCAAACGGGACAGATGCTTGCCGCCCTGCTTGGATGGGGTCAGGCAACGTTTGCGTCCAAGGTCGCAGTGGAAAACGGTGAGGCGACGGTAACGAGAGAGATTGACGGCGGCTTAGAAACGCTAGCGGTTAAAACGCCATGTATTGTTACGACAGATTTGCGGCTGAACGAGCCACGCTATGCCTCACTTCCCAATATTATGAAGGCGAAAAAGAAACCTTTAGAGACAAAATCACCCTCCGATTACGGTGTCGAGATCAAAAGCCGCCTTGAAGTCATAAAAGTCGAAGAACCACCGAAACGTGGCGGCGGCATCAAAGTCAAATCGGTCGATGAATTGGTCGACAAACTCAAAAACGAAGCAAAGGTGATATAATCCATGTCAGTTTTAGTTATTGCAGAACATAATAATAATGAAATTTCGGATGCCACATTATCGACGATTACGGCAGCGAAAAAATTAGGCGGTGATATCACTGTTTTGGTTGGTGGGAATGGATGCGCACAAGCCGCAACCAAGGCTTCAACAATTGAGGGCGTCGCAAAGGTTTTGAAAGCCGATGATGCGTCGTTGGATCATTTCTTGGCGGAAAATATGGCCCCTGTAATCACCGAGGCCGTTAAAAAGAACGGATATAAAACGGTTTTAGCACCCGGAACCACATTCGGAAAAAATGTTATGCCCCGCGTTGCCGCCCTTCTTGATGTGCAGCAGATAACCGATATTATTTCAGTGGAAAATACGGATACATTCAAACGCCCTATCTATGGCGGACAGGCAATTGCCACCGTTAAGAGTTCCGATGATATAAAGGTCATTACAGTTCGCGCCACGGCCTTTGACAAGGCGGCTTCGGAAGGCGGATCAGCGTCCATTGAAGATTTGGGCAATGCATCCAACACGGGGTTATCCTCTTTCGTAGGGCAGGAATTGTCAAAATCGGAACGCCCTGAACTCACCTCAGCAGGGATTGTTGTCTCAGGAGGGCGCGGTGTGGCGTCCAAGGAAAATTTTGCCATTATTGAAAAACTGACCGACAAATTAGGCGCGGCCTTGGGTGCATCACGCGCCGCCGTTGATGCCGGATATATTTCAAATGATCATCAGGTCGGACAAACGGGGAAAATTGTTGCACCCGAACTCTATATTGCCATCGGTATTTCAGGTGCAATCCAGCATTTGGCCGGGATGAAAGATTCCAAAGTCATTGTCGCGATCAACAAAGATGAGGAAGCCCCCATTTTCCAAATCGCCGATTATGGTCTGGTTGCCGATCTGTTTGATGCCGTTCCTGAATTGACCGAAAAACTTTAATCAATCAGGCTTTCAATATATAACTTCGCCCCTGTGTCGACCCAATCGGCATGACCGCTTAATTTTGCCACCGCCTGACCGTTGGGACTCAAAATATATGTTGTTGGCAAAGCATCAATATCAAAATGCTTTTTTATTTCCGTCCAGTCACCGTAATATCCGGCTACAGGCCCGAAATTGAATTTTTGCATAACTTGACGCAAACGCGGTCCGTCCATTTGCCTGTCCAATCCGATCCCGATAACCTGAACTCCCTGCCCTCCGTATTGATCCTGCAATGCTTGTAATGATGGCATCTCGGTAATACAGGGCGGACACCATGATGCCCAGAAATTCAGGACAACCCACTGCCCTTTCAAATCGTCCAATGTCATTTGCCTGCCGACGATATTTTTAAAAGAAATATTATAAGGAATGGCAGGTTGATCAAATTGAACCAGTCTTTCTTCAAAACTGCCCTGTAACACGGCCTTGTATATATTTTCCGTCTCTTGCAATGATGTATTTTCTTCGCCAGCATTTGACGGCCTGCTTTCGGTTGCCTCCTGCTCCTCAGTATTATTGATGACTGAATATTGGATGAGGATGAATGCAATTAATAGCAAAAGCCCGTTAAATAAAAAAAGCTGCTTTAGATTTCGTCGTTTTTTTGTCATTATATCGCTATGAAGTATATTGTTTTATTAGCTGTTGTTTTTGTTGTGTCAGCCTGCGGAGTAAAACCCGGAAGCCTTGACGCGCCAAGCGGCAAGCAGACAGATTTCCCCAGAACTTACCCTGCCCCGCCACCTCAATGATGGTCCCCGCCATGCGGTTGTTCATGGCTGGCATCTTCTGCTTCAACAGGATATTCGGGTTCGACCGATTGGCTTTCCTGTAAAGCATCTTTTTCAGTATCGTCAGGGGCCATTGCGTTTATACCCCCTGCCTTCACCCCTTCGAATGTCACAGTCACGTTGCGGACTTGCGGGTTTATATCGCTGAGCTCGATTGACAATGGCAAAATCTCGCCACTTTCGAGAATATCCTTTTCCGGCGCAACCAATTTGACATCCCCTTCAACGCCACCCTCCATCAATGATATGATTTTCAAGGATGGAACGCCGCGTTTTTCATTCACAGTATTCACAATCTCACCCTGTAAAACCAAGACATCCCCCTCTGTTTGAAGAGTGATATCGTTAAACGCAAGTCCTTCGCCCATGACAAGCGAGGGCTTAAGCATTGCATAAGCAAAATATAAGAATAAAACCGTGACACATGCCGCAACTGCAAGCTTTATTCCTTGTGAAACAGAGGATGTCTCGCCATCAAAGGTTTTGGCAGAAGCGTTTTGAGCAACACTCTCTTTGCCCCGAGTATTTGCCGCCTCCAGATGGCTTGAAAAGTCCTCATCCTTATCAAAAGGATCGCTATCCGCCATTTCGGTTACAGTGGAATTATCATCAGGATCCTCCTGATACCATTCATGTTTGCAGGATGCACATCGCACTTTACGCCCTCCATCGGCAAAAATGGTGGACGGAACGACAAATCGTGTATCACATTGTGGACAGGCAATAATCATAGGGTCACTTTTAATTGTTTTTGGAATACTATAATGGCAAGAATATGGACAAAACGAAAGATTTGATATGCGGCAATCCACTTTTTATTTATCGGCTTTTATCATTTCTTCGTGCATGACAGATATCAAAAACTGGGCTGAACTTTATGATAAACCTTAAGCATACCGGATTACGATATGATGGCGGGCCTGAGGTTTTAAGTGATATTAATTTAAACCTTGAGGCCGGATCGTTCCATTATCTGACGGGAAGCAGCGGATCGGGTAAAACCTCCCTGATGCGTATGTTGCATATCGGTTTACTGCCGACCCGCGGCGATATCAGTATTTTCGGACAAGATATCATGCAAATATCACGACAACAGCGTGCAGATTTACGGCGGGATATCGGCGTTATATTTCAGGATTTCAGGCTTCTTCCGCATTTATCCGTTTACGACAATATTGCGATGCCGTTACGTCTTGCCGATATTTCCGAAACAAAAATCGAAACGGCGGTTACGGAAATGTTGAACTGGTTAGGTCTTAAGGATTACAAATCAATAAAACCGGCGTTTTTATCCGGGGGGCAACAACAACGCGTTGCCATCGCCCGCGCGGTTATTACAAAACCGAAAATTCTGTTAGCGGATGAACCGACAGGCAGTCTGGACGATTACATGGGTGACAGGATTATGACCCTTTTTGAAGAGTTGAACAAAAACGGCACTGCCGTTGTCGTCGCAACCCATAATAAGGGAATGATAGGCCGCTTTCCCCACCACATTTTAAATTTAAAAAGCGGACACCTTATCACATGAGTTTGCCTTCCGCCCATATCATGCCCTCCTCCGCCTTTCGTCACATCGGCGTTATGGTGATGTTCATGTATATCATGACATCTTTCAGCCTCATTGGTTTTTTAAGCGTTAAAAATATTACCCAGGGATGGACGACAGGGTTTCATGATACGCTGACCGTCGAAATTCCTGCATTTGATGTTGAGATGAATTATGTGTTTGACGAAGCGGCAATGAAACAAGATGTCGATAAAATCCGTAATTATCTGAAAAATGATCCATTGGTTATCGCAGAAAGCATTACTCATGACGGGCCGTTGACCACGGGTATTGACGATTTGGATATTCCCGCGCCTTATTTTCTAACATTATCCTTGCGGCAAAACAGGGTTGACGGGGCCGAAGCCCGCCTTGTTTCAAACATGCGGCGGATTGTACCGCATATTATGGTGCACGAACAGGAGGCATGGGAAAAGGAAATCAAACATACCGCTTTTATATTCCAGACCGTTTTTTGCGGGTTGGCTCTCGGTATTTTTATCGTTACATCCATAGTATTGTCAGGTGTTATCCGTACGCAATTAAAAGCGGGGGAAGAAACAGTCAGGCTTGTTCATCTCTTGGGTGCCTCGGTCAAATCTATCGCTGCTCTTTTTAAAAAATCCGTAAGCCGTGCCGTTTGCGGTGGGGTTTTTGTCGGGGGAATTGTAACATTTTTTTCTCTTTTTGGGCTGCTCCCTTTGTTGGGGCTCGAGGGTCACCTTTATGAATTTTATATATATCTGGCGATCATCGGATTGATTTTTATTGGTATTTGCCGTCTAATAACTGTCCGCACCGTATTGTCTGCCTTAAAAGGGTTACCGTGATTGCATGAATACATTACCAAAAACAACACTGAAAAAAATCACAACATCATTGATTATCGTCGGCGGTATTATTGTTGCTGGCTTTATCTTGTATGTCGCAACAATCATCTTGTGGACCAAGCCGAAAGACCTTCCCACCCATGATGCCATTATTGTTTTGACAGGAGCAAAAGGCCGTATTGAAACAGGATTTGAATTGTTACTCGAGGGCAAAGCTCCGACACTTCTTATTTCAGGGGTGAAAGATAATGTAACCCTGAAAGATCTTATTGATGCCAATAGCGAAATTCTGTCCACGGAGAATGAACAGCTTATTCGCAATCATTGCTGTATTGTTCTGGATTACGTTGCGGATACGACCGAAACAAATGCAACCGAAACCACAAAATGGATAAAGGATAATGATATTAAAACTATCATTCTGGTGACATCGGCCTCGCATATGCCACGCGCTTTCCTGCAATTTCATAGTGCGATTAACGGTGATGTTGGTATAACACCTTACCCATACTGGCAAGGTAACAGATTGGACCTTGTGACACAGCCTATGTTTTGGCAATATGCAGCCCGCGAATATTTTAAATTTGCAGGCAGCCTGATACGGCTGAAACAAGGATAACCAAGACATTTTATGATTTATATACGTTCAACATTATTTCATGTTCTGTTTTTTATTATGACACTTGTCTTGTGTCTGTTTTACCTGTGGACACTGGTTTTACCACGTAAATGGGCATGGACGATTTTGTATCACGGATATTTCCGTGTAATAGGCGTATTGGAAAAATATGTTTTGGGCCTGACCTACAAAATCGAGGGACGTGAAAATATACCTGATACAGGCCCTTACCTTGTTGCAATGAAACATCAGTCGACTTATGAAACCTTGAAGATATTTCATTTGTTCGGGGATATCCGCATTATTTTAAAACG
>DCKW01000038.1:5881-11081 GCA_002320485.1 Micavibrio sp. UBA1664
GTTAACCGCGGAAAAAAAGGTGCGATGAAATCCATTTTACAAAATGCCGCACCGGTTATCGGGTCAGGGCATTCGGTATTGATTTACCCGCAAGGAACACGTGTGACCGTGGATACAACGATTGATCAACGCCCTTATAAACAAGGGGTCATTCGCCTCTATAACCATTTTCATATTCCGATATTGCCGGTTGCAATAAATGCAGGGAAATTCTGGCCTAGAAAAAGCTTTCTGATAAAGCCGGGTGTGGTCACGTTCAAAATTTTACCGCCAATTCCGGCGGGAGAGAATCCCGATGAAGCCTTTAAAACCTTAAAAATCGTTCTGGAAACAGAAAGTAAAAAACTTTTATGATTTCCGGCTTTCCAGATGTTTCAGGTGACGCGCACGCGAAGCACTGAAGAAATCATGCATTCCCTGTCCGTCGCCATTTTCAACCATGTGCCGCATCTGTGATAATGTATTTTGAAAACGGTCGATTGCCTCCAGAACATGGTCTTTATTGGTTAGATAGACATCGCGCCACATAACAGGATCGGACGCCGCAATACGGGCAAACCCGTGAAATCCGTTGGCTGAGCATGATATAACATCATGGTGCAAGTCTTGCCCCAGCCTGTCGGCCGCATGAATCATCATATAGGAAATTAATTGGGGCAGATGCGAGGTCATCGCAAGTGTGCGGTCGTGAATATCGGGCGGCATAATCTTAACATTGGCGCCAAGATTCTCACAAAATTCCTGCACATGCTGAATGGCTAAAGCAGGCGTTTGCGCCGTCGGTGTCAATATCCACAGGCGGTTTTCGAACAGTTCGGCAAAACCTGCCTCGGGTCCTGAAAACTCCGTTCCTGCAATCGGATGACCCGCAACAAAGGCAATATCATTAGGCAATACCAATTCTATATCATAAACAACCTGTTCCTTAACCGATCCGACATCCGTGATAATCGTATTTTCCGTTAAGTGTGGTAAAATTGATTGCACTATGCCGGGCATTGCACCGACAGGAACGGCAAGGATGACAAGATTACTGCCTCCCACAACCGCAGGGTCGGAAGAAACGCTGTCCGCCAGGTTCAAATCAATAACTTTTCGGCAAACATCCTCGCTATGATCGTAACAAACAATATGAATATCGGGGGCAACACGCCTTATTTTCCGCGCAATGGAAGAGCCGATTAATCCGAATCCGATTATGGTAATTGTTTTAAACACGGGTTTTACACTCTTTTATATTATTGTTGAGGCCTCTAGGGGTCGTGGCGGCCGGCTTGGGGAAAAGGGCTTGTTTGGCCTTTTCGGCAGTGGTGGCGCCAAGCCCTCGTGTCGGGGCATAAATATGCTTGCTGGCGCATACGCAATAGACACCCGGCTGTAAAAGGCAGTAAAGTCCTATCTTTTCTATAAAGCTACGCCCCCATTCACCAACCCATGTTTCAGGTGTGACAGGGGAATGAAACAGGCGCGGCTCAACCTTATCGATTGAAAAATGCGCCGCAGATAAAAGCTTATCCATCTGTTCCAGAGTATAGGGATACCCCAGTCCGAAAGGTGTGGTATCAAATCGCGCCCATTTGCCCGCGCGGTTGGGAAATACGATCACAAGCCGCCCTTCGCCTTTTAAAACACGCCATGCCTCACGTAAATACTGGTCGGGATCTTCCGCAAATTCCAGATCATGCACCATCACGACATAATCGACCTCTTCCGCCCTGTATGGCCATTGTTTGCGTTCCGCAACCACGTAATGTCCCTGCCCTTCCGCAGGCCATGTCTCTTGCGCGTGAAACGCTTGAAGAGACAATCGCTTCATATTTTTAAAGATACTGATAAATGCAAATGCGGATGCCGATATAATACAGGTTTTACTGTTATTCGTTGGTATATCGATCATACCTGCTATTGCAGGGCGCAAGCTATCAACAACATACCCGCCCAAGCGGCTGTTATAAAATTTATCAATTTTACCCAAATGGATTTTCATGGCTGCCCCGTTATAATAATTGATGAATAAGGGGGATCAGTGGAATATCCGCAGGCGGCATCGGATAATCGCGAAGCTTATCTTTTGCCACCCATTTTAATGTTTGCCCCTCCAATGCCTGAGGAGAATTTTTCCATGTGCGGCATGCATATACCGGCATAAGAAGATGAAAATCATCATAGCTGTGTGACGCGAAGGTCACAGGTTGAAGGCAATCCGCCCCCGTCATTATACCTAGCTCCTCTTTCAATTCACGGATAAGGGCATATTCCGGTGTTTCGTCTTTATCAACCTTTCCTCCCGGAAATTCCCACAAACCGGCCATCGGTTTTCCTTGCGGACGCTGTGCCAACAATATGCGCCCATCGGCATCAATCAACAAAACGGCCGCAACCAAAATTGTTTTAAGATATGGTAAAGGCGGGAGATCGTCACCAATCTCGCCGCCTGTGCATGATTTTATGATAGTCGTCGAACCCATTACTCTTCGGTCGTTGCGTCCGTTTCACCCGCATTATCAGCAGGTGACGGTGCAGGCGCAACAGCGCCGGACTGCTCTTCGGCACCTTCAGTAGTAACAGGTGTGTCGGAACCGTCTGCAACAGGCGCACCGGCCTCTTCAGCTTCCGGACGAACAACAGGATTACCGTTGTAGTCGTAAACCATCACGTTGCTTGTCGTGCGCAAATCTTCGATTTTTTTGCGGATGACGCCCTGACGCAATTGCTGTGCCAGCTGTTCTTTCATTTCTTCGAAGGTCGGTTTCGCACGTTCGCGTTCGTCTTCAACTTTAATGACGTGATAACCGAATTGTGTTTTCACAGGCGTAGAACTCACATCGCCAACATTCATTGTGAAAGCGGATTGGGCAAAGGCAGGAACCATTTCGCTCGCCGCGAAATATCCCAGATCGCCACCTGTTTGTGAAGACGGACCTGTAGAATTGTCACGTGCAAGATCTTCGAAGTTCGCACCGTTTTGCAACTGTGTGATGATATCCATTGCCTTGGCTTCACTATCGACAAGAATATGACGTGCGCGACGTTCCATCACAGGTTCGGAATTTCCGATAATGTCATCATAGGCCTGACGAATATCCGCATCGGTTACACCCTCTTCTGAAACCTGATCGATATAAACCGCACGAATGGCCTGCTGTCTGGCCTCTTCAATACGTTTGGCGACCTCAGGATCCGTCCCGTTAACACCTGAATTACGTGCGGCATTATCCAACAGGTATGAAATCAAATATTGTTCCTGCAACAATGGGAAAATCTGTTCCATATCGGCCCCTTGCGGAAGCTGCGAGCCGGAAGATGCAAAATTGTCCATGACTTCCATGCGGGTGACATCCCGACCGTCAATTGTCATGACAACAGGGTTTTGCTCGCCTTCTTCATAATTTTCCTCGGCGACAGACTCGGCAGCAGCATTTTCTTCAGCGACCATATCTGTTGACGGGGTTTTTGTTTGGATAACGAATGCGTATACAACAGCAATCAGCGCGACAATAATCGCGACTGCCGTAATGACATTCTGTTTTGAATTTGTTGACATTTGATTTACCTCATTTTTATGTGTACTGGTGTTATGCATTATAGATTGGATAATCATGCAATCAAGGAAGAGTTTCCATTGACGACCTAATCCGCGGCATTTATACACAAGGTATTAATAAAATAAGGCTTATGCCTTAGGAAAAAGAAAAAAGCAGAAATATTATGGTACTCAAATACGTCACAAAAGTCCTGGGAACATCTAATGATCGGGTATTGAAAAAACTTTCCAAACCCGTTCAGGCCATTAACGACCTCGAGCCGACGATGCAAAGCCTGTCGGATGACGAATTGAAAGCAAAAACGGAAGAGTTCCGCGGCAGAATAAAGAAAGGCGAATCCCTGAATGACCTCTTGCCCGAAGCTTTTGCAACGGTTCGGGAAGCCGCTAAGCGCACATTGGGACAACGCCATTACGATGTACAGCTGATCGGCGGTATCACCCTCCATAACGGCATGATCGCCGAAATGAGAACGGGGGAAGGAAAAACACTTGTTGCAACCCTTGCGGTTTATTTGAACGCGTTGGAAGGAAAAGGCGTCCATGTCGTTACAGTTAACGATTATCTTGCCGAGCGTGACTCACAATGGATGGGACAGGTTTATCGTTTTCTTGGCCTGACCGTGGCTTGTGTCAAAGGCGGATTGAACGATTCCGAACGCCGCGCGGCCTATGCTTGTGATGTTACTTACGGAACAAACAACGAATTCGGTTTTGATTACCTGCGTGACAATATGAAATTCCGCATAGAGGAGATGGTCCAGCGCGGGTTTAATTATGCGATTGTTGACGAGGTGGACTCTATCCTGATTGACGAGGCCAGAACGCCGTTGATTATTTCAGGTCCTGCCGAAACCTCTTCTGAATTATATATCCAGATTGATCAGATTATCCCGCATCTTGATGAAGATGATTACGAACTTGATGAAAAGGCGAAAACCGTAACATTATCGGAAAACGGGGTCGAAAAAGCAGAATCAATGCTGGTTGAGCGCGGTATGCTTAACGACGGCAATCTCTACGACGCGCAAAACATTACTCTTGTCCATCATGTCAATCAGGCATTGCGTGCCTATAAACTGTTTCGCCGCGATACTGATTACATTATCAAGGATGGCAAGGTTGTCATTATCGATGAATTTACAGGCCGTATGATGGAAGGCCGACGCTATTCCGACGGACTTCATCAGGCATTGGAAGCCAAGGAAAAGGTTGAGATCCAAAATGAAAACCAGACATTGGCCTCGATTACATTCCAGAATTATTTCCGCCTATACACCAAATTGTCGGGTATGACCGGAACCGCAATGACCGAAGCCACCGAATTCGAGGATATTTACGGATTGCGTGTGGTTGATATTCCGACAAACGTGACAGTCCAGCGTATAGATCATGATGACAAAATTTATAAAAACTTTGATGATAAATTTGTAGCCATTCTGGAAATGATCCGCAATGCCTCATCCCGTAACCAGCCCGTCCTTGTCGGGACGACATCCATTGAAAAATCAGAATTACTGTCAGCGGCACTAAAAAAACACAAAATCAAACATAATGTTTTGAACGCCCGCCACCACGAACAGGAAGCCTATATCATCGCTCAGGCCGGTATACCGGGCGCGGTGACAATCGCCACCAATATGGCAGGTCGCGGAA
>DCKW01000038.1:11373-11611 GCA_002320485.1 Micavibrio sp. UBA1664
AACCATCGCCACAAACATGGCAGGTCGCGGAACGGATATTCAGCTTGGCGGAAATCTTGAAATGCGTAGCGAACGCGAAATCGACCCCACATGGGATGACGATAAAAAACAACAAAAGATCAAGGAAATAAAAGAAGAAATTAAACAACTGAGTGAAGAAGTGAGGCAAGCGGGCGGGCTTTGCGTTATCGGTACGGAACGCCATGAATCGCGTCGTATTGATAACCAGCTTCGCGGT
>DCKW01000019.1 GCA_002320485.1 Micavibrio sp. UBA1664
GCCTCAACAGTGGCCCCGCACCATATTCTTAAGCCGGCAGGGGCATCCCGATACCCCGCAATGTCTTTGGCGGCATTTTCTTTATCCAGCATTTTTGTCATGGATTTAATAAAAGCCTGTGCATCGATCGAGGCAGGAATATCAAGTGTCAAACATACGGATGTTATAGAGCGTATTTCAGGCTTAGCCGCCAAAAAATGCGCCCATTCGGTTTGCTCGACCCAATCAGCAATGATCTGGTAATTATTCTGCGATCTTTTAATTGTGGCCTTTTTCCCGCCGATTGCACTCACCCAATGAAGGGCATCAAGGCAATCTTCCACCGCAATCATTGAGGGAGTATTGATTGTTGCCCCTTCAAAAATAGACTCATTCAATTGGCCGCCTTTTGTCATGCGGAAAATTTTAGGGAGTGGGCGGTCGGGGGTGTATGTCTCAAGTCTTTCAACAGCGCGCGGTGATAAAACAAGCATGCCGTGCGCGGCCTCACCACCCAGCACCTTTTGCCAAGACCATGTGGTTACGTCCAGTTTTTCCCAAGGCATATCATAGGCAAATACCGCAGATGTTGCGTCACAGAAGGTTAACCCCTCTCTCTCGTCCGAAATCCAATTGCCGTTCGGGACACGTACACCTGACGTTGTCCCATTCCATGCAAAAACACAATCACGAGACGGATTATAAAGTTGTAGATCTGGAATGTCACCATAATCAGCCGTATAGGCGTTGACGTCCTTTAATTTCAAATGATTTTGAATATCTTTCAGCCAATCTGTCGAGAAGCTTTCCCAGGCAAATACATCCACACCGCGTGCTCCCAGCATGCTCCATAGGGCCATTTCAACGGCCCCTGTATCTGACGCCGGAACTATTGCAATTTTATAATCGGCAGGAATGTTTAATAAGGCACGATGTTTTTCAATGACATCCTGTAATTTGGCCTTCCCTTCACCCGACCGATGAGAGCGCCCTGTCAATGCGTCTGACAAATCGTTAATCGTCCAACCGGGCCTTTTGGCACAAGGGCCTGAGGAAAAGTTGGGGTTATTTGGTGTATTATGCGGTTTTTCAACTGTCATTGCTGCCTCCATCTGTTTTATGATGAGTATATGCCGATTTTAACGCTTGTCACGCCCGAACCTCAGCCTGATTTCGATATATGGGTAAAAAAGTCATATCCCGACATTATGATTGAACAGCGAGAAATACTTTCCGATGCATGTGTGCGTTGGAAAATAAAAAAATCCGTCCAAAAAGATCATATGGACATAATTCGTAAAAGCTTTAAAATTGACTTGTTTTTGACCCCTGATGACACGGATATAAAATTATTCGTTGCCGATATGGATGCAACGATAGTGAAAGGGGAAACACTGGATGATATGGCCGAAATGGCCGGTATAGGCGCTCCCATTGCATCTATAACAGAGAGAGCCATGCGCGGCGAGTTGGATTTTGAAACTGCACTTCTTGAACGTATCAAATTATTACAGGGGTATCCGTCGTCATTAATTGCCAGAGCTTTAGAAAATTTAGCCTTTAATAAAGGGGCCGAGGAGCTTTTAATCCACCTGAAGCGTAAGGGCGTATATTGCATTTTGGTGTCAGGGGGGTTCACACCGTTTACGTCCTTTGTTGCTGAAAAACTGGGGTTTGATGCCCATTACGGCAATGATTTTGTAATGGGCCCACCGCCAACAGGGCCTGAAAAAATTTCATTTTTGGGTCAGATTCCACCATTGGTGACCGATCCCGCCACATCCGTATTTACGGGGGAGGTGAAAAAACCAATCCTTGATAAAGATATCAAGTTAGAAAAACTTCGCCAATATCAGGCCGATATGATTATAACGGATGATCAGATTATGTGCATCGGCGATGGCGCAAATGACCTGCCGATGCTCAGTGCAGTTAACTTAGGGGTCGCCTATTACGGCAAACCCTTATTACGGGACGCATTAATTAACAGAATTGATTATACGGATCTAAGATCGCTGAGCTATCTTGTCTAGCCGATTTCATATCCTATTTTTAGATTTAACCCACCTGTAATTGTATCAATAAATCTGCCGCCCTTTCGAATTGTGAAAACGCGGCCTGATTCACAATCTGTTTCGGATTGGTAGCCGTTTACGCCAAAAGTATTATAATACTCTTTAAGATCGACAAAACGGTGTTTATCTTCACCGGGCATTATGAGGCGAGGTTTGTTTTGATCGTCCATCATTGCCAGAACGTTGGTTACAATGCCGTCACGCTTGGCCATATCATCGACAGTCTGTTTAAGAATGACGGCTTTTTCATAAAGGTCGCTGGCTTGGTTATCATTTCCATAGGGGCCGTCCGTGCACAGATCGCAAACTTTTTTTGCCACCTGGTGGGGCAATTGTAATTGGGATGCTCTTGCCACTTCCAATGCTGTTACTGTCATCGTTGATGCATTGGCAATAATAGGGGCATGGTCAGCGATAAAATTACGAAATTGTTGTATATCCTCTGTTGTCTCTAACACAGCCCAGGAGGCCTCGTATGATGATTCGCCATGAGGTCTTAATAAGGTTGTCGTATCTGAAAAAGACAACATGTTCACGGCAATGCCAAAGCATCCCATAAGGTTCGGCCTAGTAATCTTGTCAACGGTTGCAGGCGAGGATAATGCATCCATATGGCCCAGTTTCTGATCTTCTATCTCTTCGACCATGGAGCCGCTGGCATCCATAATGAGACTAATCGAGCTTTTAAGAACAGTTGTCGGTAATTTGGTCCAGATATCATTTCTGCCGAGGCTTTGGGCATTAATAATGGTTGGTGTTGCTAACGATCCGAATAAGGATGCCGTCCCCGCCGCCATAAAGGCGCGTCTTGATATAGTCATTACATATCTCCCTGTTAAAATATAATG
>DCKW01000089.1 GCA_002320485.1 Micavibrio sp. UBA1664
CTTTTCTGGGCATGGCGCCCGTTGACGATGATTTACTTAATCCTATACCATGGGCACCAGAAAAAGCCTATACCTGTGAACATGTCCAAAGATTTGAAAACATTATCCAATCTGTTTGTCAGGAATATGACTTACAGTTTCTGCCTTTATTCAAAACATGGTTGTCTATGCCGGACTGGAAAGACCATCTGATAGATGGTGTTCATCCGAACAGCAAAGGGCATGCTTTTCTCGCTAATAAAATAGGTGCGTTCATTATGACTGATGAGTTTAGAAAATTTCATACCTCTGCATAAATTGGGTGTTGTTGGGTGTATCAATGGGTGAGTCGCACTTAATAAAGCTGATATTTTTGCAAATATAAAAGTTTCCTTTATGATTTAAAAAAGTGACAGAAGATTTTTTTTGCGCCGAATAGAGTTTTTCCCTCAATTTTTCTTGCAAATATAAAAGTTACCTTTATAATTCATAAAATATACTTTTATATAAACAGGAGTTATTATTTCTATCATGGCGCATATTAATAGGCATATTCGAGCAAGGCTCATGAAGGCATTGCATGCCAGTCCGATTGTATTTC
The DNA here is from genome assembly GCA_002320485.1 of Micavibrio sp. UBA1664. Taxonomy (GTDB): domain Bacteria; phylum Pseudomonadota; class Alphaproteobacteria; order Micavibrionales; family UBA1664; genus UBA1664. The sequence goes on from DCKW01000089.1 coordinate 581, forward strand.
TTAACGGCCCACGCCAAGCTGGGAAAAGTACAATCGTTCAAGATTTATCTAAAAACGAGTTTCCTGCTGAATATGTAACATTTGATAGCACCACACAAATGGCTGCTGCGGTTAATGCACCTATGAGTTATTTGAAAGACCGTAAAGGCTCTTTGATTATTGATGAGGTTCAGCTTGTCCCTGAAATTTTTAGAGCCTTAAAAATTGTTGTTGATGAATTGCGTCAAGAGCAATCAGACAAATTGAGAGGGCGATTCCTGCTGACTGGATCAGCCAATATTATGGCACTGCCAAAATTATCAGATCCACTCGTTGGACGTATGAGTGTTCTCACGCTTTATCCAATATCAAGTAGTGAGGCGGTGGATGGTAAAGGAGATTTCATCGAAAAGCTTTTTAATAAGGATTTCCAAACTGATGATGGACGCCATAAATTATCGGATATCATCCGCGCCTCAACCTTCCCAGAAATATCTGGTGCGGATATTTCGGAACGTACGAACTGGTTTGATGGTTATCTAACAACAATTTTGCAACGGGATGTGAGAGCCCTCGCTGAAATTGAAAAACTAAGCTCACTGCCAAACCTACTGCGTATCCTTGCAAATCGTGCAGGAGGGCTTATCAATGATGCTGATATAGCGCGTGATGCTGGATTAAATCCCGTAACATCGCGCAACTATAAAACGCTTCTTAAAATGTTATTTCTAACGTTTGAGTTGGCGCCATGGTATCGCAATATTGGAAAGCGCCTTGTGAAATCGCCAAAGGGGTATATGACGGACACACTTCTACTGTGCCATCTTCTTCAATATGAGCTGAGTGATATAGAAAAAAACAGACCCGAGCTATTTGGTCATGTTCTTGAGAATTTTGTGGCAACTGAATTATTAAAGTTAATAACGTTCAATGAAAAAAAGTTGGATTTATTTCATTTTAGAACAAGTGATAACAAAGAAGTCGACTTTGTATTAGAAAAACCAAATGGACAATTAGCAGCTATAGAAGTTAAACGAAGTGACAATGTTGGAAAATCTGATTTCAAAGGTTTAATAGAATTACAAGACATGACTAAGGGTGATTTTGCATGTGGTATTGTTTTGTATCGTGGTCGCGATGTCGTTCCCTTTGGAGAAAATCTCTGGGCAGTGCCGATGAGCAATCTTTGGGTATAAAAACTTTCAATTCGAATCCAAAATACGGAATAAATCAACGCTCTTTTATTATTAACTAATTGATTTAAATAAGTTTAATAAACTTAAAATCATAATAAAAATATGGAGAATTCTTCTTTTTTTGGTCGGCTACCACAGCCATTTCACTCTTTTCAAACCATTTAGAGACAATTTTAATCACCCCTACGAAACCCAGAATAAACGGGCTTTTGACGGTTTTATCCGCCCACCTCGGGAAGTGTTTTTCTCCCTATTTTTAGCCTATTTTGTCTCCTTTTTGCCGATAGTCTCCTTTAGTTGCCCTCCTCACGCTCCCGAGGAGGGCAGACAAGTTTCTCTATTTAGTGCGGGTTACAGAGGATTGCAAAAATCAGAAGTTTGTTAACGGCTAACATATCGGAAATTTTTAGAGAAAACCGTGCGATTTTTCGCAGATATAAAGCGTAACATATTGATGTTACTTAATTGTAATGCCCACCTTATGAGAAGAAAAACAAGTAATATGTCATCAGACAAGGAGGGCAGATATGCATCAGGAGCTAAAACCGAGAGCTACTCTTTGATCTTCCCAATTTATCGGAAAAGATTGCCCCTTGATCAGGTCTTTAAGTTGAAGGCTATGAGGTTGCTTACCTTCTAATATCGCGCTGGTAATATCTGGAGCCAGCTCAGTAAGCCTAATGACCCGTTCAGCATAGCTGTTGGGTAATTTCTCTTGCTCGGCAATTTGCCTGATGGATTTGACTTCACCACTCTCCAACATCGCCTGCCATTTGTGCGCTCGTCCGATGGCCTTGACCAAGGCTTCGTCCATGTTCGGGTTTTGCATGTCGATGACATGGCAGCCGTCCGGCTTAATGATATGTTTGCGTTTGGCCTTGCGCTGGAATTGGACGGGGATTTCCATTACCATCGGCTCATCAATATCACCATGGGTTTTGAGGTCAGGCATAAATTGATGTAACACTGATAACATGCCTAATGGGTGGAAGGTGATGATTATTTTGTCGGGATGGACAATGATGCCGTCAATAACCAGTTGGATGATCCTTGCCTGCTCTACAGGGAACAACTCTTCCCACATGGTTTCAAAATTCTTGAGAGCGATGCGTATGTCAGGAAGCTTGATGCTGTCATCATCATTTTGCGATTGCATCCGTTGTACCCATTCAATATTGGTCAAAGACCGTTTGACCTGATCGAGAATGATTTCTTCCAAAAACGGTGCGGAGATGGTTTTCAGCGGACAATTATCGTATGTGGTTTTGATCGCATGGGTGCTCACATAATACCGATAGATTTTATCCTTCTTCTTTGAAAATGTCGGTGTCAGAGAATATCCCTTCGGGTCTTTGAGTAGACCTTTGAGCAAATACGGCCTGTCATTTTTGGATTTGCGCTGGCGGTATTTGGCATCGGTGTTCAATATCGCTTGAGCCTGATTGAACATGTCCTCGGTGATTATCGCCTCATGCAACCCATCATAGGATTCCCCTTTTTCTTTATGCTCGATTTTGCCGATATAAAGCTGGTTACGCAGGATTTGATATAAAGACGGTTTGGTAAAATTCCGTGCAGGATAATGCTTGCCATTCTTTGCTCTCCTGGCTTTGCTTTTATATCCGGCTTCCGTTGCCTTTCTGATTGTGTCGGTCGGCGAGGATGTTTCAATAAAACTCTCAAACAAATACCGCACTATTTTGGCTTCATCGGCGTTTACGTGCAATTTGCCGTCAACCGCATCATACCCCAGCGGGATTGCACCGCCCATCCACATGCCGCGCTTTTTGGACAGTGAAATCTTGTCTTTAATCCTCTCCGATGCAATCTCCCGTTCAAACTGAGCGAAGGATTGCAATACATTCAGCACAAGCCGACCCATGGCCGTATCGGTGTTTAAATCCTGTGTCACCGATACGAAGGATACCTTATGCTCATCAAAGAATTTGATCATGCCCAAGAAGTCGAGCATGGAGCGGGACAGTCGGTCAATCTTATAGACGACAACAATATCAATCTTGTTGGCCTTAATATCATCTAATAGGCGTTGAAGAGCCGGTCGCTCCATCGTTCCACCTGATATCCCGCCATCATCATAATGGTCCGATATCAGCTCCCACCCCTCATGGCGTTGGGAGAGAATTTTATTCTTTCCCGCCTCGCGCTGGGCATCCAGCGAATTGAACTCTTTGTCCAAGCCTTCCTCGCTGGACTTTCGTGTGTATATGGCGCAGCGTTTTCTCATCATTGTTTTAATCCGAAAAATCGTGGACCTGACCATTTCGTACCCGTAATCATTGTGGCGATTTTGGTCAGGCTTTTATATTTGCACTGTCGATATTCAAACCCGTCCCGCAACACGGTCACGCGGTGGGTTTCCCCATCGTGGTCTCGTTCCAATATCGTCCCGACGGGCGGAAGGTTTTTCTTCATCTTTTTTTTCTTAGTCAGCTCATGCACGGTTTTTATTTTGATATGCACTTCATCCGATAAACCGCCATAGGCCAGCTCCTGCAATCGCCATGCAATCTTGCGGATCAAAAACACCTTGTTCTTATTATGCGGTGGATTATCAAAAATGCTGTTCCATAGCATCAACAAATCAGGCGTTGCCATGGTCGGCAGTGTCGCCAATTGCGTGATCACTTGTTTTTCTGTCATTATTCCGGTCTCCTTGGTCACATGAATGCTTCAATTCACACGCAAGTCCAGTCGAACCAGTCTCTTTATTTGATTTATTTTTAAGACGTTTTGCGCCGCGCAACATGAGGGTGGCGATTTCATTCAATCGCTCATCAATAGACATCTTATGTGCCGGTGTTTGGTTTACTCTGGTCTCGCTCATGCCGTAAGGGTGAACGAAAACTCATGGGATGACCCAGGTATCTAAATGTGTATCCGGATGTGTATCTGTATGGGATTAGCGTGGTTTTTTTATAATCCGAATAACGACACCGAAAACCTCAATATCATCTTTAGATGTAACGGTGATGGTCTTGTAATCAGGATTAGCGGGCATAAAGAATATTTTCTCATCATCCCGCATTAAGCGCTTCACCGTCATCTCACCATTAATCGATGCGACAACAATATCTTTATGTTCGGCTTGTGCGCCGCGATTAACCAATAACAAATCCCCATCATCAATCCCTGCATCAATCATTGAATTGCCCGAAACTTCGATGACATATCCATCATCAACTTCAGGAAAAAAATTAAAGGGGAAATGCACATGTATGACATCATCCGCATAACGCTGGGATGGTTCGCCCGCCGGAACCCGTAAAGAAATAAACGGGATGCGAGCCTTGGAAAACGGATAGTCCGCCAGTTTCATGACACGGCCTATTCCATGTCCCCGTAATTTATTGTGATCAAAATGACTCATTTGCATTGAATTTTACTCCCTTTTTGATATAGAACATAATAAGAACATTTAGAAATTTAAATCAACACCTAAGCGTCTTATTCTTAACAAAAAATAACGTAATGGTTATCAAGAATTTCTAAATTCCCAATCGATCCATCAGCGCAAAAGAGAGGAAAGGAGACCAACTCGATGCACCAAACCGTCTGTAGAACAAGCTATACAATGACTGAGATAGCACACATGAGATCAATGACAGAACAGGCGATATTGGATGATATTTACAGTGGTCAACTGAGGGCTCATGTCTGGTTACCCGCCATGGTTGTTGAGAGCATGAAGCGACACACAATCGCCGGACAGGTCTTTTATGATCGCACGCAAAAAACGTATGAGGGTTATATTCCGCTCTATCCCAAAGATGTCAGAAATATCATGCGGGCATCCGAAGTCCCGTTGCGAATATTCCCCGGGAATAGTGATGGCGAGGAAATCATTCTAAAAAACGGCGCACCTGATTGCTGGTTTCGACAGGATGATATTGTGATCCTGCAAGAAAGCCTGTCTCACTTAAAATTAAAAGAAAAAGTGCAAGATGTCAGAGTAACGGCCATCGCCCGTCTTGATGAAATATGGCCACAGTTGAAAAAGAAACCAGCGCATAAAACAACATATGATCCACTCTTTCAGGCTATCACCTTCAACGGTATTGAATATAATCTGGGGCAAGTTCAGGCTCAAATTGTCAAACAGCTTTACGAGGCTCATCAAGCTGGACAGAGCCGTGTTCATTTCAAAACACTCATTGAAAGTGCCGGAGCTAAATCAATGGCTATGCGTGATATATTTCGATCACAACCGCGCTGGAAGGACTTAATCCATTCCAATGGTCGCGGTTATTATTGGCTCAATCCCGGATTTTTTAACTGACATATCCCATACAGATACACATCCGGATACACGTTTGGATACCTGGGTCATCCCATGTGAATTTTGTCAGGCTGGTCTCGTCATTTAACAAAGGAGACCAATCATGACTGATAAAACACAAACAAACCCTGTCCATGTTATCCCAACCAAAGCCCTGTTTCGGGAAATACAGGCCATGCCTGTGCGGGATCTGAAATCGAAAGACATCAGAGAGCTGAACGGTATTCGCAAAGATCTCATTCGTGAGGCGTGTGAGCTGACCCGTTGCGTGCAATGGGTCGATGGCATTATTCGCCTGAATACGATCAAAGCCCACCGCAAAACCAAAAACTAAATCAAACCAATCGTCAAAAGCATTGCAGCCATCCCTTTCTGTTTGGGAGGGAGCGCTGGTGCTTTGCCATGATCAAAAAGGAGACAACATGAAAAAACCAAGTCAATCCCTCTCTGAAAGTGAAGCACATATCGAAGAGCAAATGCGATCTTCGGTGCGAACATTGCGCCGCATGCCCCCTGTCAAAGTGCAGGGGTATTTTTCGACCTGGCCGGATATCGTTCGTGACCAGATGGAAATCCTGCAAATGGAAAAAGAGCCGTTACGCATTCGCCCCAGCGCAAGAGATATTCAGGAACTGGAAGAAGTCCTGTTCGAATGGATGCCTCTGCTGAACGTCGATGAACGGCGGTTGTTATGGGCGAGAGCCAACCGTGTGCCGTGGAAAATGGTCTGTGGGGAGCTGGGTGTCGGTCGTACCAAGGCATGGGAAATCTATAAACATACGCTGGGTAAGATTGCGAAACGCAAATGATCATCGGCACGTTTGCCCCGATACCCAATGAGATATTGCGCCGTAAGGATTTAAGCCACGGCGCAAAATTGTGCTGTGCACGGCTCATTCAATATGCGGGCAAAGACGGCAAGGCCTTTCCCAAACTCTCGACACTTGGCGATGAGCTCGGGATGTCCAAGCGGGCAGTGCAACGCTTTTTAATCGAACTGGAGGAAAATAATATGATCACCGCGCACCAACGAGGGCGTGGGCAGTCAAATATGTATGTTTTGGATAAGTCGATAGTTATCCACATCCCCATTCTTGACACGCCGAAAGTGGCCACTCTAGACAGGCCACTTCTGGCCACTCCAGACACGCCGAAAGTGGCCACACCATATAGAAGAAAAGAAAACTATAAAAAAGAAATAGAAAAGATAACAGCAGGGCTTGTGCATAAAATGCGTATGCCCTGAAAAAGCAATCAAATGATCCGCTATTCAACTTGATAAGCTAAGGGAATGAAGCGTTACTGGTGTTAACAAAGGAGCAGAAATGACCAAGAAACAAGAAAACCATCAAAGAGCCTGCGACAGGTTCATTCAACACACTGCACGCATTGACGCGATATTGAAACGTTTGCAGGGGGCGTGTGACGATCATTTCGGGCATCACCCCGACCATATCAATTGGGGCGACACAGGCTTCGTTGCCGACATCGTCAAAGACCTCGAGGACATCAGTGACCGTGTGTTCAAGGAGGGTGAGTATGCGTTTTAAATTATTATTTGGGCTGGAAGTGAATTATCTTTATTACATAGCATAATATTAAAAGGCCTATAATAACGTTGGTTATAATTCCGATATAATGAGCCGCAATTTCATATTCTCTCCCGGCAAAATAACCACTATACAATAAAAGGCCAGACCAAATTATAGTTCCTAAAGTAGATAGAATCGTAAAATTTAGAAATCTCATTTTTGTTAGGCCTGCTGGAATAGAAATGACGGTTCTTATCACAGGAATTAACCGTCCAAAGAAAACTGATATGCGGCGATATTTTTCAAAAAACATTAGCCCCTTTTGATAATCATTGAGTGTAATAGCAATATAGACACCATATTTTTCAAAAAATTTTTCTAAGCGCAATTGTCCTATTAATCGTCCGATTAAATACCAGAATATTACACCTAGCATTGCACCAGAAACGGAAGCAATTAATATTAGAAGTGGATTCAAACTACCTTGACTTGCTATATATCCGGATAAAGGAAGAATGACTTCGGAAGGAATTGGAGGAAAAACATTTTCTAAAAACATGAGGAAAAAAATGGCTATATAACCGTGATTTTCAATAAGTTGTAATACCCAGTCTGCCATTCAAATCACCATTACTGTTAATAAAAATCCTGAAGCCAGAACAATTGATAGATTGTCATCAATTTGTAATTTTGAAGATAGTAATTCTACAATTGTAACAAGTAGGGAAACCATCATGATGGTAGGTAGATTTACTAAAATCAAGCTCATTGCTACGGCAATTTTTAATAACAGGACAGTACTTAAAAAGAATGCAGTGCATCCTTCTAAAGATTTATCTAAGATGCAGACTTTTCCATATTTTCTACCGATTAGAGCCGCGAACGTGTCTGATAAAATCATGATAGCAATCGAGATGATTGCAACAGCGTTGTCAAATAATATGACTGATAGCAAGGTTGCCAAGACAACATAAAAAGCACCCGTCATTGATTGGTTTTCGTGGGTGCGAAGAATTGTATTTAAATACTGAGAAGTTAAATATTGAATAATCCGAATATGACGACGTCCGTATTCAAATACAACAAAACCCATTAACAATGTAGAGAAAAGAAGTATGGCTTGCGACTGGGTTAAAACATAAACCGTTACTACCATCCATAAAGAGCTTAAATGTATAAGCTTTCTAAAAACTTCGTTACGAAAAGAAATTTTTGACGTTGTCATTGTCTGCATCCTTCTAATATATCTAAATTGGGATCATGAACTTTGGTGCTTACATTCATTAATCCAAGAAGGGTGTGAGAAAGATTATCGTGAGAAAAATCACCCTTTTTGGCTTTTTCTTTTAGACACTTCATATTGATATTTTCAGATTGAAGTGTTCCATTATCCATCCAAAGGATAAGCGGAACATGATTTTGTGTTTCAGGTGCAACAGAATACGGCATCCCGTGAAGGTAAAGCCCGTTTTCGCCTAATGACTCTCCGTGATCAGAAACATAGAGCATAGACGTATTGAGCACATCACTATGTTGTTTTAAAATATTGATGGTTTGCGCCATCATATAGTCAGTGAACAAAATAGTGTCATCATAAGAATTAACGATTTCCTCATCCGTACAATTTTGAATGTCGCTTCGGTCGCATTCAGGTTTAAAATGCTTATAACGATCAGGAACTCGTTTAAAATAGGTCGGTCCATGGCTGCCCATGATATGAAGGAAGATGATACCTCCAGTCTCTTTCATGGAGATGATATCATGCTCCAAATCTTCCAGAAACACATCATCCGTACACACCGATCCGTCGCAATAGCGGCTATTATCATTTGGAATGGTGATTTCTTTTATGTTGCGGCAAACGCCTTTACAGCCAGTATTGTTTTCTTTCCAAATCATAGGGATGCCGGCGCGATTCATAATGTCTACCACGTTATCTTGTGAATCAAATTCTCTAAGAGAGTAATTCTTTCGATCCATCATTGAAAACATACAAGGCAGTGAAACTGCCGTTGCTGTTCCGCAAGAGGTGACGTTTTGAAAGGCAATAAGATTATCAATATCTTTGCTATATTTGTTCGTAGCACGACTATATCCGTTTAATTGATAATTCTGCGCCCTTGCAGTCTCACCGACAATAAATACCAGCAAGTTATTCTTATCAGTCGAAACATGCTTTGCATCCAAACCAATTTCCTTGTAAGGCAAAGGTTCGTAGAAATATTTTTGATAAAAATACTTTGTTGCGCTGGTCACATAATAAGATGGCACAATCTGTTTGCGGAGGGATGAATTGTTACGAATAACGGATGCATAATCCTTGTAAAAAAACATCGCTATGAAAGCAATGACGGCTAAAGAGATGACAACAGATAAAATTTTGAGGGCTATTTCCTTAAGCAAAGGTGAATGTTTTATCCGGCATTTTAAAATTATTATGGCAGGTAAAATACCCGTAACACTAAACCATATAATAAATTCCCAATTCAAATAGGCTCCAGCTTCGGCAGAATTCGTTTCAAAGATATTGGCCATCATATCAATGTCAAAAATCGTCTTATATTGAAACATTGCAAAATTGACGAGCGAAGACGTGAGAACCAGCAATATGAAGAAAGGCTTTTCAATATATTTTATGCTGAAACATGTGAACACTATGTTGAAAACGGCAATAAAAAAGAAAAATACAGAGAGAATAAAAAAAGTATTCACTTTTTCTAGGTTCAAAAAAATGAAATATAATTCTCGAACCATAGCCATGTTCAAGAAGAATATATAAAAAACAGCAATGCTCAACGTAAACATCGTTGAGTGGAGAGAGATATTAAAGTTTTTCATTATCGGATATTCTGGGAAGAATTGGGATTGGGGCTATGCTCGAAACTTCTTGATACACAGCTTCACTGCCACCTATGATAATGACAGCGAGCAGCGGGATTATAAATAATCGTCCTACCAATTTCATTTTAACACTCCTATTAAATTTTAAAGTGATAATGAAATTGGTAACTTATATGAAACTTAAGTAGGGAAAATTATTTCGAATTTTGTACCTATGCCATTTTGTCCATCTTTGATGGCTATAACGGCATCGTGAGATGAGACAATGTCTTTAACGATTGAAAGGCCCAAACCTGAGCCTATAACGTCACTACCCAATATACGGTAAAACCTTTTAAAGACATTTTCCCGTTCGCTTTCGGGAATGCCGGGACCGTTATCTTCGATAGTTAAAATAGTTTTTGTGTCTTTCTTGCTGACGGCAATGTGAATCTCTCCCTTTTGGGGAGTGTAGTTCACAGCATTTGTAATCAGATTATCAATCATAATTTCAAGATAACCATCGTTTCCTTTTATTAGCGTATCTTTTTCATGATTTAAAAAAGTTAACTGGATGTTTTTGCTATCAATTAACACTTGATGTGATGCAATTGATCTGTGGGTTAAGGAGGCTAAGTCAATCTCGTTTTTGTAATCCGTAAATTTTTCTGTTTCTTGTCTGGACAGGGTTAGCATTTGATGAATGAGATGGCTCGCGCGTTGAATACTGGATTGTAATTTTATAAGTAACTCTTTCTGTTTTTGGTTATCTGTAGTGCGCGTTAACATATCGCAATAGAGCTTGATTGCAGTCAAAGGTGTTTTTAATTCATGGGTCGCATCTGCTGTAAAATTCTTTTGAACCTGAATGGAATGACCTAATCTTTTAAAAAGGTCATTTAATTCGTCTATCATAGGGATGATTTCAATAGGAACTTCTGAACGATTTAACGGCGATAAATCTAGCGTATCCCTTGCCTTTATTTCTTCGGATATATCAATTATCGGTTTCATTCCTTTTGCAATTGATAACCAAACTAAGATCAACATGATAGGCAATTGAAGCAAAACAGGAATTATGAACTTCAAACCCATTTCAAGAATGAGTTCATTGCGAAGCATATAAGGTTGGGCTATTTGGATGGTCCGCCCCTCATCATTTAAAGTATAATAACGCCACAGCTTATTCTTGAATTTCACTTCTCCGTAACCGGTATTTGATTGTTTATTAAAGAGAATATTAGGATGGGTTGAATACTCAAGATTGCCGTCATTCCCCCAAATCTGGATAAGAACTTCTTCTTCATCATTTAAGTAACCATTGTAGCTGGTGACAATACCGGAGTTTGTTTTTGATAAAACATGTGCAATCTGCATCATGTTCCCATCAAAAACTTCGGTGGATTCTTCATGGGCACTTTTAAAAATTACGACACTGGCAATAATTGTTCCTATTATAAAAACTGCCGATATTAAAAAAAGGAGATTTTTGCGAATTGATATCATTCAACCTCACCAATGCTATATCCAAGGCCGCGCATATTTTTTATAATAGTTTTTCCAAATTTATGTCGTATCTGATGAATATGTACTTCGATTGAGTTACTTGATACTTCTTCATTCCACCCGTATACGGCATCTTCGAGTTGCAATCGTGATAACACGGCATTTGGTTTTTCCATTAATTCAAAAAAAATGGCGTACTCTTTGGCCGACAGCGTGTGCTCCTCATCGTTGAAACAAAGCGTTTTTGATAGAGAATTTAATTTTAAATTATTGCGTGTAATTATATTCGTCGTATTCGTGTTTTTTCTACGTAGTAAGAGCCGTATTCTTGCTTCCAGCTCTTCCAGTGCAAAAGGTTTTATCATGTAGTCGTCTGCACCGTTATCAAGCCCGGCAACGCGATCTGATATGGAATCTTGTGCCGTTAATATCAAAACAGGCGTATTATTTGATTTTTCTCTTAATTCTTTTAAAACTTCCATTCCAGATTTTTCAGGCAATCCCATATCCAATATGATTAGTTTATAGTCATTGTTTAAGGCGCTCGTAATACCGTCTTGGCCATTTTTCACCCAATCAATACTGTATCCACTATGCTTTAAAGCGGTTTGTAAACCATCGCCAACCATTGGGTCATCTTCTATAATAAGAAATCTCATCGTTTTTTTATAAACTGAAGTGTAAACTATCTGTAGTGATTAATATTACAGACTTAAATAAAACTTAAATAGTATAATTTATGAAGTCTAAGTGGTGGGATATTTTACTAACTAATTAATAGCTACTTTCTTGAAGATATGTTTTAAATCAATCAATGTGCTTTTGAGGTGAGGCATGATTATAAGTTTTACTATTCGCAAAGAGTTTTAATTACGCTTAATAAATGTAAATTTATGTTTTATGAAAATACTTTGTAACTGTATGTAAAAAGTAACAAATCTTTTGCAAAGATCAATAAGTCCCCACAACCTATGTTTGATGCGTTGTGTCTAGATTGTTCTGAAGGGCGTGCAAACTTAGGGAGCATTAGAAAACATATCATTAATCAAAATGACGTCATAACCCTGCATATTAAGGTAGCTAGAGGATATGGATGCGCGTTGCCCTGATCCACAATGAACATGTAATGTTTTATCTTTGGGTAATTGATCCAGATACTCAGGCAAGCGTGTATAGGGTGCATGTATAGCACCTTGTATATGCCTTTTATCATATTCCGGCTGGCTACGAACATCTACTATTGTCAGGCCTTCCGTTTTTATGTTGTTTCCGATAGCTTCAAAATCGGTAACAGGGATTGAGGTTTTTGTATCGTCTCCCAGACAAGACGTGAAGACATCGGCTTTGACAAATCCCTCAATATAATCATACCCGATATTATTAAGTCGTGTCGCGGCTTCAATGGCATGGTTTTTCGCCCCGACAAGGATAATTTTTTTATCATTAGCTTCAATCATAGAGCCGACAGCCGTCGACATAGAAATAAAAGAGGCATAGAAAACATTTCTGGCTCTTGTTTCCATCGCCTTAACCCTATCTCCACGAATATCCACAAAGAGAATATTTTTATTGTTGATAAAGGGCCGAACCTCAGCCGCGGTTAATGTCCTCAGTTCTTTGTGTGTGAGGAGTGGGGCACCGTTTTTGTTCAAGTTTTTCATTCGGGTAAAATAAAGCGGCGGCTCTTTCTGGGCATCTGTGATGAAATCAATAAAGTCATCCTTGTTATCGTATTGTAAAGCGGGCGAGGTTTCCTTTTCATACCCCCATGAAGAATGCGGCATGCTGCCCAGGGATTTACCACAGGCTGAGCCTGCACCATGTCCCGGCCATATTAATAATCTGTCGGGACGATTTTTAAAATCACTCACGCTTTTGTGAAGGTCTCGTGCCCCTTCCTGCATTTTTCCATCTTGTTTGGCGGCCTTTTCCAATAAGTCGGGACGACCCAGATCACCGACAAAAACAAAGTCGCCTGTGATGGCGCCCATCGGTATGTCCTGTCCTTCCGTGGTGATAAGATAGGTGACATGTTCAGGTGTGTGGCCGGGTGTGTGAACGACCTCCAATGTTATATCGCCGACTGCTATCGTATCGCCATTCTTTATCTTAGTAACATTGGACACGGATTTTGCCCATTCATATCCCCATCCGTCATTTTCACCATGAGATGATAAATAGACCTGTATGCCCAGTATCTTGTTAAACTCTTTTGAGCCTGAAAGAAAATCTGCATGAATATGCGTTTCAGTGACAGCTGTGATTTTTAGGCCTTTTTCATCGGCAATTTGCAAATATTTGTCAATATGTCTTTGCGGGTCAATAATAATGGCCTTTTTCGTGTTCTCACACCCGAGAATGTAGGCATATTGTGAAACACCCGGATCGTAAACCTGAATAAACTGCATAACTTTTTAATCCATATCTTTTCTTATATTGTAAATATATGATATAAGATATTTCTTAAATGAGAATTGTAAAGGATTTAAATGCAAGAACTTGGAGAGATGCAAAAAAAGGCGGAAGAGGTCGCGGAATTTATGAAATGTTTCGCGAACCCTCATCGTTTGATTATTTTATGCCATTTGGCGCAAGGCGAGAAAAGCGTGAGTACTCTTATGGAGCTAACAGGAATTGCACAAACCTCAATGTCACAGCATTTGAGCAAGTTAAAATCAGAAAATCTTATTGAGTATAGACGCGATCATCGAACGCTTTATTACTCAATATCCGATCCGAACGTTATGACGGTCATGAATTCACTGTATGAAATTTATTGCAAGGAGATTACACGCACATGAAAATATTGAATGTAAAGGAAAGCCACACATTGCTGAATAATTATGGGGCGGTCTTGATTGATGTACGGGAGCCTGCTGAGCATCGGGCAGAGAAAATACCCGGGTCAAAGAATATTCCGCTGTCAAAAATAAAACATGATGATTTAAAGGATTCTAAAGATAGGAAAATCATATTTCATTGTCGTACAGGCAATCGTTCGCAAAGCGCCATAAAAAAACTGGATACAAATTCTAACAGCGATTTAATTAATATGGATGGTGGGATTGAGGCGTGGAAAGATGCAGGTTTTAAAACGAAAAAATCCTCTGTTACTATTTTACCGCTTAATCAGCAAGTTCAAATAACCATAGCCTTGATGATATTGGTCGGTCTGGTAATCTATTATTTTATAACGCCTTATGGATTATTATTGCCATTGCTGGCCGGATTGGGTTTGTTAAACGCAGGATTGACCGGATGGTGTGGAATGGCCATGCTTTTGTCAAGAATGCCTTGGAATCAATAAAGAGCAGATAAGCCATTAGGAATGGCATTTCACGCAATGCCGCTTTCATATGCACTTAGTCTTTTAAAATCGATTCTTTAAAGTTTTCGTGACAGTTGTCATGAGCTTTGTGTAAATATTCTTGATTTTGGTACGCATTATTATATGCATCGCTGGTTTTGTCAGGTTAAAAGTAATTAATCTTATATTTTGCATAAAAAATAATGCGGTGAATAAGACTTGTATTCACCGCAAAACTTGCGTTGTTTTATCTTGACCTTGCGGTGAATATTGCCTATAATCACCTTAAATAATGCGGTGAATAATATGTGGATACACGATCATAAAAGCTGGCCGAATTTTTCATGGGATGCAGAGGCGTTAGCATCAAAGCTGGCTGGTATACGTCACCGCCAAGGTCGTCTGCTCGGTCAGATGGAAGGCTTAGGCTTTGAGCTTAAGCGTGAAGCCTCCCTCAATACACTGACCAGTGATGTGGTCAAATCATCTGCCATTGAAGGCGAAAACCTTAATCCGGAAGAAGTCCGTTCATCAATTGCGCGGAGGCTCGGGATGGATATTGCCGGTCTTGTTCCAGCCGGTCGTGATGTTGAAGGCATTGTTGAAATGATGCTGGACGCAACGCAGCAGTTTTCTCAACCATTAACGAAAGATCGGTTGTTTGATTGGCATGCTGCTTTATTTCCTACAGGGAGAAGCGGTATGCATAAAATAACTGTTGGTGATTGGCGTTCTCTTGAAGCAGGGCCTATGCAAGTCGTTTCTGGTCCCGTTGGGAAAGAAACTCTTCATTTTGAGGCGCCGAGTGCAGATCGCTTAGAACTAGAAATGGATAAATTTTTAAAATGGTTTGAGAGCAGGGATGAAATTGACCCTGTTATCAAGGCAGGCATTGCACATTTTTGGTTTGTCACTATTCACCCGTTTGAAGATGGCAATGGACGTATTGCAAGAGCCATTGGCGATATGGCCCTTGCAAGAGCAGACGACACACAAGATCGTTTCTACAGTCTTTCATCCCAGATCGAGTCCGAACGAAAACATTATTACAGCGAATTGGAGCGGCAGCAACGTGCCACACCCGACATCACTTCTTGGTTATCGTGGTTCCTGGATTGTTTGGGTCGGGCTATAGGCAATGCCGAAACCGCACTTGGGAATGTTTTATTCAAGGCTCAACTTTGGAGTAAGATCAACCAGAAGCCTGTTAATGATCGACAAAGGTTGATTATCAACCGTATGCTTGAAGATAATTTTGAAGGGCATATGAATACATCAAAATATGCAAAACTTGCCAAATGCTCAAACGATACTGCATTACGGGATATTCAGGAATTGAAAGAACGGGGCATATTTATTCAAAATCCTGGCGGGGGTCGCAGTACGAGTTATAGATTGCCACACCCAGATAAAAAAGCTTTGGATGCCATAGTTTGAATCCCAAACACGCATTCATCCCATTTTCAGAAACTATAATATATTGAAATTAAATAATAAAAATGTTCGCGGTGAGGGCTGAAATTTAGAGATTTATTCTTTTTTCAGTCGACTATCACAGCCATTTTTCTTTCCACACATATTCGTTCATGGTTGTACGTATCTAGCAAAACCCTTACTCACTTTTGGTTTTGCGGGTATTTTTGTTCTTAACTGTTCATGCGTGCTTCCATGTAACCACGAAAAATAGTGGTTTATTTGGTGGTATCCATGTTACTCCGAAAAAGACTCGTAATTCATCTGGCAAGCAACAAATCTATCAATGGACCACTGCTTTAAGAGAGGCTGTTGATTGTGCCTTGGCAGTGCGTCCAGTGGATATCAGCCCTTATGTGTTTTGTACGAAACGCGGGGCCAGTTACTACAATCTGCAAAAAGATACCTCATACAGTTGGAAAACCAAATGGCGGCGTATGATGGATAAAGCCTTGAAGGAAACGGAATTGAAAGATCGTTTTACAGAACATGATTTACGAGCTTAGGCCGCAAGTGATGTTGAAGACGTCGAACAGGCCAGACGTATGCTTGGTCATACGACATCGAAAACGACACAAAAAGTGTATAGAAGGAAACCGGAAATAGTGAACCCTGCGCGGTAATCTATTAGACATAGGGGGTAAAATTAGACATGAAATTTTTTAAATTAACCGCAAAGCCTTTTAAAATGGTGGGTGGTACTGGGATCGAACCAGTGACCCCTTGCGTGTCGAGCAAGTGCTCTACCCCTGAGCTAACCACCCATACGAGATTCAATTCGTAGAAACAGGTTGTACTGTTTCATCCGTCATTTTGCAAGCGGTTATTTGCCAAAATTTTATTCACCTCGTCAACAATATCCTTGAGGTTGAAGGGCTTTGATATGATTTGCGTGTTAGCCGGGTTGTCTTCTGCAGCGAGGCCGGCAAATCCCGTTATAAACATGACAGGCATCGTCGGGGCGATTTTTCTTGCGTGCAGGGATAATTCCAGCCCATCCATATTCGGCATGACAATATCGGTGAGAAGCAATTCGTAACGACCGCCTTTATCAAGGTAGGAAAGGGCTTCTGCCCCGTCTTGTGCGGCATGCACTGTATGGCCGTTTTTTTCAAGTGCAGCCTTTAAAAATCCGCGCATTGCCGTGTCGTCTTCCGCCAGTAATATGGATGCCATTTTATAATTTCCTGAAATTGATCGAGCCGCTGTAGCCCAGATTTTCAAGAGTGTTATACCATAGTGTTTTCAAGCTGTCCTGCATCGGTTTTGCCAGATCGCGTTGTGTTATAAAAGACAGATCGAGGGTTTTACGATCAGGGAAAATCAGGCCGTCAAATTGTATAGGGCCCATACGTGATAAATTCAGATCAACAATAAAACGCGTTCCTTGATCTTTTGTCATATCGGCCTGACTGTCAGATTGGGACATATTATCACGAACCCAAAGGGTTGCCGCCTGAGCATCAATACCGGCGAGCAGAGGAAGGGTGTGACCGCGCCAATCGCCGGTTTGTACTGAGGCAGGGTCTGTTGGGGCGGGTTTTTGCCCTGTTCCGTTTGTAAGCAAATCTGACAAGCCTTTTTGAACAGTTTGCTTCAAAGATGTCGCAGGAAGCCCGTCCACTGTACGGAGCGGCTTTTTACCTAGCCATGCCGACAAATCCCCACCTTTGGCGGCAGCCAGAAATAACAGCGCCGCCGCAGGAAATTGTCGCGCATTGGTGGCGGAAGGGATCATATCCAATATCTGTTGCATTTGTTGTGAGGGCAGGGATTGCAACAAGGTTTCCAACGTTTCCTGCATATCCGTCAACGGCGATCCTGCCGCCTGTGGCATATCAGGACCGTTTTGCCGCATAATATTGTAAGATAGGGGTGAAAGGCTTATTTGTGTGCCGGCAGGCAGGGCACGGGCAGGGTAGTTTACCGATACCATCTGTGCTTGTGAAGCGGGCAGGATAATTTCCAACACCGGATTGCCGTCATCAGTCACAAACCCGGTCGATAATGCGATTGCCTCGCCCGCAAAACTGTTGAGCAGGGTGAGGCTGCGGAAAGCTTGCTGCTGTTCGCCTGTGATTGAGGATATGGCCACCGCGCTTTGAAATGTCATTGGCGGGCGGATATGCATGGGTTCGACCATCTTCATGACACGCATATCGGCGGGTTGTGTAAATGGCAGAAGCGGACGCGTCGCGTTTGTCAAATTCTTATTATCCGCTGTTAG
>DCKW01000028.1:0-10906 GCA_002320485.1 Micavibrio sp. UBA1664
ACAAATCAATAAGCTTGGCCACTTGTCTTTGCTGAGTTAAACTATATCCCCAAGTGAGCATTCTTCTCATACAAGAGGATGATTCATTCGTATATAGAAGATTTAAAGCACTGTTTTAAAAGTGTAAGACAGAATTAACAAAAGGATTCCTAACATGCTTGACCCTCAGCGTTTAAGACAAGATCTCGAAGATACAGCGGTAGCCCTTGCTCGCCGTGGCTTTAAACTAGATACAGAGGCTTTGTCGTCACTTGAGACTGAGCGTAAATCTCTACAGCAATCTGTTGAACAGCTTCAGGCATCACGTAATGCTGGTGCAAAAGCCATTGGTAAGGCAAAAGGCAAGGGCGAAGATGCATCTGAGCTTATGGCTGAAATGGAGCAGGTTAACCAAGAGCTTAAAACTAAAGAAGCAACACTTGTTGACGTACAACAAAAAATCCATGACATTGCCGCTGGTATTCCAAATATTCTGAGTGAAGAAGTGCCTGATGGCCTTTCGGAAGATGAAAACCAAGAGATCAACCGTTGGGGTACACCACGAGAGTTTGACTTTAAACCCCTCGATCACGTTGAAATAGGTGAAAAACTGCATGGTCTTTCTGGTACTGCTGGTGCAGCACTAACAGGTGCACGTTTTACTGTGCTTCAAGGTGATGTTGCTAAGCTTCATAGAGCTCTTGCTCAATTTATGCTGAACACGCAAATTGATAACGGTTATACAGAAATGAACGTACCAACAATTGTGAATAATAAATCACTTTATGGTACTGGTAACCTACCAAAATTTGATGACAACCTTTTCAAAATTCAGCACGATCAACCATGGTACCTAACGCCAACAGCAGAAGTACCACTAACAAACCTTGTTGCAGATCGCCTTTTGACTGAGGCTGATTTACCACTGTCATTTTGTGCTCATACGCTTTGCTACAGAAGTGAAGCTGGTTCTTATGGTAAAGATACTCGTGGTTATATCCGTCAGCATCAATTTGAAAAAGTTGAATTAGTGCATGTCTGTAAGCCAGAAGACTCCGAAGAAACGCATCAGCGTCTTGTTTCCCATGCTGAAATGATTCTTCAAAAACTTGAACTCCCATATCGTAAAATGCTGCTTTGTGCAGGTGATACTGGTGCGGGTTCCCAAAAAACATACGATCTAGAAGTGTGGTTACCTGGCCAAAGCGCATACCGTGAGATCTCATCTTGCAGTAACTTTGGTGATTTCCAAGCTCGTCGTATGGGTGCTCGTTTCCGTCGTGAAGGTGTTAAGAAGCCAGAACTTGTTCATACATTAAATGGTTCTGGACTCGCTGTTGGCCGTACGCTTGTTGCTGTTCTTGAGAACTATCAAGAAGCAGACGGTCGTGTCCGTGTACCAGAAGCTTTAGTTGGCTTTATGGGTAAAACACATATTGAACCAGCAGGTTTTAAACTGTGAGCTTTTTTCCGATCTTTTTAAAGACGAAGGGGCAGACTGCCCTTGTTGTTGGTGCAGGTGAAATTGCATTAAGAAAAATCCGTTTGTTAAAAAACGCCGGATTTAGAATTAAGGTTGTGGCATTGGATATTGATCCTGCCATACCTGAACTGCTTAATGAGCATGACGAAGTGCATAATCGTGCTGTTATTCAAAATGACACTCAAGGTGTTCAGCTTGTGATTGCAGCGACTGAAAATATGGACGTGAATAAAGACATTTATTCATGGGCAACTGATTTAAATATTCCTGTGAATGTTGTTGATCAGCCAGAACTATGCACTTATATCACGCCAGCTATTGTTGATCGCTCACCTTTGGTGATTGCGATTAGCTCTGGTGGTGAATCACCTGTATTAGCACGACAGATGCGTGCAAAGCTTGAAGCATTTATTCCTGCAGGCTACGGCTTGCTAGCAGGCTTGCTCAGTCAGTTTCGTCAAAAGGTCAAAAAAACGTTTCCATCAATACAAACACGTCGTCTTTTTTGGGAAGACGTGCTTGAAAGCCCAGTGACAGAAGCCTGTTTGCATGGTCAAGATGCATTGGCAGAAAAGCTGTTAGAAGAGCAAATTGATGCTCACTCAAAAGAAGCGCACAAACCGAAAGGTGAAGTCTATGTGGTTGGTGCAGGTCCTGGGGATCCTGATCTTCTTACATTTCGTGCTTTACGCTTAATGCAAAAAGCAGATGTTGTCTTATATGATCGTTTAGTTTCACCTGCATTGCTGGAGCTGTGTCGTCGTGATGCTGAACGTTTGTATGTTGGTAAAGCTAGAGCACATCATGCTGTGCCTCAAGACCAAATTAATGCCAAGCTTGTGGAATTAGCAAAGCAGGGTAAAAAGGTCTGTCGCCTTAAAGGTGGTGATCCATTTATCTTTGGTCGTGGTGGTGAAGAAATTGCTGAGCTTATGGCTGCAGACATTCCATTTCAGGTTGTGCCAGCTGTAACTGCTGCCGCAGGCTGTGCAGCTTATGCTGGTATTCCACTGACACATCGTGATTATGCGCAATCTGTGTCTTTTGTGACTGGTCATTTAAGTGAAAAATCCTTACCTGTGGAATGGGCACGTTACGTTAAACCATTCCATACACTTGTTATCTATATGGGCAAACCAAAACTGCGCTACACACTAGAGTCGCTCGTTTCTGCTGGTATGAGCCCTGACATGCCGATTGCATTAGTGTCCAAAGGCACAATGCCTGATCAGAAAGTGCTAGAAGCTACTGTAAGCACAATGGCAGATATGGTTGAAAATACTGAGCTAGAAGCACCGACTTTGGTCATTATTGGTGAAGTAGTCAAGTTGCGTTCATCGCTTAACTGGTTTAAAAAGGATGAGAACTAAACAAATAGGATATTGAAATGCAGCATTCCAAATCAGAAGCCTTAATGGCTCGTGCCGAGAAAGTGATTCCTGGTGGCGTTAACTCACCAGTTCGTGCTTTTAAAAGTGTTGGTGGTACACCTATTTTCTTTGAAAAAGGTGAGGGCGCTTATGTCTATGATCAAGATGGTTCTAAATACATTGATTATGTAGGCTCTTGGGGGCCATTAATTCTTGGTCATGCACATCCAAAAGTCATGGAAGTCTTGCAAGAAACTGCTGCTAAGGGTTTAAGCTTTGGTGCGCCAACGCAGCTTGAAGTTGAACTTGCTGAACTTGTAACAGAGCTTGTGCCGAGCATGGAACAAGTTCGTATGGTGAGCTCTGGTACAGAAGCAACAATGTCTGCGCTTCGTCTTGCTCGTGGCTTTACTGGTCGTGATCGTATTCTAAAGTTTGAAGGTTGCTATCATGGTCACGCTGATTCTTTACTTGTAAAGGCAGGTTCTGGCCTCTTAACACTTGGTGTGCCAAGTTCACCTGGAATTCCAGCGTCTCTAACAAGCTTGACTGCAACTATTCCGTATAACGATTTCGATGCACTGGAATCATGTTTTAAAGAAATTGGTTCAGAATTAGCAGCTGTTATTATTGAGTCAGTTGTTGGTAATATGAACCTTATTGCGCCGCTTGAAGGCTATCTTGAGAAAATTCGTGCACTGTGTGATGAGTATGGCGTTGTTTTCATTATTGATGAAGTCATGACAGGCTTTCGTGTACATCCACAAGGCGCTCAAGGGCTTTATAATGTAAAAGCTGATCTCACATGCCTTGGTAAAGTCATTGGTGGTGGTATGCCTGTAGGTGCCTTTGGTGGTCGTGCTGATATTATGGCTCACCTTGCTCCATTAGGCCCAGTATATCAAGCTGGTACACTTTCCGGAAATCCGCTAGCGATGGCTGTTGGTAAAGCAACACTTGAGCTTCTACAAGAACCTGGTTTGTACGACAAACTCTTTGCTCAAACGAAAAAGCTTGTGGCTATTTTTGAAGAAGAAGCGAAGAAGGCTGGTATTACTTTATCGACACGTGCGGTTGGCTCTATGTTTGGTCTGTTTATGTCTGAAACTGCACCAAACAATTACGATGAAGTTACGGCATGTGATGGTGATATGTTTAACAAACTATTCCATGCGCTCTGCGATGAAGGTGTCTATATTGCACCGTCTGCATTTGAAGCTGGTTTTGTGAGTATTTGTCATACAGATGAAGTGCTTGAAGAAACAAGAGTTGCTGTTGCAAAAGCTTTTGCTCGCTTGAAGTAATCTGTGCTGAATCTCAGTCTTATATAATGGAAAAAGGGCCTTTTAAAGGCCCTTTTAAATGCACTCGGTTAATTCATTCCGCTCCAACTCGGGTCGGATGCATCTCCCGGTGTCGGAATCATTCTTTCATTATATCCTGTAACGTCAATAACATAGGATTTAACAGTTCGCGATGAGCCATGTGGTACTTCTTTAAAATATACCAGATAACGACCATTAGGAGCCCAACTTGGCCCCTCAACGTGACGTGCTGATGAAATCAGACGCTCGCCGGATCCGTCGGGACGAACCAATCCAATATAAAATTGTCCGTTCAGCATTTTTGTAAAGGCAATGTAATCACCGCGTGGCGACCACACCGGTGACGCATAGCGACCTTTTTCAAAAGTAACACGTTGCTGATTCGAGCCATCGGCGTTCATAACATATAGTTGCTGCGTTCCGCTACGGTCACTTTCAAACACGATGCGGCGACCGTCTGGCGACATGCTAGGCGCAGTATCAATATCGCGGGTATTGGTCAGTTGTGTAACCTGTCCGTTCCGGATATTGAGACGATGGATATTGGTTGAACCGTTCCGTGAAAGTGATAGCAAAACATGGTCACCATCAGGCGTAAAACGCGGGGAGA
Organism: Micavibrio sp. UBA1664; assembly: GCA_002320485.1. Classification (GTDB taxonomy): domain Bacteria; phylum Pseudomonadota; class Alphaproteobacteria; order Micavibrionales; family UBA1664; genus UBA1664. The sequence continues at coordinate 4,768 of DCKW01000028.1, forward strand.
ATGTCATACCCGGAAAATCGCCCAGAACACGCTGTTGTCCCGTATCTATATTATAAAGATACACGCGTGGTTTGCTGTTTGCATAAGACATATAAACAACTTCGTTGGCTTTTGGTGAGAAACGGGGTGTTAAAACCAAGTCACGTCCATCGGTCAGATAACGGTGATTTGCACCATCCTGATCCATGATGGCCAGACGTTTCACACGGTTTTTCATGTCGCCGCTTTCGGCGATGTATACGATGCGTGTATCAAAATATCCCTTTTCACCTGTCAAGCGTTCGAAAATTGCATCAGATATGATATGTGATATACGTCTCCAGTTATCCTGATTAGTCGTATAGGCCATGCCGTCAATTTGTCCGCCGGAGGCGATATCATACAGCCTGTACTCCACTTTATACTGCCCGTTTTCAGCCGGGGTAACCTTACCCGTAACCAAGGCTTGCGCGCCCAAGGGTTTCCATTCATTAAAACGCGGCCCGTCATTCACCAATGAGACTGGCGATTGAATAAAGGCATTCTCTGCCAATGGACGGAACATCCCCGAGGATTTGAGATTGTTTCGAACAACCTCAGACATTTTATTGCCGATATCACCTTGAGAATAAAAATTGGTGACGGCAATCGGCATAGGTTCGACACGGCCTTGTGTAATATTAACCTGCAACTGCGCATGAGCGCTCATCGGTACAAGTAATATCAAGGCAAAAAGAAAGCGTATTATCATTTTTTTTCCAATCATTAATAGGTTTAAAACATTGTCCGCGGATCAAAGTTCAAAGTTATTGTGCTCCAAGTGTTATATTTATCCACAGGCAGGTCAAGCGGCGTACAATCAGGATGTTTAATCGCGCGGATCGCGTTATCAGCGGCGGCCCGGAAATAAGGGTCACTGCCATATCGGGATTTATCGGTAATTTGTACATCACGAACGGTACGGTCGCGATTGACTGTAATTGTTAAATTAACCGCAAGGGCATCGGCCTGAACAGCACCCGGCAAAATACTCCAGCATCGTGACAGTTGTCGTCTGAATGCATCCAGTTCGCCCGTGGTCATACGGTCTGTCGTTGGTGATTCCGTTAATTTGGGACCGTCACGCTTGGTATCCTGAGGTTCGCTGTCCTGCAAGTTTTTCAAAACAGACATAAAATCGGCCTGAGTTTCCTTCTCCGCAGGTTTTTCAGGTTCTTTTTTAGGTTCGGGTTTTGGCTCCTCTTTCTTCGGCTCTTCCTTTTTAGGTTCAGGTTTCGGCTTCGGCTTCTCCGCAGGTTTTTGCGGAACAGGTTTTGGCTCCGGTTCCGGCTCAGGCTGAGGTTCGGGTTTTGGCTCTTCTACTTTCGGTTCCTCTTTTACAGGCTCGGGAGCTTTTTCTTCGGTTTTATCGGCGATTTCTACATCCGGTTTTTTGGGCTTAGGCTGTTCCAAGGCTTTCGGTGCAGGTTGTGGCTTTTCCTCAATTGGCGGCGGTGTTTCCTCTACCGGCTCAGGCTTTTTTTCTGCAGGCTTTGTTGACTCTTCATTGACAAACGAAACCTCAATTGGTGTTTCCGCCATTTCTATAACATCGTCTTTAAAAATAAACCCGATACTGACCAGCACGATAATACATGCATGGAAAATAACGGATTTCATCAAGGCGGATAATTTATTCATAGAATTAATAATTACTCATATATTATGGCGTTTTATTGTCATCTTACTGACCGACTGATATCAGGGCCACCTTGTTGAATCCGCCGGCATTTATGGCCCCTAGAACACGCATGACATCCCCGTAATTGAGGCCTTTATCCGCACGCAGATAAATACGGCGATCCTCTTTCCCGTCGGTCATTGCTCCTAAAAGGGGTAACAAACGGTCTTCGCTGACTTCCGATTCGCCAATAAATAATCCTTCGGGCGTGAGGCTCACTTCGATAGGCGCATTGTCATCCTCGTTCAGGGATTGCGCTTTTGATTGCGGAAGATCCACCGGAATACCGGCTGTCATTAATGGCGCGGTCACCATAAACACAATCAATAAAATCAACATGACATCAACAAACGGTGTCACGTTAATTTCCGCAAACGCACTATGCTTGCGTTTTCCTTTGCCGGCTGTGTTGATTTTTGCCCCCATGACTACGCAGCTTCCTTACGTGATGGTGAAGTTGTCGAGGATGATCGTGCCAGATGACGTCCAAGTATACTTGAAAATTCTGCGGCAAATGTTTCTAATCTTTCCGCATACCGGTTTAAATCATTTGAAAATTTGTTATAGGCAATAACGGCAGGAATAGCGGCAACCAACCCTAAAGCAGTGGCAAACAAAGCCTCGGCAATACCTGGCGCCACAACCGCCAGAGAGGTATTATTGGAACCTGCAATGGCAGTAAAAGAGTTCATAACCCCCCAGACAGTTCCGAACAATCCAATAAACGGAGCGGAAGACCCCACATTGGCCAGAAATGTCATATTTTTTTCAACTCCATCCATCGAGCGGCTGATTTCCACGGCCATGGCGCGTTCGATTCGTTGTTGCAATCCTGCTTGCAAGGCGGTGTTCCCGGTTTTCTGATCATTAGCAGCCACCTTCCATTCATCCATACCGGCCATAAATGTTGCCAGCATCGGGTCGGGCTTCGACTGTTTAACCCGCTCGTATAGCTTGTCCAATGGCTCCCCGCTCCAGAAAGCATCTTCAAACTTTTTCGCTCTGCGGTTGGCTTGCTTCATTGTTTTCATCTTGTCAAAAATGATTGACCAGCACCAGATGGAGGCGCCGATCAACATCAGCATCACCAGTTTAACAATTATATCCGCACTCCAGAAAAGCGACCATGCTGATAAATCATGGGCCAATTGCCCGCCTTGCACGGTTGCGGCCTCCACAGCACGGTTCACAGGGGTCGCATCGATTATTCCACTCATTCTTTTATCCTTTTTAAATCTTTACATGCGCCAGTTTATCGAAAGCTTTTGTCGTGGTCATCATCTATTTAAGATTGCCAGCAATTTATCCGGTGTTCTGGTTGCTTTTCCTGTTTCAAGATCAACACAAACCAGTTTGACCAACAATGTGGCAAGAGGATGATCTTCACGTAAAACCACCTGTTTCATTAGAAACGAGGTTCGCCCCGTTTCTACTATTTCGCTCTCGACAACAAGGCTGTCCTCAAGTTTAGCGGGGGCTGTGTAATTAATATCAATGTGGCGCACGACAATAATAACGCCGAATTCGTTCCGTACACTTGAATTTGTGAGACCGCAATCGCGAATCATCTCCGTTCTTGCGCGCTCTGCAAATTTCAGATAATTGGCATGATAGACAATGCCACCGGCATCGGTATCTTCGTAATAAACACGAAGGTTAAAAGAGTGAATCACTATTATCTCCTGCAGGTATGTTGAGGCCCAGATGTTTATAGGATTTGGCGGTGACCGTTCGTCCGCGAGGTGTACGCTGGATTAATCCCTGCTGTAACAAATAGGGTTCGATAACATCTTCAAGAACATCGCGTTGTTCGGACAAAGCCGCCGCTAATGTATCGAGTCCTACCGGCCCACCTTTATAATTTTCAATAATACATCCCAGATAGCGACGGTCCATATTATCAAGTCCATGTCCGTCAATATCCAATTGCCGCAAGGCCTTGTCGGCAATTTCCGATGTAATTGTCATGGCTCCCGCCACTTGTGCAAAATCACGCACACGACGAATCAGTCGACCTGCAATTCTTGGTGTGCCGCGACAGCGACGGGCAATTTCTTCTGCGCCGCTTTCATCCAATGTCACACCTAGCAAAATTGCGGAACGGGCAATAATGCGTTTTAATTCGTCAGATGTATAGAATTCCAAGCGCAGAGGGATACCGAACCTGTCACGCAAAGGATTTGACACCATACCGCTACGTGTGGTCGCACCGATTAGGGTAAAAGGCGGCAGCTCTATTTGTACCGACCTCGCCGCAGGCCCTTCCCCAATAACGATATCCAGCTTTCCGTCCTCCATTGCAGGGTACAAAATCTCCTCAACGGCGGGGTTAAGTCTATGAATTTCATCGATAAACAAAACATCATAATCCTGCACATTGGTAAGGATTGCAGCTAAATCCCCTGCCCTCGCAATGACGGGGCCTGATGTTGCCTTGAATCCAACGCCCAGCTCCTTTGCAACAATCTGCGCCAATGTGGTTTTCCCTAATCCTGGGGGTCCATGCAATAAAACATGATCAAGAGATTCTTTGCGATCCTTAGCGGCCTGAATAAAAACGGACAGATTGGCCTTCAACTTCTCCTGGCCGGTAAATTCCGCCAGAATTTGCGGACGTAACGCGGGGTCTTCGCGCTCACTTTCACTTAATTGTGTTTCCAAATCTTCCGCTCTGTTCACTGTCATTTCAATTTCCGTATAATTTTTGTTATATCGGTATGGTTATAGATATCATTATGCCCTGCCCCTTCAACTATAATCATATCTTTTCGACCTTTATAGGTTTCATATAATCTTTCCCCGTATTTTAGCGGGACCACCCTGTCATTATTGCCGTGTATTTAGAGAAGATAACTATCAATACGATTTATTTTAGATATGTTATCAAATTTATCCTTTAACAGGATTTTTGTAGGAATAATTGGATATTTTGATTGAACGATGTCAGTAAGCGACGAAAATCCGCATTCTATAATCAGGGCTATTTCGTCATACTCCGTTGCCATTTGCACGGCGGTACCAGAACCGATTGACTCGCCATACAAATAAAGATCGACATTCGGAAAATCATTTAAGGTTTTATCAATAATGCGGCGTCCTGACCGATAAAAATCTTCCTCGGCAGGCTTTCCGCTGTTAGGACCATAGCCGGGATATTCGGCTAATATAACATCAAATCCCGCCTGCCGCCATGACTCAACCCTGTCAATTCTTCCGATTGCATTTCCGCCATTTCCATGGAAATAAACTAAAACCTTGTTTGAATGAAAAGGTGCCGGTAAAAACAGCCATTGCAAATCACCATCCTTCATAACTACTACATTTTGATTCAACAATGCTGAGGTATCATAACTGTCAAATGTGGTTGGATGATAAATCAAATGTCGTTGCAAGATATAAAGAACAGAAACCCATCCCAGATACAAAACGACAATGGTTAATATAAACGATTTTAAAAATTTTATTTTCAAGCCGACAGTTCTTTCAACCCCTGCTTAATCAGTGTGCCCAGATCGGCATCCTCAGGTAAATTTTTCACAGCGCGGTTAATCGCGATCATCGCCTCGCTCCGCCCATACCCCAAATTGACCAGCGCGGACAATGCCTCCATAGAATGCGCCTCGCTCATAGTTTCATTGGTCTCTTTATTTTTACTCTGCATATTTATCGGCGATAAATCAAGGCTTGCCGTCTTGTCCTTTAATTCCGTAACTATGCGCGTGGCTAATTTGGGGCCAACACCATCTGCACGCGCAAACACGGCCTTATCCTGTGCGGCAATGGCCAAAGATAATTCATTCGGGGATGCGATTGATAATATCGCCAACCCGACCTTGGCCCCTACGCCTTGCACCTTGGTTAGTATATTAAACCATTCTTGTTCAAGCGCATCGGCAAAACCGTACAGGTGGATATGATCTTCACGAACATGGGTTTCAATCATCAAGGCACATGGGTCGCCCTTACCACCGATTTTCGATAATGTACGCCCGCTTGCAAATACGATATACCCCACACCGTTCACATCCAACAATACATAGTTGGATTTGACAACGTCAATAATTCCAGTCAGTTTTCCGATCATATGGCTACCCTCCGATTAACTGTATAATGATGGGCATGACATATGGCAATCGCCAGCGCATCGGCTGCATCCGCGCTTTTGAAATCTGCTTTTGGCAGCAAAATTTTCACCATCATTTGAATTTGATTTTTATCGGCATGCCCTGCCCCCACAACCGATTTTTTAATTTTATTTGCGCCATATTCCGCAACTTCCAGTCCTGCCCTTGCAGGGGCGAGAAATGCCGCACCGCGCGCCATTCCGAGCTTTAACGATGACGACCCACTTTTATTAATGAAAGTTTCCTCAATTGCCGAGCTATCAGGCTTGTAAAGAGCAATGACTTTTTCCAGTTCGGCATCAATCTGATACAGACG
>DCKW01000028.1:11294-22680 GCA_002320485.1 Micavibrio sp. UBA1664
TGTTTTGGTCTTTTTCAATGATGCCCCACCCTGTATTATTCAAACCAGGGTCAATACCGATAATTCTCATAGAATCGAGTGTAGCGTGTTCTCTATTCGTTCGCCATGAGTTTTTCGGCGATATCGTCGCTCATCTCCATATTTGTAAAAACATTTTGCACATCGTCACTATCTTCCAGCGCGTCAATCAGCTTCATGTTTTTTTCTGCCGTTTCGAAATCAACCGGAACTTCTGTTTTCGGCTTCCAGATCAAGCCTGATTTTTCAATGGTCTTGTACTTTTCCTCTAACGCCTTTTGCACATCGCCGAAATCCTCCATGGCGGTATAAACGGTATAAAAACCATGGTCTTCGATAATATCTTCAGCCCCTGCCTCCAACGCAAATTCAAAAACACTGTCAAAATCACCAACAGACTCAGGGAGTACAATTTCCCCTACTTTATCGAACCCGAAAGCAACTGAATTTGTTTCCCCAAGGTTGGCGCCTGACTTGGAAAACAACATCCGAACGTCAGCCACTGTTCTGTTACGGTTATCGGTCAATGTTTCGACCATAATCGCAACCCCGCCATGCCCGTATCCTTCATAGCGGATTTCCTCGTAATCGGCAGTATCTGTAGCATTCGGATCACCTGACGCGATAGCACTGGAAATACGATCGTTAGGCATGTTGACGGAGCGCGCAGCGGAGATGGCCAGACGCAGCCGCGGGTTCATGTCAGGGTCTATACCGCCCAGTTTGGTCGCAACTGTAATTTCCCGCCCATGCTTTGCAAAAATTTTTGCGCGCTTACGGTCTTGCGCTCCCTTTCGGTGTTGAATGTTTTTAAACTTGGAATGACCTGCCATTTTTATAATCCTTGATTAACACGGGTTAATTTATTAACCTTATACTCATCTTCACTTTGCAAGACAAGAGCGATAGCCAGAGTTAACCTATTAATGACATACAATTTTTCAAACGTAAAAGTTCTGGTGGTGGAAGATAGCCAACCTATGACCATCATCACGGTGGCATTACTCAACGGTTTCGGCATTCGCGATGTGCAGACGGCAAAACGTACCGATGATGCCTATCGGTTGTTTTGCGAAGAACGCCATGACCTTATTCTCACTGACTGGATGATGAAACCCTATGACGGGATTGAGTTCGCCAATAAAATTCGCATGGATTCTCTTAGCCCCAATCCGTTTGTACCTATTATCCTGATGACGGGGTTTAGTGAGAAACGCCGCGTGATTGAGGCCCGGGATACAGGTGTAACAGAATTTCTGGTAAAGCCTTTTACGGCCAACGATCTTTATAAACGCATCGACCAGATTATTATGAAGCCGCGTCAATTTGTTAAAAGCCCTGATTTTTTTGGGCCAGATCGGCGGCGAAAACTACTCGATCCTGATGAAACACCGAAACGCCGTAACGACGATCCTGAATAATTATTATTGCGTCTGACTAAGATCGCTCCCACCGATTCTCACCGGATCGATCCGCAGAGCCTTTCCCGTATTATCATCTATGGTAACAAGTGATCCGCAAAGCGTCCCTTCGCCGTTGGCAGGCTCCATTTTTTCAAGCATTCGCCCTTTCAGAAACCCTTGCATGGGCACTTTAAAATCAACACCTATCGAACTGCGGTAACATCCAGCCATACCGACATCAGATTGAAAGGCCGTTCCATTTGGTAAAATCTGGTGGTCGGCGGTCGGCACATGCGTGTGTGTCCCCAAAACCGCGCTGACACGCCCATCCACATAATTGGCAAAACAGTATTTCTCGCTTGTCGCTTCGGCATGAAAATCAACTAAAATGGCATCCGTATTTTGTTTTAATTTGATATTTTCAAGAATGCGATCAATTTTACGAAAAGGACAGTCCAGTGTTGGCATGGTAAAAACCCGTCCGATTAAATTGATAACGGTTACAAACCGCCCCTCTTTATCCCGAAAACTATATAGTCCGTTACCTTCCATCTCAGGAAAATTGGCGGGGCGTATCAATCGAGGTTGTTGAGCCATATAGGGAATAACTTCACGCTTATCAAAGCTGTGGTCGCCACCAGTTATACAATCAACCCCAAGATCATTTAACATCCATTCGGCGATTTTTTCTGTAATTCCCGCCCCGTGCGCGGAATTCTCGCCATTTACAATAACGCTGTCAGGCTTAAGTGTTTTACGAAGCTCAGGCAAGTGTTTCTCTAGCGCAATACGCCCTGCATCCCATGCCACATCACCGATAAATAATAATTTCATTCCATCCCTATAATTCTTTGCGGTGTAATAATTACATCAAGGCGAACATCATGAGGTTCCGCAGGCAGTGGCGTTTCCGATACCTGCTCCTCAAAACACACCCCGATCAATAACGGTTTACGCTCAAGAGAAGCAATATAGCGGTCATAATGCCCTGCCCCCTGTCCAATCCTGTTCCCATATGTATCGCATAAAACCAGCGGAAGCAATATGCAGGCGGGAACAACCGGATTCAAATGCCGTGTGTCAGGAATAGGAATATCAAAATCGCGTTTAACCACAGGCTGGCTATCGTCCCATTGATAAAATTCCAAAGTGATGCCCTGCCTTATAACGGGTAACGCAAGATTATAGCCATCCAGATGATGTGGCGGATGAATTTCCCCGCCATAAGGATAATATGTACCGACAAGTCCATGCGGCTTTGCTTCACGCAAATATCCGGTCACATTACGGTGCAGCGACTCCCTTGCGATCACGCGACTTTCATCCGGAATGGCACTACGAATTTTTCGTGCTCTTTCCCTTAATATTTTTTTTGAATTTTCCATTAATTTACACTATATACCATACAAGGCTGCGGCGTGCGTGTGTGACTTTAATCTCTCGGGCCGATAATCACATCTCGGGGGCTATCCCTGTCGGAAATACGTATATTGCTGCGAACATCCGACATACGGCTCCCACCTTAACGTAGTTAGGGCCAGATGACGATAACGCATCACCACGGCGTCTGCGGCTTTTTTTTATTTCAGGGTTTCCGTCAGTTTTTTAACTGTTGATGTCAGGATATCGACCTGTGCGGCGTATTCTGCTTCCTGTTCTTGCAATGCCTTTGTCAATTTTGACGAATAATCTTCCGTCGTTTGGCCATTATCATTCGATGTCGCCGATTGCGCCTCAAATAATTCATCAGCAAGCACAATGGCAGTCAACGCCATTAAATCGCTTTCCTTGCGAACGACACCAGACGAAGCAATGGCCTGCAATCTCTCGTCAACATATGACGCCAGATTTTGTAAGCGGGCTTCATCCCCTTCCGCACAGGCAAGGTTAAAAGAACGGTTATTTACAGTCAGTGTTACTTCAGCCATGACGTCAGGCACTTTCCTTAATTAATGTTTCCATTGAAGATATTGCTTCATCCAGCTGTTTTTTTAGGGCTTTTACATCAATATCGTTTGCAGGCGCACTCATCCCAAACATATCTATCTGGTTTGTATTAGTAAACTTCCCTTTTTTCTTAGCGGTTGTTTTGCTTGCCTTTTCAAGGTCTTTGACGGCTTTTTGCAATTCTTTCAAGCTGGCATCGAAACGCATATGTTTTCTCCTTGTCTAAATCTTAAAGTAAAAAATTAACTTGTTGTTTGTCGACTCATTTGGACAACTTATTCACAGGCTATCGCATGCGGTTTATAAGCCTTTTCCACAAGACCGACAATGTCTGAGATTGCAATACATATAGACAGTTGCTATATAATATTCACGAAAATCACTCATATCATACAGGAAATCCTCCATGTCACTTGAAGCCCTTGAATCCAATTCACATCTTTCCGAAGAGCAACTTGCAAAATACGAACTCATGGCAAACGCTATCCGGTCGCTTTCCATGGACGCCGTGCAAAAGGCAAATTCTGGTCACCCTGGCATGCCGATGGGAATGGCAGACGTCGCCACGGTTTTATTTTCAAAATTTGTTAATGTAGATCCGGAAAATCCAGCATGGTTTGACCGCGACCGTTTTATCATGTCGATAGGGCATGGTTCCATGCTGCATTATGCCCTTTCTTATCTTTTAGGATATGAAGCCATGACAATTGATGAAATCAGAAATTTCAGACAACTGCATGGAAAAACACCGGGACATCCTGAGGTCGATCTCGATATCGGGGTCGAGATGACGACAGGTCCTTTAGGACAAGGGATTGCATCTTCGGTTGGATTTGCCTTGGCAGAACGAATTATGAATGCCCGCTTTGGTAAGGATTTGGTTGATCACTATACCTATGTACTGGCCAGCGACGGTGATTTGATGGAAGGAATCAGCCACGAGGCGGCATCGCTTGCGGGGCACTTGCAACTTGATAAATTGATCGTCCTTTATGATGATAACGGCATTTCCATTGATGGAAAAACGGACCTTACCTTTACGGATGACACTTTGCTGCGCTTCCAGTCCTATGGATGGGCGGTGGATCGTATTGATGGTCATGATTATAAACAAATCGAGGGTGCAATAGAGATTGCCAAGGCCAATAACCGTCCGACCCTCATTGCCTGTAAAACCCACATCGGTTTCGGCTCCCCGAATAAACAGGATAAATCTTCCTCACACGGGTCGCCATTAGGTGATGATGAAATCAAGGCCACAAAGGAAAAACTGGGCATCAAATATCCCGCTTTTGAAATCCCGAAAGACATTATGGGATATTGGCGCGATACGACGGAACGCGGAAAAATTCGCCACAGCACATGGCAAAAACGATTTGAATCCTCTTCGGAACAAACCCAGTTCGTGGACTGGTTATCAGGCGCTTATCTCGATGATGTCGCAGAGTGTATTGATGATATTAAAAAACAGGCCGTTCAAAATCCTGAAACAATTGCAACCCGCAAAGCATCGGGCAATGTAATAGATAAATTGACCGAGATCCTGCCAAATCTTATTGGCGGCTCTGCTGATCTGACAGGATCGGTAAATACTTATAAAAAAGATAATCCCATCATTTCAAAAACAAATTACGGCGGGCAATATATCCATTACGGGGTACGGGAACATGGCATGGCCGCGGCAATGAACGGCATGGCCTTACATGGCGGTATTATTCCGTATGCAGGGACATTCCTGCAGTTTTCCGATTATTCGCGACCGGCCATACGTTTGGGCGCATTGATGAAACAACGTGTAATCCATGTGATGACGCATGATTCCATCGGTCTTGGTGAAGACGGTCCCACACATCAGCCGGTTGAACATTTGGCGGCTTTACGTGCCATGCCTAATTTGTATGTTTTCCGCCCTTGTGACCAGACAGAAACCGCAGAATGCTGGGAAATTGCCCTATTGTCTGAGGAAACCCCGTCCGTTCTATCTTTGTCGCGTCAGGGGTTAAAGCCGCAAAGAACCGAGTATCACGAAGATAATTTGTCAATGAGTGGTGCCTATATTCTTTCCGGTTGCGAAGGGGAGCCTGATATCACATTATTTGCCAGTGGGTCGGAAGTTGAAATTGCAGCGGAGGCGAAAGCCGACCTTGAATCCAAGGGAAAGGCAGTGCGGCTTGTGTCATGCCCTTGTCTTGATCTATTCTGGGAGCAGGAAGAAGAGTATATCAATTCCCTATTGAACAATGACAGTCGTAAAATCGCTATCGAGGCCGCCGTTCGCCAATCATGGGATCGGATTATCGGGCCGCACGGCGCCTTTATAGGTATGGATGGCTTTGGGGATTCCGCCCCTGCCGAAGACCTCTATGAATATTTCGGCATTACAAAAGAAAAAATTGTCGAAGCGGCGCTTAAATAGCTTTTAATTGTGAATTAATCCCCATTGAATCGCTTCTTCCGCGCTCCGCGGCATTGGGGCGGGGCGGTTTTTGCCTGTCTTGCCGTAATGGACTGGTTGAAATTACAGATGGTGCATTTCCTGCATCAACAAGTCTTGCCCATGCCTGCATTGCGGATGTTTCCGTACATTCATTTTCTTTGCTCATAAAATGTTTCTAACCTCTTGTAATCGTCTTAGTTTCATTTAACTTAAGTGACGTAAAGAATAAAAGCCAAGGAAAATTATAATGTCACTTAAAATTGCTATTAACGGATATGGTCGTATCGGACGTCTTGTTCACCGCGCACTTGTAGAAAGTGGCCGCGATGATATGGAGATTGTGGCCATTAACGATCTTGCCGACGTTCACACAAATGTTCATTTAATGAAATATGATACTGTTCACGGTCGTTTTTCACATGAAGTGAAAGCCGTCGATGATGATACAATGCAGGTAAACGGAAAGGATATTCAGGTTTATTCCGAACGCGATCCTGCCGACTTACCATGGAATACATTGAATATCGATATTGTTTTTGAATGTTCCGGCGTTTTTACAAAACGGGAAATGGCGCAAAAACACATCGAGGCGGGCGCCAAGCGCGTCCTTATTTCCGCACCTGCGACGGACGAGGACCTGACCGTTGTGTATGGTGTGAACCACGATAAGTTAACGGCCGACCATGTGATCGTATCAAATGCCTCCTGCACGACGAACTGTCTGGCTCCGGTTGCCAAAACATTGAACGATGCGATCGGTATCGAACAGGGTTTCATGACAACAATCCACTCCTATACCGGTGACCAGCGTGTAACGGATACCGCGCATAAAGACCTGCACCGCGCCCGCGCCGCCGCCGCAAACCTGATTCCGACATCGACAGGCGCGGCCAAGGCAGTCGGCAAGGTGTTACCGGTATTGAACGGGAAGCTCGATGGCGTCGCCATTCGCGTGCCTACACCGAATGTGTCACTTGTTGATTTAAAGTTCAATGCATCTCGTGCAACGAATGTTGATGAAGTCAATGATGCCATTCGCAAGGCTGCCGATGGCCCTCTTAAAGGAATTTTAGGATATTATACCGAACCGCTCGTATCCTCTGACTTTAATCATGATCCGCACTCCTCCATATTCTCGATTAATGAGACAAAGGTTATGGATGGAACTCTTGTAAGAATTATGACTTGGTATGACAATGAATGGGGTTTTTCCAACCGGATGTTGGATACTGCCGCCGTTATGGGTAAGTTTTTATAAAAAGGAAAAATAAATGATGAAATATATGTTGCTGACTTTAATGGCTGTCATATTGTTTCCACTGTCTGCAAGGGCGGAACTGACGGAAAACGATATACAGTCGTTCAATAATGATTATGTGGAAACCTATGCATCTTGTGATGTGAATAAAATTGTTCCGTTCATGGATATGCATTATGCGGATGATTATAAAATGCAGTTGAAGCTCCCTAACGGCGAGGTGCGCGGCGGCACATTGGAAGATATGAAGCGCATGGCATCACAAGGAATTCAGATGATGAAACAGATCAACGGCGAGAATTCCGACTGTAAACCCGAAATGACTGTCGGCAAGATGGATTTGTCAGGTAATGAGGGCGTCGTCATGATCACCCAGCATGAGAGCATGACCCTGCCACAAAACGGCCAGATGGTGACGATTGAGGCAAAAACAGCATGCAATCACAAAGTTGTTAAAACAGGTGATGTGGTTAAAATTATGCAATCACAGTGCGTGTTATATCAGGATTAAATCAAAAAGCGGCTTTCAAGCCGCTTCTTATTAAAGGTTGAGAAAACCCGGCTTTTTTGCCCGCTTTATAATATTCAGATCGTTACAGGCAACGTTGACAATCTTTCGATCATCACTGATGACGTCGGCACTTCTGATCACTGTTTTACCATCATGGGAAGGATCTTCAAATGTTCCGATTACTCGTGCCTTACCATGTTTACTTTCTACAGTATCACCGAAATTAACATGAATATTTGGCTGCCTGATCATGATTCTCACTCCTTGTTGTAATATGACAGAACAATAACCTATCACATAATATGAAAAAAACGTAAAGGGAATTAAGTCTTTATTCACTGATAAGTTTGATTTAAACTCGCAAAAAAAGCAGAGGACTTGTTATGACATCACTCCAACCCGGCGTCGTATTCGGCGAAGATTACCTGACATTAATCAAGGCATGCAAGGACGGAAAATATGCCTTGCCTGCGGTGAATGTTACAAACACGAACACGGCCAACGCAGTGATGGAGGCCGCGGCTAAAAACAAATCGGATGTCATTTTGCAGGTATCGAACGGCGGCGCACAGTTTTTTGCAGGAAAAGGGTTGGAAGACGCCTTTACTGCCAAGGTTCTCGGTGCCGTCTCATTTGCCCAGCATGTTCATATGATGGCGGCGCATTATGGCATTTGTGTCGTTTTGCATACCGACCATGCCGATAAAAATCTTATTCCGTGGATAGAGGCGTTATTAGCCCAAGGCAAAGAATTTTATGACATTACCGGCAAACCTCTATTCACATCGCATATGGTTGATTTGTCCGCAGAGGATATTGATTATAACCTGAACGAGTGCGCCCGCTTGCTTGAACAAATGGCGGCTATCGAAATGAGTATCGAGATTGAACTGGGCGTCACAGGCGGCGAGGAGGACGGCGTAGGCTCCGATGATATTGATAACGACAAATTATATACCCAGCCGGAAGACTGTCTGCTGGCGTGGCAAAAACTGAATCCGTTAGGCCACTTTTCGCTTGCTGCCTCTTTCGGCAATGTTCATGGCGTTTATAAACCTGGAAACGTAAAACTACGCCCTGAGATCCTGAAAAATTCGCAATCCCTGCTGTCGGAAAAGACAGGAGCACCCGAAAACAGCTATGATCTGGTGTTCCATGGCGGATCAGGCTCCGAAAAAGACAAGATTGCCGAATCATTGAACTACGGCGTTTTTAAAATGAATATTGATACCGATACGCAATTTGCCTTCGCACGCGGGGTCGGTGAATATGTTTTCGCCAATCAAGCCGCTTTTGCCTTTCAGATTGATCCTGACACCGGCGCACCATATAAAAAACAATATGACCCGAGAGTCTGGCTGCGTAAAGGGGAAGAATCCATGATTGACCGTCTGGACGAGGCTTTTGCTGATTTAAAATCGGCGGGAAAATCTTTGGCCCGCCAGGGCTAGCAGAGATACGTTTTTCAAAGGAAAACGCTTGCATTTGGCAATTAAACCCGTTAAAAGGTCGAGTTATAGAATTTTGGAGCACGATTATGAGAAAAGACATTCATCCTGATTACCACAAAATCACTGTTAAAATGACAGATGGTTCAACATATGAAACATACTCTACATGGGGTAAAGAAGGCGATGTGATGAGCCTTGATATCGACCCCTTGAACCACCCTGCATGGCAAGGCGGACAACAAGGCGTTGTCGAACGCGGACAATTGGATAAGTTCCAATCCAAATTCGGTAACTTTATGGGCGGTTCTTCCGAGAAGAAAAGCGCATAATATTTTGTTTATATAATTATATACGGATCGCCTGACGTTCAGGCGATTTTTTTTGCCTTGATCTAAACATATATTCCTAAAATAGTTTGACTTTATTCCTATTATATATTAAATTGATTAAATAAGTCGCCGTTTTCGGGGCTTGAAATACAAAACTTGCTAAATTATAGGAGTTATAATTATGAATACATTACCAAGACTTTTGGAGTCTTCAGACTTCTCCCCTTTTTTCAAATCAACTGTTGGCTTTGACCGGTTAATGCGAATGTTGGACGAATCCGCCCCGCGTGGAAACGGCAATGCTACCCGCCTTATAATATTCAAAAATTAAATGAAGATGAATATAGTATCGATATGGCGGTTGCCGGCTTTGCGATGGATGATATTGATATTACGGCTCATGATAATCGTCTGATTATAAAAGGCGCACGTAAAAAAGAAGAGGATGAAAAAAATTCTTCTTATTTATACCGTGGGATTGCAACGCGTAATTTCGAGCAGGAATTTCAACTTGCAGACCATATTGAGGTTAAGAAAGCCAGCATGGATAACGGAATGCTTCATATTCATTTGGTAAGAGAAATTCCAGAGGAAAAGAAACCTCGTAAAATTAATATCAATAATGGCAAAACCTTGTTCTCCAAGGCCTAAAAAAAGACAAACAATTCGGGATAATTAGAATCATAAAACGACAATAATGAACGTCGTTCTTATATTCCCTTCCCAAGTCAGGTGAAAATCCTGACCACTCAAAACCCGGAGGTCCATCCCTGCCTCCGGGTTTTTATTTTTTTAAAAATTACAAACGAACTGCAAAAAAGATTTTATCAATATTTATCAATAGGTTGCCGCACAAAAAAAATCAGGCGACATCCAATTGTTTAAGTGCAAGGGCCAGTTTCTCAATTATAATATGGGCCTCTTCCTTGCGCTGTTTCTGCTCCTCAATTACTTCTTCGGGCGCATTTTGTACGAATCCCTGATTCGATAACTTGCCATCAATTTGTTTTATATCTTTTTCCAGTTTCTGGATTTGTTGTTGCAGACGCCCTCTCTCCTTATCCAGATCGATGATATCGGCAACAGGTAAACCAAGCGTCATATCACCAATCACTATCTGTATGGCCCCTTGTGGCATTGATGTTACGGTTTCAAGTGATTTCACGCGGGCCATTTTAAAGATAACAGCCTCGTGTACGGCAAACCATTTTTGCGCGCGCGCATCCGCACCCATAATCAATACATCTAGTTTTGCTGATGCGGGTACATTCATATCCGTTCTAACCGAACGGATATCCGATATAACACGTTGCAACCATGTAATCTCTTCATGGGCGTCAATATTACGTAATGCCATATCCGCAACAGGCCATTGTTGAGACATCAACAATTTTTCATCACCATAAAATTCTTTATACAAAGTCTCAGTAATATACGGCATGAAGGGATTTAAGATTTTAATGATTATGCCTAAAATCCATCCTGTCGTTGCTTTTGTTTCCTCAACATAGGCGCCGCCCTCTTCATTTAAAAGTGGTTTTGTAAATTCCAGATACCAATCACAAAACGTCCCCCATATAAAATGGTATAAGCCATTGGCGGCATCGTTAAATCTGAATTGTGCCATTGACTCATCAAGAGAATTGATCACCGTGATGGTTTCATCAATAATCCATTGGTTGATCGGGTTTTGTACGGTTGCAGGATCAAATTTATCCCGTGGTAACGCACCATTCATTTCGCAATACCGCGCCGCATTCCATAACTTGGTGGAAAAATTACGGTAACCTTCCAATCGCTGCTCGGCAAGCTTCACATCTCTGCCCTGTCCGCACATGGCGCATAACGTAAAGCGAAGAGCATCAGCACCATATTTTTCCGTCAAATCCAACGGGTTCAGAACATTGCCTTTTGACTTGGACATTTTTTGGCCCTTGGCATCACGGACCAGCCCATGCATATAAACCGTTTTAAACGGAACCTCGCCCATGGCGTAAAGTCCCATCATCATCATTCTGGCCACCCAAAAGAA
>DCKW01000032.1 GCA_002320485.1 Micavibrio sp. UBA1664
AAAATTTCATATGTTTCTGCGCCCAGCTCCGGATCGGCCAGGGCAAAGGCAATATTCGCCTCGATAAACCCGAGGTGATGGCCGCAATCATATGTTTCGCCCTGCAATTTCACTGATGTAAAGGGTTGCGTTTCCATCAAACGATGCATCGCGTCCGTTAACTGGATTTCACCGCCCGCCCCGATCTGCCTGTCTTCCAAAAGGCCAAAAATTTCCGGCTGAAGAATATAACGTCCCAAGATGTGCAAAGTTGACGGAGCTTTCTCAGGGGCAGGTTTTTCCACCATTGCATGAATAGGAGATACGGTTTTGGTTTCGTCCTCGACATCAAGAATACCGTATTTATATGTCAGTTCGCGCGGCACAGGTGACGAGGCAATGATATTGCCGCCATGGATATTATAAGCATCGATCATCTGTGCCATACATCCCTTTTCACCTAATGTCATAACGTCAGGCAGGAAAACCGCAAACGGTTCGTCACCAACCAAGTTTTTGGCACACCAGACAGCATGCCCCAACCCCAACGCCCGTTGTTGCATGGTGATTTGCACCTTGCCCGAAGGAATGTCACTATTGCCCAATTTTGCCACCAAATGTGGTTTGTTCCGCTTTTCAAGCTCTTCATATAATTCGGGCTGAATTTCAAAATGCTGGTTAATCAGGGATTTATTGCGTCCGCTGACAAATATAAATTCCTCTATGCCTGCTTCCTGCGCTTCTTCAACCGCCCGTTGTATCAAAGGACGATCAACCAGCGGCAGCATTTCTTTCGGCAAAACCTTGGTCGCAGGCAGAAATCTAGTTCCCAATCCGGCAACAGGAAAGACCGCTTTTCTCACTCTTTTTTTCAGATTCGTTGTCATGAATGCGACAATGCCTTCGCACTGCAAAAAAATCAAGCTTTTGTTTTGACAGGCGGATTGGAGGCTATTTCTTAAATTGACCCAACGATGAATAAAGCTTCGCCAACAGCGGGATTAACACGGCCGTCAAAATAGCGGCAATGACGAGGCGGCCTGAAAGGATCAACACAAATATCAGTAATATTGTAAGGCCGATCGCAAGGGACAACAATACCGCCCGCGCCTGTTCACGGCTTGCCCGTCTCAAAAAGACATAAAGGGCATATCCGCCAATCAGAACACCGAATATTAGTAATATATAAGCCATATACGTTTCCTCTGGTCAAATGCGTGTAAAAAGATAATATACTCATTATGCCCGATTATGAAGCCCGCCTTTCCGAATTTCGCCAAGCAATGAAGCATCTGCATTGCGATGCTTTTATCATTCCGCAAGGGGACATATGGGATAAGGAAAACCCGGAAGCATCGCAAAACAGATTTCTCTATATGTCGGGCCTGGATGCCAGCGCAGGATTTGTTGTTGTCACTCAGGAACAGGCTGCGGTTCTTATTGATTTTCGCTATAAAGAATTTGCCAAGGATAATATTGATCATTCCGTTTATGAAGTCGGCTATTACACGGACACCCCACCCGAGGAATGGCTGATAGAACGGTTAAAAATAAATGCCGTGATCGGATATGACCCGTGGTTACACACGCGCAAAGAAGCCAAAAGAATGCAAAAGGCTTGTAATGAGGCCGGGGTTATATTGTTATCAGTCGACACCAATCCCGTCGATCAGATATGGCAGGATCGCCCTACTTCTCTTGATTACACGGCCATCCCCCATGATATCCGTTTTACCGGATTAAGCGTGGATGATAAGATCAAGCTTGTCGCCGAAGCTATTGAAAAAAATGAAGCGGACAGCATTATAATTACGGCGGCAGATTCTATTGCATGGCTTTTGAATATGCGCACCTTGGAAAACAGCCAATCTCCGGGAATTCGCGGTTTTGCCATTTTTCAAAGCGAACACAAAAAACTTACTGTTTTTACCGATGTCGACTGTTCTGCTTTTGACTCTTCAGAGGCTAAACATTTCGAGGTGGATTTTTTGTCGCTTGAGGAATTTCCCATGGCGGTTTCATATTTTGAACGTGTCGAGCAAGTGGTTCAAATTGCCGACACCGCCCCCGACTGGTTCACCGAACACCTCAATGCGCCTGCAAGCGAAATTATTCGCAAAACCGACCCTTGCGAAGCATTAAAAGCATCGAAAAACGAGATCGAACAAAAAGGCATTCGGGAAAGCCATATCCGCGACGGCAAGGCCGTCCAAAAAGTAATCGAATGGGTTAAGACTACACGCGATATCACCGAAAAGGATGTTGCGGACAAATTATATGAAGAGCGTCTTAAGTCGAATATGTTCAGGGGGGTGTCCTTTGACACAATATCCGGATGGAATGCCAACGGAGCCAACATCCACCGCAAATTTACCGAAACAAATAACACTAAAATCCAGGGTAGCGGCTTTTTATTACTGGATTCCGGCGCTCAATATGATGACGGTACAACCGATATCACCCGCACAATTCCCGTCGGAACTGTAACCGAGGATATGCGCCATAAATATACGCTTGTTTTAAAAGGCCATATTGCCCTTGCCACCGCTATTTTTCCGGAGGGCGCAACAGGGGCGCAACTGGATGCCCTCGCCCGTGCGCCCTTATGGATGGCCGGTATTGATTATGCTCATGGAACAGGCCATGGGGTCGGTTATTTTCTGAATGTCCATGAAGGCCCTTACGGCATATCCCCCCGGTCAACCGACGGAATTAAAGAAGGTATGTTGCTGTCCAACGAACCGGGATATTATAAGGAAGGCGTATATGGCATTCGTCTTGAAAATCTGATCTTGGTACGCAAGTATAAGGTTCCCGACGAAACGGGGAACGAAACCGGCAAAAAACTGCTGTGCTTTGAAACAGTGACAAAAGTCCCGTTTGAGGATAGCTGTATTGATCGTGATATGCTTACCGAAGCCGAAAAAGAGTGGCTTGATGATTATAATGCATCCTGCAAGCTGGCTTAGAACAAGATTATTCTTTTAACAATCTTTGCTTTTGACGGTTCCAGTCGCGTTGTTTGACAGCCATGCGTTTATCGTATTCCTTTTTCCCGCGGGCCAGTGCAATTAAAATTTTTGCCAATCCCTTTTTGTCAAAATACAATTTTAACGGAATAATGGTCAGGCCGTCCTTTTGCACACCGCCAATCAATTTATTTATCTCACGCTTGTGCAACAGCAATTTTCGCGGACGGGCGGGTTCATGTTGAAAATAGGCTCCGGCTTGCGAATATTCTTGAATATTGGCATTCAGCAACACTATTTCGCCGCCCTGCTCTTTCACATAAGCCTCATTTATACTCGCCTGACCCAGTCGTAACGATTTTACCTCTGTTCCGAACAAGGCAATTCCCGCCTCGAATTCCTGAAGCAATTCGTAATCGAATTTGGCGCGTCGATTATGGGCAATCGTCACGTTTTTTGTCAGGATCTGGCCTTTGGCGGACTTGTTCTTTGTCATAGCAAGCGCATCATGCATTTTCCTGATAATATGTTCAAGTTAAACCTTTAAATTGCCATGAAGTGCCACTACATTCAGCATATGCATCTTAGGCTCTTTATTTTTCTTTTCTTTTTTCTGGCGTCATTTCCTGCAATTGCCAATGATTTGAGCGCAGTCACCGCCGCGGCCAAAAAAAATTACACGGTCTCACCATCCTCCCCTCTCGGACGTGATATCGTTCAATGGTATAGGTTGCGACAGTCTGATAATGTGAATTTTGACGAAGCAAAGAATTTTGTTCAAAACCACCCGGAATGGCCAGACCTCTATACAATTCGTAAAAAGGCAGAAGATGCGATAACGCCTTCAGTCTCTGCCGAAGAGGTTATGAATTGGTTCCAAAACCATACGCCCGCCACCGCAAAGGGTATGGATATCTACCTCTCCACGCTGATCCGTTCGGGTCGTACAGCACAGGCTTTAACAACATTGAAAGAATGGTGGCCTAAAGCATTGTTGACCGCAGATGAGCAATCACGCTTTCTTGCAAAATATGGGCAATATCTGGGGTCTCAGGATAATGAAAAACGTTTGAGACATATCATACATGATCGCCATTATACGGCGTCCCGCGCTCTTGCAAATATTCTTGGTCAAGGCTATCCGCAATTAGTTGAGGCGAAAATCGCCCTCATTGAAAATAAATCCGATGTTAACCAGCTGGTGGCCGCAGTTCCCGCCAATTTGAAGAATAACGAAGCCTTGATGCTGGCGCGCATTCAATGGCGCCGTCAAAATAACTATAATGAAGGGGCAATTGAACTCTTAAATCATGCCCCCGCCGCATCGCAAGTATCCGATCCGTCTCTCTGGTGGAAGGAACGGCATATTATCGCCCGCCGCCTGATGGAAGAAGGCAAATGGGGCAGTGCTTATGAATTGGTGAAAAACCATAAACAAACAGCCGGACTGCCTTTTGCGCAAGCCGAATTCCTTGCAGGATGGCTGGCATTGCGTAAAATCGGCAAGCCGTGGGAAGGTTTCAAACATTTCGAAAATCTTTTTAATGCTGTCGAAAGCCCGATCAGCCGTTCCCGCGGTGCGTATTGGGCGGGACTGGCATCGGAAACGCTTGGGCATACAGACATTGCCAATCAATGGTATCAGGTTGCCGCGAAATACCAGACAACCTATTACGGGCAAATGGCGGCACAGCGCATCAATCTACCTTTCGGATTATTAAAGCCAACTGCCTTTCAAATTACGCCACAGGTGGAAAGTGCTTTTAAATCCGATCCTCTCATTCGCGCCGTCGGGTTGTTAAAACAGGCCGATCGGGATTACGATGCCCGTCAATTCCTGACCGCTTTTATCGAAAGCCGCCCGTCAGGCCTTGATTACAAACTTGCCGCCGATTACGCCCATAATCTGGGATACGAGGATGCCGCAGTTCGCATTGCCAAGAAAGCGGAATGGGACGGGTATATCATGCCGAATTACCTGTTTCCGGTTATTGAGGGTGCAACAGGTACAAAATTACCGATTCATCCTGCCTTCAGTCACGGTGTAATGCGACAGGAAAGCGCCTTTAACCAATATGCCCAAAGCCATGCAGGAGCATTAGGCCTGATGCAACTTATGCCACCGACCGCACAGGAAACAGCGCGTAAAAACGGCCTTCCCTATTCACAAGGGCGTCTGACCAGCGACCCCGTTTATAATATGACGCTTGGCTCGCTCTACATGCAGGAAATGCTTAACCGTTTCAGCGGTAATCGGACACTTGCCATTGCCGCCTATAACGCCGGCCCGGGACGTGTTTCACAATGGTTAAAAGAAATCGGCGATCCCCGAACCCCCGGTGTTGACGAGGTTGACTGGATTGAGACTATACCGGTTTACGAGACCAGAAATTACGTACAACGCGTGACAGAGGCCGTGAATGTTTATGCAGGTATGCTGGACTAATCAATCTGCCGCATACATACATAGATAGGTAATAACAAAATCAATACACATCTTTTGGTTGCATGCTATCCTGTTTTTGCAAGAAAGGTGTATCCGCCCCTATGAGACTTTTACTGGCTGACGATCATGTATTATTTACCGAGGCTTTAATCGCTTTTATTCAGGCAAAGTGTCCGACGTGGCGTGTTATTGCCGCGTCCAGTTTGGGAAATGCACTCGATACCCTTGCCAACGATCCATTAGGATTTGATCTGGTCATGCTTGATATACGTATGCCGGGAATGAATGGTCTCAATGGCTTAAGAAAATTATTATCCCTCTATCCGGATCAATCCACAGCAATCATTTCCGGTAGTGTTGAAGAACACCAAATCCGTAAAGCCTTGAATATCGGCGCAAGGGCTTATTTCCCAAAAACGCTTTCCGGACAAACATTGACCAAGGCTATTGATCTGGTTGTCAGTTCCGGCCACCGGTTTGTTCCGACCGATGGTACGGGCTTGGGCATTATGCCTTCCTATTATGATGACTCTCACCCTACTCCGCTTAAAAATCATTCTGAAAAAAATGTCAAAAAACCCTTATCAAAAACCGGGCCGTTAACACACTTAACCAATCGCGAAAAAGACGTGTTGGACCATTTATCACATGGTTTATCGAATAAGGATATTGCAGACAAACTTGGTATGAAACCGACAACTGTTAAAATCCATGTCAGCAGAATTTGTAAAAAACTGAACGCTGAAAACAGGACGCAGGCCGCGATTATTGCACATCAATATGATCTTGCCGCCTCTTCCACCCAGATTGAAAAATCGACATCTTAAATTAAATTATAAATCGTCTATACTGAATAGATATGGACACAAAATTTTTTCGTAAAGATGCAGAAGAAGACAGCTTCAATATCCGTATTGATTACCACGGGACATGGTATCATGACGGGCGCCCCATCGAAAGGACACGGCTGGCAAAATTGTTTTCTAGCGTTTTACATTATGATCCCGAAAAAGATGAATATTGGTTAATAACCCCGCATGAACAAGGACGGATTGATGTAGAAGATGCCCCTTACATCATAACAGAATTTAACTATGATGATGACAAATTGGTTTTTACAACCAACCTCGGGCATACCGTCATACCATCGCCGGATCATGCCATAATTCTTAAAAATAACATTCCCTATTGTATTACAACAAACAATGTCCCTGCCCGTATTAACCGGCAAATCCGTGAAGATTTAATAAATATTGCTCTGGCACAAAACGGTTTTAACGAGGAGTCGGGACAACTGTTATTAAGGGCAAACGGACACGACCATGTTATCGCCAGCAGCTAAGATAAAACTCCCGCAATGGATGCTCGATCCTGATCTGGTTTTTTTGATGGATACGCTTAATCACGATAATATAAACGCACGTATGGTCGGCGGATGCATTCGAAACCTTTACTTTGAAAAAAATGTTTATGATATTGATATTGCATGCTCATTTACCCCTAATGAAACAATAGATATCTGCAAGACGGCGGGGATTAAAACTATACCGACGGGAATTGACCACGGCACAGTCACCGCGCTTGTGAATCAACGTAAGTTTGAAATTACAACATTAAGACAAGACGTTTCAACGGACGGACGACATGCACACGTTACCTTTACCGATAACTGGACGCAGGATGCAAAACGACGCGATTTTACCATCAACGCCCTTTATGCCGATAGGGATGGGAGTATTTACGATCCTTTGGGCACAGGACTGTACGATTTGCAAAACCATATTGTACGATTTATCGGCAATGCCGAAGACCGCATCAATGAAGACTACTTAAGAATATTACGATTTTTCAGATTTTATGCCGATTATCACGACAACTTGCCCGATCAAAACGCTTTAAACGCTTGTTATGCACTTGAGCATGGTCTTTTAAAACTATCGGATGTGCGCATATTTGATGAATTATTTAAACTACTCGAAAGCACACACGTCCATCGCGCAATACAATTAATGGAAAAGCTCTCAACTCTTGAAATAATTGAAGGCAGCGCGCCTCAACTTAAGGAGCTGACGACCTTACAAAATATTTTGCAAAAACCAAGCATAATTGCGCGATATTACATTTCATTTAAAAACAAAAAATTTATAAAAAACAAAAAGATAATTAAAACTATAAATTTATTAGATGAATTTATAAAATCTGATAATTATCATGATATCAATGCGGCATTATATCATTATGATCGTGATATTGTTATTCAGGGTCTTCTCATTTTAAAAGCAAAAGGCAACACTATTTCAGATGTAATGATCGCCAATGCCATCAACAAAAAAATTCCGCAATTCCCATTAACAGCCACAGATATTATGACGGAATTTAAGGTGCCGGAAGGGCCGCAAGTTGGACAATATTTACGTATGGCCGAAGATATATGGATTGCATCGGGATTCACTCTTCACAGAAATGAGATTTTGGATCGTTTAAAATCCTAATCCCATTTGGCCACAGGCGGCAATGACATTAAAATAGCCTCGACATTACCCCCTGTTTGCAGCCCGAACACCGTTCCGCGGTCATACACCAGATTAAATTCAACGTACCGTCCGCGTTTCAGCAATTGTGCCTCGCGATCTTCCTCCGTCCATTGACGATTCATCGATTTACGAACCAATGCACAGTAGGTATCGCGGAATGTTTCGCCCACATCCTTCGTAAAGGCAAAGTCGGCCTCCCAGCTTCCGCTATCCAGATAATCATAAAAAATTCCGCCTATGCCCCGCGATTCATTACGATGCTTGATAAAGAAATATTCATCGGCCCAGTCTTTATATTTCGGATAATATTCCGGATCATGACGATCGCAACAGGCCTTAAAACCATCGTGAAAAAATCCGGTATCTTCATCACATTCAAAAATAGGATTAAGGTCACCGCCGCCGCCAAACCATTCCTTGGATGTTACAATCATTCTTGTATTCATATGCGCGGGCGGAACATGCGGATTGCGGTGGTGCGCCACAAGCGACAATCCCGAAGCCCAGAAATGACCGTCATTATCGGACGCCCCGGGTATTTTTTCGGCAAAGTCTTTTGAAAAACGTCCGTGAACGGTTGATATATTGACGCCGACTTTTTCAAACACGCGCCCTTTCATAACCGACATTTCACCGCCGCCGCCGTCACTCCCGTCTTCTGTGGTTCGGCTCCATTGTTTTTTTTGAAAGGTTCCTGCAGGCATGGATGCACATTCGTGAGCCGTCACCTCATTTTCAATGGCTTCGAATTCAGCACAAATGGAATCGCGCAAATTACGAAACCATTGCGCGGCGATTGATTTTTTATCATCCAGATCCAAAGCGGCGGTTACATCCTTTTGTTTCATGGCATACATATACTATTCCCTTTCACATGCTTGCCTTTATATCTTTATCCCTTAACAGATTGCGCACAATTCCCCAAAACAAAAATATATGCTATTTTTACGAAGCGCCCATTTTCACTTGCCGCAATACTTCGCCAACTATCATAGAGGATGCGTTAATCACATTCATAGAACGGGCAGCCCCATGCATGGGGATTAAAACGCCCGCATCCACGGTCTGATGAACCGCATCCGGCACACCGGCACTTTCCCGCCCTGCCATAAGCGTATCGCCATCACGATATTGAAAATCGGTATAATCCACTGCCGCCTTTGTCGTCATAAGAATAATACGCCCCTGATGGGCGGCACGGAATTTTTCCCATGATGCAAATCTTTCAAAGTCCACTTGATCGATATAGTCCATTCCCGAACGGCGAAACTCGCGCTCCTTCCAGGCAAAGCCGAATGGTTCGATTAAATTAAGCTTTACCCCCAGACAGGCGCATAACCGCATTGCCGCGCCCACATTTTGCGGAATGTCCGGCTGATAAAGCGTTAAAGAAATCTTTTTCTGCATAATTTGGTGTATATTCTAATTTGATGCAGTTTACAAATGGATTGAAAAAATTAATAATGTCTGGTCTTAATAGACACCAGAATTATGACTGTATTACTTTAAAGAAAAAAAATGGCAGACGAAACCAAACCATCGAAACAACAATCAAAACGTGACTTCCTTTATCTGACAGCCGCCGCAACAGGCGCAATCGGTGCCGCATCGCTTGGCTGGGCCTTTATTGATACCTTAAATCCGGCGGCGGATACATTGGCCCTGTCATCGACAGAGGTTAATCTCACCCCTATTGAAGAAGGTCAAGCCATCACCGTTATGTGGCGCGGAAAACCTGTCTTTGTCAGACGTCGTACGGCGCAGGAAATTGAAAAAGCGGAAAATGTCGATATGTCATTATTGCGTGATCCGGCAACAGACGATACCCGTACACAGGAAGGCCATCGCGAGTGGTTGATCGTGGTTGGAATTTGCACCCACTTGGGTTGTGTTCCGCTAGGCCAAAAGCCTTCGGAAGTTCGTGGCGACTATGACGGTTGGTTTTGTCCTTGTCACGGCTCCCACTATGATACATCCGGACGCATCCGCAAGGGCCCTGCCCCGAAAAACCTTCTTGTTCCCGAATATACGTTCGTGAGCGACAGCCTTGTAAGAATTGGATAAATTAAAGAGTAATAATAATGGCGAATAAAAACAGAGAACCTTTTGATAACCCGGTCATAGAATGGGTGGACAGCCGCCTTCCGGTTTTCACCCTGATGAATAAGGAATATGGTGTCTTTCCAACTCCGCGAAATTTTAATTATTTCTGGAATTTCGGCGCATTGGCCATGGTCTTCCTTGTCTTAATGATTTTGACAGGTGTATTTCTGGCCATGAATTATGCCGCCAACGAAAATCTGGCGTTTGATTCCGTTGAGCGGATCATGCGCGATGTGAATTTTGGTTGGCTTCTTCGCTATATGCATATGAACGGGGCGCATTTCTTTTTTGCCGTTGTCTATATTCATATTTTCCGCGGAATGTATTACGGATCCTATAAAAAACCGCGGGAATTACTGTGGTTATTAGGTATTCTTATTTTTGTGTTGATGATGGCAACTGCCTTTATGGGTTATACTCTACCATGGTCACAAATGTCAGGATGGGGGGCGACCGTTATTACATCACTGTTTTCTGCCGTTCCGTTTGTAGGTGAATCCCTGGTCCAGCTATTATGGGGCGGATTTTCAGTCGATAATCCTACACTGAATCGTTTTTACGCCCTTCACTATTTATTCCCATTCTTGATTGTCGGCGTTGTTTTCCTGCATGTGTGGGCCTTGCACGTGACAGGTTCAAACAACCCACTCGGCATTGAGCCGAAATCAAGTAAGGATACTTTACCGTTTCACCCTTATTACACGATGAAGGATTTGTTCGGCGTTTCTGTTGTTCTGATTATTTATTCATTCTTCGTATTTTTTGCACCGAATTCATTAGGACACAGCGACCATTATGTTCCGTTTAACCAGTTGGTTACACCGCCACATATCGTGCCGGAATGGTATTTCCTGATGTTTTATGCGATTTTACGGGCCATTAC
The DNA here is from genome assembly GCA_002320485.1 of Micavibrio sp. UBA1664. GTDB lineage: Bacteria > Pseudomonadota > Alphaproteobacteria > Micavibrionales > UBA1664 > UBA1664. Next base: position 10,915 of record DCKW01000032.1, read on the forward strand.
TTTTGACTTTAATATTTATATCACGGCCGGCCTAATTGCCATGGGCGCTGCTATTGTACCCCTTTACCTGAACCGTGAAAAACAACTTAATTTCCCGCCTATTATCGGGATAGGGGTCATTGGATTAGTTTTATTTATCCTAGGCTTTATTTCTCAGGAAGCCGGGGGCAAATTGATTTATATGCCTTTTGCAGAATTTAAATTAATGAGCGCTAAATTGGGTGGTGTGCTGGCTATGGGCGGAGCGATTGCCGCCGCTGCCTTGATGCCCTGGCTCGACTGGCATCCTGTCAGATCCGCCCGCTTCCGCCCGCTTTACCGTTTTTTCCTGATCGTCTTTCTGATTGACTGTGTCATTCTGGGGATTATGGGCGCAAAAGTGGCGGAACAGCCTTGGGTTATTATTTCCCAACTGGCTACCGGATATTATTTCGCCTTCTTTTTTGTCATTGTCCCGCTACTGTCACGTATCGAACGTGCCAAGCCTCTCCCGACATCAATTTATGAAGCTGTTGTCAAAAAGGCTGCCGTGGTCTTACTTGTAGGAGTAATTGCCGTGAGCGGTATGGCATCATCTGCCTCCGCCGCCGAGGAAGCCCCCGAACCTCCACATCAGGAATGGAGTTTTGACGGTATGTTCGGCACCTATGACAAGGCATCTAAACAACGCGGATTTCAGGTTTACCGCGAAGTTTGCGCCGCCTGCCACGGACTTGAGCGCATTTCATTCCGCAATCTTGAAGATCTGGGCTATAGCGAGGCACAGGTTAAGGCCATTGCTGCCGAAGCCATGGTTGAGGATGGGCCTAATGATGAAGGCGACATGTTTACACGTACCGGACGTGCGTCAGATCATTTCCCGTCACCATACGCCAATGACCAGGCGGCACGTTACGCCAATAATGGCGCGCTTCCGCCTGATTTGTCATTGATTGTAAAGGCCCGCCATCACGGTGCCGATTATATTCATGCCATATTAACAGGATACGAGCCTGCACCGGCAGGGTTTCAGTTAAATCCCGGCATGCATTATAATAAATATTTTGGCGGCCATCAGATCGGAATGCCGCAACCGCTTATGGATGGTCAGGTTGCCTATGCGGACGGTACGAAATCATCGGTTGAACAAATGTCGCATGATGTTTCCACATTTCTGGCATGGGCCTCGGAACCGCATCAGGACGAGCGCAAGCGTATGGGATTGAAAGTTATCCTGTTCCTGTGCTTCATGTCGGTTATCATGTACAAGGTGAAAAAGAAAATCTGGAAAGATGTCGAACACTAAGATAAAGGGCCTGTTACAGGCCCTTTTTAATGCCGTAATACCAGAGTGACAAACGCCTTCACTCATGCTAAACAAGTGCGCATGAGTAGCAAGACACACCCCCTAGACCGTATTCGTAATTTTGCGATTATCGCCCATATCGACCATGGGAAATCGACACTTGCCGACCGTCTGATCCAGACATGCGGCGGATTGGAAGAACGTGAAATGCGGCAACAGGTTCTGGATTCCATGGATATCGAGCAGGAACGCGGTATCACGATCAAGGCGCAAACGGTGCGCCTGTCCTACACCGCGCAAGACGGCATTGAATATCAATTGAACATTATGGATACGCCCGGTCATGTTGATTTTGCCTATGAGGTCTCACGGTCTTTGGCGGCGTGCGAAGGTTCGCTCCTCATTGTCGATGCCACACAAGGTGTGGAGGCACAGACACTCGCCAATGTCTATCAGGCGATTGAGAACAACCACGAAATCATTCCCGTTATCAATAAAATCGACCTGCCTGCCGCCGATGTCGAGCGTGTTAAACAGCAAATCGAGGATGTGATCGGCATTGACGCCAGTGATGCCATTGAGGTTTCGGGTAAAACCGGTATCGGGATTGACGCCTTATTGGAAGCAATTGTTCAACGCCTTCCGGCCCCGATTGCAGAAGCGGACAAACCGACGCAGGCCTTGTTGGTCGACTCATGGTATGACGCCTATTTGGGTGTTGTCATCTTGGTACGCGTGATGGAAGGATATCTGCGCAAAGGCCAGAAAATCCAATTTATGAAAGCCGGAGCCACGCGCGAGATCGACCGCGTTGGTATGTTTACGCCGAAGCCGGTTTTGCTGGACGAACTCGGCCCCGGCGAGATGGGATTTATCACCGCCTCCATCAAGGATATTAGCGAAACAAAAGTCGGGGACACAATTACCGATGATAAAAAGCCGTGTGACAAGGCCCTGCCCGGTTTTAAACCGTCCATTCCCATGGTATTTTGCTCCCTATTTCCTGTTGATGCGTCCGATTTTGAACATCTGCGCGATAGTCTTGGCAAATTGGCATTAAACGACGCGTCATTGCATTACGAACCTGAAAATTCACAAGCCCTCGGCCTGGGTTTCCGCTGCGGATTTCTGGGACTATTGCATATGGAGATCATTCAGGAGCGTCTTTCCCGTGAATTCGACCTTGACCTGATTCCGACCGCACCCAGTGTTGTTTACAAACTGCACATGACCGACGGCACGGTCAAAGAACTGTATAACCCTGCCGATATGCCCGACGTGGTGAAGATCGATAAGATTGAGGAGCCTTTGATTAAGGCAACCATTCTTGTCCCTGACGAATATCTGGGCGGGTTGTTGCAATTATGCGAGGAACGCCGCGGGCGACAGGTCACACTAACTTATGCCGGAAACCGCGCCATGCTGGTTTATAACCTGCCTTTAAACGAGGTTGTATTCGATTTTTACGACCGCTTAAAATCCATCTCGCGTGGTTATGCGTCCTTTGATTATGAATTATGCGGATATCAGGCCGAAAAACTGGTGAAAATGGATATCCGTGTCAATGATGAACCTGTCGATGCTTTAGCCATGATTGTCCATGAATCTCAGGCCGAACGCAGAGGGCGGCAATTATGCGAACGCCTGAAAGACTTGATCCCGCGTCAAATGTTCAAAATCGCCATTCAGGCCGCGATCGGTGCACGCATTATCGCCCGTGAAACATTGGGAGCGTTACGCAAGGACGTCACCGCCAAATGTTACGGCGGCGACATCAGCCGTAAGAAAAAACTGTTGGAAAAGCAGAAAAAGGGTAAGGCCAAGATGCGCCAGTACGGGAATGTGGAAATCCCTCAAAGTGCGTTTATCAACGCCCTCAAAATGGGCGATAATTGATGAATGAAGAATTAAAGCAAGAAAGAGAACTATATGTAAGAGGTCAAATTCATGACTTATATATCTTTTTCGCAAAATCAATTTTAACCCTTAATCCGATTATTTTTGGTGGCGCCTTAACAATTGTAAAATTAAATACTGAATCTGTTGAGCATATATGCGTCCTCGTAGCAGGAAGCGTTTTTTTATTTCTCTCTATTTTCAGTGTTTTTATAGCGTGCATAGCTGGCATAAAATTATATGATAGATTTTTTGAAATTTTACCAAAAAACAATGATGATGTAACCGAAATGTGGGAAAACATTTCCGCCCACCTTCTGTTGTTTTCTTTTACAACACTCATATTTGGCATATTTTTTACAGGATTATTTTTACTTCTAAATATTATTAATTAATCTTTACAACTAATTATTTGCGCCTATCTATTTTCATAGAACTTAAATCGAAAGGACAATTATCATGGCTATTAACAAATCAGGGTCTGCACATTGGGAAGGCTCACTGAAAGAAGGCAAGGGCACGGTTTCCACCGAAACAGGTGCGTTAAACAAACAACCTTACGGGTTTAATACCCGGTTTGAGGATAAACCCGGCACGAACCCTGAAGAATTGGTTGCCGCGGCGCACGCCTCATGTTTTTCCATGGCGTTTTCCATGGTTCTGGGAAAAAGCGATCTTACACCCGATTCCATCGACACAACGGCGGTCATAACTTTAGATAAAGAGGGCGAAGGCTTTGCCGTGAAAAAATCAGCCCTGACCTGTACGGTCACCTGTCACGGCGATGAAGACAAAATTCGCGAAGCCGCCAACGGAGCCAAAGAAAACTGCCCCATATCTAAGTTGCTGAATTGTGATATCACCCTTGACCTGACCGTTAAGTCTTAACCGTATATTTATCGGAACAAACGTCCGCCCTCCTCCGTAGGGCGGGCATGAGTTCAGCAATTTCACACAAACACAGAACGTTTTTAAAAACATTTTTTGACGAGTATGAATGGATTCACCTGACATTAGGGTTGGTGGGGAATACGCTGTTTTTTATAGGCAGTGTCATGTTTCTTAATAAATCCCTGATGACGCTTGGGACATGGCTGTTCATTGTCGGGAGTTTTCTGATGTTATTCGGATCGGCCGGAAACACTCTCGTAAAATACGTCAACAGTAAATCCCATAAGGAAAATCAATAATCAAAAAAAAGCCCCTTTTAAAGGGGCTTTTATACTATTTTATAATAGGTAACATTATTGGTTATAAATCATGTTTTCCGCTGATAATGGGGCCTGACGTTCCATGTAGGCGCGCTTCCATTCATCGATATCAATTGTACCTGATTTATCTATATCCAGTTGCAAGAATGATTTACCAATAAACTCGCGGGGTGTAATACCGGCCTCGCCGTTTCTGCTAAAACGCTCTAACCCCGTACGTTGCATGACGATTTCGCGGCTGACGTCTTGGGAGTCAATAATACTGTTATTATTGTAATCGATTGCAACCGTTACGGTCCGTGTTTTTTCAACCGGGGCGAATGTCAAATTCAAGCTGCGGTTAAATTCCAAATTATCCAAAACCTGATTGCCATCACGATCAAACTGGAAAAACAGTCTTTCGCCTACTTCATCGGCTTCCAAAATACCATTTCCATTTGTGTCATATATCAACAAATCTGAAGGCAATGGCGTCGTAACCGTTTTTACCTCGGTTGATTTTTTATAGGCCTGAATATTAGGGTTACCCATTTCCACCGCTTCCGGACGGGCCTGAGCTACCGTAACAGCACCAAAAGACAGGGCCATTACAGATGATAATGTTAAAATTCGTTTCATGTTAAACATAGGTTACTCCTTTGTTGCTATTCGGAATAATAACGAAGGAAAATTTAAAAAGTTCCAAGCTTGCCAAGCACTTAGACCATTGAACGCAATGTAACCCGATCTTTTTCAATGATAATCGATTTGGACGCTTTCCGTGCCAGTGGAATACCTACTCCGCGACAATACATCATCAGGGCGGCGGCGACAAAATCGCGCGTATAGGTAACCGTCTTTTTTTCGTTAATTTGCGGGTTTTCCAGAAAAAACTGGATTTTATTGGGGTCATCCGCAGATTCCTCTATTTTCACGATAGCCCCTGCAATCAGTTTCCCCTCCCCATCCTGTTTCGTCGACAGTTTATAAAGGGCTTGATAAGTTTCACTCATATCGAAAATGACACGACGGTCTTCACGCGGCATTCAAAATCCTCTGGTTTATCGGTTATTAAACTCAGGGTAGCGCATTTAGGAAGATATCGAAAAGGACTTTTTAGACGATTTCATACAAATTACATTTAAATTTATATCTGCTGTAATCCGTTAAATATTTGTTCATCTTTTTGCCATAAGATAAGAAAGCTTATAGGGAACAGGAAAAAAATATGACGGCTTTATCAAACCAAATGCATGAAAAAATGACAGTTCGCTTAAACGAACTGCGCGGAAAGGTTATTACAAAAATGACCGGCACCGGAGAAAGAATTAAAAGCCGTCCATCCCTGCCAGGCGACAATGCCCTTAAAGAAATATCAACCCATCAGGTCATGCAAAGAAATGATGACGGCGCAACCATTTTAGGTGCGGCCATCGGTATTCCCGGTCTTGACCCGATTGTCGAGGCGGCCATTGATGTCGGAACCGATATGTTTGCCGACCGCAAAGCCGTTCACGAGCGGCCTCAGGACAAGATGACCCTGACCCCGAAACAACAACGTCAGATTCGTGAAAAAAATGATGAGGATCTGAAAGTGTTTCAGGCCTTGGATGAAAATTTGAATTTTTTGAATACGGCAATGTCATGTGGCAACATCTGGGCCATGATCGATCCGCAAACCAATGATATTCAGGTCATAGAAGGTATGGATACACCCAAACACGTCATGACCGCCAATAACGAGCCGAGCGAAGAGCATATTAACCATATAGCTGTTATGAGCGCAAATAAAGCCGTCGGCATTCATTTAAGATAATCTGTAGATTTTATTCCTGTATTGCGAAATAATACACGGGATGATGCTTTTGAACACATCCCTTTTACGCGAACGTTTTGTTATTCAGGATGAAAAACATGCCCTTGAGCCAATCGTGGCCGTGGGCAACCGTTTGTTGTTGCCATTGGTCAGTGACAACGGCGAAATTAAAGAACGCTTTGTTGTCCGCGCCCAAACCATGCATATGGCCCTGCGACTGGCAGCTTACATCGCGCGAGAATTCCAGACTAAGGGGCCGATTTTGCATCGTCAGGTTCCGCTGAGATGGGATGACATCTGGTATGACATGACGTCCGAATTTGAAAGGCTTTATAATCCCTCCGCATGGTGCGCAATTTATCATAACGGACGCGCGATTTTCAAAAATGGTAATTATCATCCTTTTTTGGATGTGATTGAACAATGCGATATCAAAAACAGGGCGGATTATGATAAGGCAATTTATATCGCCGAGGATATTTTCAAACAGGCTGGCAAGTCCGTTAAAATAAACCATAATGTAAATATCGGTGTTGTTATCGGCGCTATGGAGGGCCGTATCCGCAGCGGATTAATCCTGCGCGCTCCCGCCCATACCAGCACCTTTAATTTTGTTATAGAAACAGACTATGACAACCCTGCATCCTTGCGTCCGCATGATGGTCTGGACCTGTCATCCTATTATCTGGAAGGTATACAATTAGCCGTTTTGACCGGCATTGCCGAATACCAACGCAAAAGGGATGGTGCGCCCGCTTCTCATGAGCCAATACCGTTGCAATCCGCCTATAAAAGATTGGGCCGGCTGACGCAGGCAATAGACTCGCGGGAAAAGCAATTCTCAATACGTTATCGGCCAGAAAAGCCAGATTTCAAAACCATTCTGGACGAGGCACGACAGCTTAGCTGGGGAGTGACACGGGTGTTATGACGTCCATATCGCTCCTGCGGGAAAAATTTATTATTAGGGATACATTTTACGCCTCCCCTCCCGTGGAGGCTTTAGGAAACCGCCTAATCATATCACTCCCCGGCCGGTCGATCCCGCTTGTCATTCGCGGGCACTCCATGCATATGACACTGCGCTTCGGGGCAGAAATTATGCGGCAACTCTCTTATATCAGCCAGATTGAAAAAGTGGCGATCCTGTTGGATTGGGATGATATATGGGCAAAACTGGCAAACCCTTTTGAGGCGGATTTCACGCCCTCGACCTGGATCACTGTTTATTATAAAGGTGAGCCAATTTACCAGCATAATGCGCATCACATGTTTTTCGATATTCTTGAACAATGCGAATATAAAAATAGCAAGAGCGGTAACAGGTATGAAACATCCCTTGAAATGACGCGCAATGCTTTTAAAAAAATGGAACGCGACGTGATAATTGACGAGGAATCGCATGTGGGTTTCATTCTCGATAGCGACGGAGAAAAGGAATTACGCTTTGCGATCATTCTTCGAATCCCGGGCCATCGCGGAACCTTCATTACTCGCTTGAGCTCTAAGGGTAAACAAAAGCCCGCCTCCTACATCGCATTAGCGATAGCGGCGGATTACATCGAGGCAATCAATATGGCGGTACGCGCCGGATTTATTGAAAAAAACATAGGTCAAAACCCGCAAAAATCGAAATATGAACAGGTCAAACAGCAAGCCGCCATCATTAAACGGCTGGATATCCTCAACAACCGTATTACACAGGCAGAAGCGCGCTACACCATGCTTTACCGTCCCGAACGTCCGGATTTTCAAGCCATCAGAACAAAATGCAGTGAACTATAGAAAAAGGGGAGTATTTTAGCTCCCCTTTCGATTAACTTTTGGCAATTTGTCTCAAAACATAATGCAAAATACCGCCATGCATGTAGTAATCGACCTCGTCAGCCGTATCAAGACGGGCCAGTAACTCGACCTCTTTTTTATCGCCGTTTTCATAGGCAATGGCCAATGTGACCTTTTGCCCCGGTTTTAATTCGCCTTTAATACCGGTCAGGGTAAATGTTTCATCACCTTTGATATTCAGGGTTTTACGCGTATCATCCCCGGTAAATTGTAATGGCAAAACGCCCATTCCGATCAGGTTCGAACGGTGAATCCGCTCAAAAGATTCGGCAATTACCGCAGATACACCTAACAGTCGCGTCCCCTTTGCCGCCCAGTCACGAGACGATCCCGTCCCGTATTCCTTCCCTGCAATCACCACAAGTGGTGTGCCGTCGGCTTGATATTTCATCGCCGCATCGTAAATCGGCATTTGATCACCGGTCGGCAAATATTTGGTATATCCACCCTCGACACCGTCCAGCATCTCGTTTTTAATACGGATATTGGCGAATGTCCCGCGTGTCATAACCTTATCGTTACCGCGACGGGACCCATAAGAGTTGAAATCACGCGGTTCAACCCCATGATTCATCAGGAAATGCCCTGCGGGTGAATCTTGTTTGATTGCCCCTGCTGGTGAAATATGGTCGGTGGTGACGGAATCACCCAAAACGGCCAATGCTTTGGCATTCATGATGTCTGACGCCAGTCCGACATCCATTGTCATGTCTTCAAAAAACGGCGGATTTTGGATATAGGTGGACGCATCCGACCAGTCATAGGTTTTACCAGTTGCGTTTTGAACCGCCTGCCATTCCTCGGTGCCTTTAAACACGTCGGAATAACGATCAATAAACATTTGCGGGATCAGTGCCTTTTCCACTTCGGCGCGCACCTCGTCATTGGACGGCCATATGTCTTTCAGGTATACAGGGTTTCCGTCTTTATCTTCCCCAATCGCATCCTTATAAACATCAACCAACATCGACCCTGCCAGTGCATAGGCAACAACCAATGGAGGTGAGGCCAGATAGTTTGATTTGATATGCGGATTAATACGGCCTTCAAAATTTCTGTTTCCTGACAAGACCGAACAAACGTTCAAATCCTGTGACTGAACGGCATTGGCAATGGCTGCCGGAAGCGGGCCGGAGTTTCCGATACATGTCGTACATCCGTATCCGACAAGGTTAAAACCAAGCGCATCCAGATCATCCTGCAATCCCGCTCTTTCCAGATAATCGGTCACAACCTGCGACCCGGGCGCAAGCGATGTCTTCACCCATGGTTTCACCTGCATACCCTTGGCATGTGCATTACGCGCAACCAAACCCGCGGCAATCATTACTGACGGGTTAGATGTGTTGGTACAAGATGTAATGGCCGCAATTACGACATCCCCTTCTGTCAAAGGATAATCCATACCTTCAACTTTCGCAGACCGGCGCGGCAGATTTAAATGCGCCTCCATATCGTCTTCCGACAACTGGCCTGCCTCGGACATTAATTTGCCCTCTTCGCCCATAGGTTCCTTAAATTCCTTGTTGGCCGGATCGCCGTGTCCTGACGATTGCATCAACAACCGTTTGAATTGCGAGCTGGCCTGAGAAAGTAAAATTTTATCCTGCGGACGTTTAGGCCCTGCAATGGAAGGCTCTACATCACCCAGATCAAGTTCCAGCGTATCGGTAAACACAGGATCAGGGGCATTTGTATCGCGCCATAACCCCTGCTCTTTCGCGTAAGCCTTGACCAATGCCACACGGTCGGCATCACGGCCCGTAAATTCCAGATAGCGGCATGTCTCGTCATCAATAGGGAAGAAACCGCAGGTCGCGCCATATTCCGGAGCCATGTTGGAGATTGTCGCACGGTCGGCCAAAGACATGTTGTTCAAACCATCCCCGTAGAATTCCACAAACTTACCCACAACGCCCTTGGCACGAAGCATTTGCGTGACCGTCAATACGAGGTCGGTAGCGGTCGCCCCCTCTTTTAATTTTCCTGTCAGCTTGAACCCGATCACTTCCGGTATCAGCATCGAAACCGGTTGGCCCAGCATCGCTGCCTCGGCCTCGATCCCGCCGACGCCCCAACCAAGGACACCCAGTCCGTTAATCATGGTTGTGTGCGAATCGGTTCCGACCAATGTATCGGGATATGCGACCAGCGCGCCGGACATATCAGATGACGTCCACACGGTTTGTCCCAGATACTCAAGATTCACTTGGTGGCAAATCCCCGTTCCGGGCGGGACAACACGAAAATTATCAAAGGCCTGTTGTCCCCATTTCAAAAATTCGTATCGTTCGCCATTGCGTTCAAATTCACGTTCAACATTTTCCTGAAATGCCTGCACCGTGCCGAATTCATCCACCATAACCGAATGGTCGATAACGAGGTCAACGGCAGACAGAGGATTAATTTTATCGGCATCACCGCCCAGTTTGACAATCCCCTCGCGCATGGCGGCAAGGTCGACAACGGCGGGAACGCCTGTGAAATCCTGAAGCAAAACACGCGCAGGGCGATATGCAATTTCCTGAGTGGATTTGCGGTTTTTTAGCCAATCTGAAAACGCCTCGATATCGGGAACGGAAACGGATCGTCCGTCCTCATTCCTTAAAAGGTTTTCCAGCAATACTTTTAAAGAGAAAGGAAGGCTTGATAAATCGCCCAGCTTCTCCTGTGCGGCTTTCAATGAATAATAGGCGTACTCCTTACCGTTGACGGATAAGGTGCGGCGTGTTTGGAGAGTATCGTTTCCGGTACGTGACATTTATGAAAAACCCCTTGAATTTAAAGTTCTTTTTTTGCTAAATAGAATGATAGCAGAATTAATCTGCTATAAAATAAATAATAAACGGTTAATGAAAAACCAGTTAAAAAAATAAATTACAGGGAAAATATAGGCTATGGATAATATCAGGGAGAGATATTCTATCAACGCATCAGGATTACCGGAAATAGTGCCGGTCCGCCAAATAGCTCCCCCCTCCCTTACCACAAAATTCACCCCCGTAATAAAACAAGATGTTGCCCTACCGTTTACACAGGACAATAAGGTTCTGATTCGCGACAGTGTTCCTGTTTGGGATCATGAACACGAATCACCAGACGATGCGAATGATATCGCAGGTATCGTTATTTATGAATTAACGCCCGATCGTTTTTCGATCATTTATTGCCACACCTCCAAATTGGAAGGATTTCTTAGAGAGGATAACAAGGACGGCACGCAATATGATATTTGCGATTATTATGACGTTCCCGCATTCAATATTTTGGAAAATCTGGCAAATTATGTCAGCAATATGATTGCCACAGCAGATCAAATGTTAGTGGATGGACCTCACATGCCTCACGAAAAGGCACGTGGCATTATAGGCATTATGGAGAAACTCAGTCATTGTTCCAGCAAGGATTTTACTATCGATATCTATGTTCCTGATCAGACCTGCGCCCTGACGGGGGAGTTATATCTGCGACCGGGAACCGCTAACACTCATTATAACGGGTTTAACAATCCCGATTATGACGAAGAACATCATGCGTCTAAAGCTTTTATACAGTATTTGCGGGAACAAATTATCACTGAACTCCCGAAAAACGGACTCAAGGCATCTTACGATCGTTATGCCGCAATGGTGAGACAATACGGAAACGGGGATAAAAATAACATGGTGGAAAGTAATTCCGCCGCGATCCCGCCCAGACAAACGGCAAGACCTCTACCCGATGCAGGAAAAATTCTCCCACCACAAAGGCGCGCAATGCGCCCGTGGATTCCCCACGCATCAATGTTGACCTATGATTAATTTTTGCACATGGCGGCAACACGGTCATATTCCTGACGGCTGTCAATAGCCTGTTGCCTTTGTCGGCGTTCGGTATTCAATTTCGTGTTAATATTTTTTACCTCACGCGCGATGTAATCGTTAATCTGTTTTTGATATCGTGCCTGATCACGCATATCCTTGGGTCCGACGATACCTATATCCACAACAGCCTTGGACAAAGCAGACTGGATGATAGGAACATATTTCTTTACTATCTCGCGATCCGTATAAATATGTTTCATTTCATGTTCCATGATGGCCTTATGACGGCATGATCCTGGCTTATGATCTCGAGAGATGTAAATAGTCGGGTCAATCTTGATATTGACATCAACCCTATCCACCCACTGGCACATTTGTCGCGCCCGAGGGTATGTCATTGTTGCCACCTGCACCTGGGATTGAACGGATATCCCCCCTTTCATCAAACCGCCGACATGCGTTTTGGCATTATTGCCATAGGGGCTTTGCGTATCGTTATTCATGTTATCCATTTGCGATTGGGAGCGTGAAAAATCATATTTTATATTGTCGCTACCCCATATGATATTGACAGGCGCGGCAGGTTTGGGAGGGCATGTCACGTCCGCCCTCGCCGTTGAACCGCATAGTATTGTTACCACACCGCATATAATCAAAAATTCAAAGATACTTTTCAAAAGGCCAATTCTCCGTTATGTAAGAATAGCAAATAAATTTTTAAAAGAGTGTAAAGAATGTTCGTTTTAGGTCAGTTACTCATACTATTAATCCAATTCTATATTTATCTTATTATTTTTTCGGTAATTGTCAGTTGGCTGATCGCATTTAATGTTTTATCATCCGGCAATCAAAAGGTGCGCAATCTCTTGCGTTTGCTGGATAAATGCACTGCACCGGTGTTTGATCCGGTCAGGCGGTATGTCCCCACGATCGGCGGAATTGATATTTCCCCGATTATTGTTATTTTTGGATTAATGCTGTTACAAAATATTATTATGCGGCTGTTTTTGACCGCTTCATTCTGATAGACGGATTATATTGTATGACGGCATTCATAATAGACGGAAAGAAACTAGCCGCGGCCAAACGCGAAACAATCGCTCATATCGTTAAGGAGCGGAATTTACATCCGCATCTGGCTATTATTCTGGCCAATGACAACCCTGCTTCTGCAATTTACGTTGAAAAAAAGATCGAGGCCTGCAAACAGGTCGGCATTTGTGCCAAACTTTACAAAATGCCGAGCAGCAGTGATGAGACCGATCTGCTCAATATGATTGATACATTGAATAAAGATAACGGCGTACACGGATTATTTTTGCAATTGCCTGTCGGCGACCATTTGGACAGTCATAAAATCATTCAGTCTATAGCGCCGGAAAAAGATGTGGACGGGTTGACCTATACAAATATAGGACGTGTTATGGCCTCTGCCCCCTCTCTTGCACCCTGCACCCCGACAGGTGTGATGGAATTACTCCGCCATGAAAACATTCCATTGGCTGGTAAACATGCCGTCATTATAGGGCGGTCTTTGCTGTTTGGAAAACCGATGGGACAAATGCTGTTACAGGCCGATTGTACGGTAACACATTGTCATTCAAAGACCATAGACCTTCCCTCAATTACAAGGCAGGCCGACATTTTGATCGCCGCTGTAGGAAAGGCGGAAATGGTAAAAGGCGACTGGATAAAAGATGGAGCGGTTGTCATTGATGTCGGTATAAACCGCGGCACTGACGGAAAACTCGTCGGCGATGTGGATTTTGCGCAAGCCAGTGAAATTGCTTCGGCAATTACCCCTGTCCCCGGTGGCGTGGGGCCGATGACCGTCGCTTGTTTGCTTCATAACACAGTCAAGGCCGCCGCACACGATTTCACCGTTTAAGAGCGAGACAAAAGGGCAGCCGCCGAACCGGCTACCCGCTTTCTACTCACCCTGAGCCTTGGTAAAGCCCGGCTTGCCGCCTTCAAATTCATATAATTTTTCAACCTTCACAAACGGCAATCCGTTATTGTAAAGATTATCCAGAAGCTTGGTCACATGGTGGCCCATCATACTTCCCGATTTCGTTGTTGATTTGAACCGCAAACACCATAATGGCGCACAAAATGTTTCGGCAGAACCGTTCGGCCACACTTTCGTTCCGCGGTTAGAAATGAGGGACAATGACATTCCGTCGACCAAAGACTGACGCGCCAGGGTGGCCAATTCCTCACATTTGTCGGCACGGTCTGCCCCGCGCCATTCAACATAAACATCCGCCCCGATCAATTCTTTCGATGCAGGCTCCCGTACTGAGACGGGCGGTAATTTCAATCCGCCGCTATTTTCAGGATAGGATTGGACGGGCAATGTTTCAGGCTTATCACCGATGCGTTCGATAACGGCAAAGGTAAAGTCTCTGGTTCCCACCTTTTTCTTGCTAATGCCTTCTTTATAAATATCGCCGGTATGAATGCCGTCCTCGATCGTTTTCAACCAGGCATTATGAACCTTGCTCGCTATATCACCCTGCCCTATATGGGTCAGCATCATAATCGAGCCAAGCAATAATCCTGACGGATTGGCAATCCCCTGCCCCGCGATATCGGGCGCGGTTCCGTGCATTGCCTCGAACATGGCACATGTGTCACCGATATTCGCTGAAATGCCCAATCCGACTGATCCTGTAACTTCCGCCGCAATATCGGAAATAATATCGCCATAGAGATTTTCCGTGACAATGACATCAAAATCGGTCGGACGCGAAGCAATGCGCGCGGCGCCGATATCAATAATATAACGCTCTTGCTCAATATCAGGGTATTCGGCGGCAATCTCCTTGAACACTTCATAAAACAGACCGTCAGCCATTTTCATGATGTTATCCTTGATCATGCAGGTCACTTTTTTACGTCCATTGGCGCGGGCATATTCAAATGCATAACGGCAAATGCGTTCCGACCCCGCACGCGTAATCATTTTCACGGATTGTATCGCACCGTCCACTTGCGCATATTCAACGCCGGCATACAAATCCTCTTCATTTTCGCGCACGACAACCAAATCCATCCCGGGGAAGTTGGTTTTGATAAATGGATGAAAAGAGGCACACGGGCGGACATTCGCATACAAACCAAGCGTTTTACGAACTGTCACGTTCAATGATTTGAAGCCGCCCCCCATTGGTGTGAAGATAGGCGCTTTAAGAAAAACCTTAGTTTCACGCAAAGTATCCCAACTCTCGTCGGAAATACCGTTCATAATCCCCTGATTATACAGTTTTTCGCCGATTTCAATTTCACGAATATCCAGACGCGCACCCGCCGCATCAAGAATTTGTAATGTAGCATCCATAATTTCAGGGCCAATCCCGTCGCCGCGGGCTACTGTTATTGGGGTATTTTTAACTGACATATATCTACGCCTTTCTTAATAAATCTTTTTGTAACTGAATTAGAAACCAATCATGGACATTTGGCAATGGGCAGGCATGCCCATCACATTTATGTTTTATGTTTCACAATTTTGTCGTACGGGATGAAGCGCAATAAGGCATATCCCAATGCCGCCGAACCGAGGGAGCCGATTATGACACCCATACGCACTGCCGCCGCCTGATCACGTGTATCGAATGCCAATTCTCCGATGAATAACGACATGGTAAAACCGATACCGCAAAGTAAAGAGACTGCATATAACTGTATCCAGTTAGTGTTTTTAGGCATCGGCGATAAACGCAATTTGATTACAATAAATAGAATTGCGAAAATCCCGATTTGTTTTCCGAAAAACAAGCCTTTGGCAATACCTAAGGTTACAGGGTTAAATACATCATCCCACGTCATTCCCTGAAAACTGACCCCCGCGTTGGCAAAGGCAAAAATCGGCAAGACGAGAAAAGCCACCCAAGGGTGCAAATCATGCTCAAGCCGTTTAAGAGGGGAGTATTTGGGATTTTGCGGACACCGCAAAGGAATAAAGAAAGCAGTGATAACACCCGCCAATGTCGCATGAATTCCGGATTTCAAAACGGCAAACCATAAAATAAATCCCAATAAAGTATACGGTGTAACGGATGAGACACGTGCACGGTTAAGGGCCATCAAACCAATGAAAGCGGCCAATGCAAACCCCAATGGAATAATGTAGACTTCAGGTGTGTAAAACAGGGCAATAATTAAAATCGCCCCTAAATCATCGATAATCGCAATCGCGGTCAGTAAAATTTTCAATGAAACGGGGGCGCGGCTTCCCAAAAGTCCCAATATCCCCAAGGCAAAAGCGATATCTGTCGCCGCGGGAATTGCCCAACCTCTTACAAGCTCCGGATTATCCTGATTTAAGAAAAAATAAATTAAAGCGGGTGCAACCATTCCTCCCAACGCAGCAAGTGCCGGTAATAATGCGCGGTCACGCGAGGACAGCTCCCCTTCCAAAAATTCGCGTTTTATTTCCAACCCGACGAGAAAGAAAAAAATCGCCATCATCCCGTCATTGATCCAGAGTAAAAGCGGTTTTTGCAAGAATAATGCGGACACGCCGTCGTGCGATTGGAAGCCGACCGTTAAATCAACATCTTCCAGCAAATATTGATAAAAAGCCTGCAATGGCGAGTTGGCGATTATCACCGCGAATAACGCCGCCAGCATCAAGAGAATACCCCCCGAAGCCTCAAGTTTTAAAAACTGGTTGACTGAAGTAAGGAGGCCGCTCGGCTGCTGTCGTCTTTTTAGTCGTGTCATAGACAATAAGTATATGTATGCTTTAGTAAAGAGCAAGTAAATTGGAAGAAAATAAACGAATGTTCAAAGCACTATTTTTTGAAAGACATTTAAGCCACTTACAAGCGGCACTTTATTCCACCTTCGCTTATTTCATGTTTACCGTGTCCGACTCTATGGGGAAATGGCTGATGACCGAGGGATATGACCGCACACAGGTTTTGGTCATCAACTCTATTCCCTCCACCATTCTTATTTTTATATTTTTACTGAGGCGTTACGGATGGCGGCGATTTCTGCGTACATCCTATAAAAAACTGCATTTTTTAAGAGCCGCGGCAATCGTTTCGGTAACGTTTTGCAGCTTTACCGCTTTGAAAATTCTGCCGATCGCCGATTTTTACGGCGTTATGTTTTCCGCACCGCTTGCCGTCACCGTCGTCGCCGTTTTCCTGTTTAAAGAGAAAACGGATTTAAAAGAATGGATTATGATTACCATTGGTTTTTGCGGGGTGGTGTTGGTTGTCAATCCTGACTTCCACCATTTCAATACCGGTTATATCTGGGCGATATTGGCTGTTTTTTCGATCGTTTCTGCCGGTATAATCGTCCGAAAAATCGGACGCGATGAAAGCCCTTTTTTGTTTGTGCTGTTTGGAAATATAGGTATTATCAGCGTCAATATTATCCCTGCCGTTATGCACGACCTGCCGGCAATCACATGGACGCACATTGCCCTTTTCGCCGCTTATTCCGTCAGTATTCCAACCGCGATTTTCACACTCACATCGGTTTTTGCCCGCGCCCCTGCCATTACCGCTGTCGCGCCATACCAATATTTTCAAATCATATGGGGCGGGTTGATCGGGTATTTTGTCTTTGGTGATGTTCCGCAGAATCACACAATTGCAGGCAGCCTTATCGTTATATCCTGTGGGCTCTACATCCTTCTTCACCATCGTCGCAAAAGTCGCCGTCAACTTAAAGAAGTGACAACCCCCACATCAAATGTTTAAACCGTAACGCTTATCGGAGCTGCGTTTATACACATAAATCCCGAGAACAGACAGACCGACCGCCCAGATGGACGAAAGAGATTCTACCGCATTTATAACGACATCCGCTTTTTCCGTTTCAAATACCATAATATAAGCCACGGCAAACATTTGCGCGGCCCATGTCATCGCCATAAAATACCCGAAAGTGGGGCGCATCCGTCGGACATAGGCATCGTTGGACCCTGCCTCTGCCTGCAATGATGCATTGATGGTTTTTAAAATCTCCGAATCCTGTATCGACATTGCCTCAATATGACGGTTGGCTTCTCTGATCTGGTCAATTGTAATTGCGCCTTTGGCTATCTGGTCTTCTACCTTGTCCAAAGCCTTCGCCGCATTTTTGGCAATGTCATTGTCGATTGAGCCAAGGGCTTTCGCCGCCGTCCGCGTTAATACGGAAAGGCCCAGTTTTCCCAATAATGTTTCCAGCATTTATGCCTCCAGTTTGTAGAATTGATGGCGGCCGATGACGGCCACGGGTGTTTTCCCCTTTGCCCAAAATGGCATGATATCCCGTGTATGGTAATGGTCCGCACCATTCACGATGTCCTGCCCCAATTGGCCCAAAACTGCACGACGTGCGATACGTATGGCGGTTGCAAAGTGGATGTCCTTATCGTCCACCGCCATCATTTTAGGACGGTTAGGA
Source organism: Micavibrio sp. UBA1664 (assembly GCA_002320485.1). Lineage (GTDB taxonomy): Bacteria > Pseudomonadota > Alphaproteobacteria > Micavibrionales > UBA1664 > UBA1664. Next base: position 29,164 of record DCKW01000032.1, read on the forward strand.
TCAGCCGGATTCCAGCATGAAAACTGATAAGGCCGCTGACATACGGTAATAATATCATGCCCCCACCAATATTTGCCTCCATGTGTTTGTGCCTGCCTTACGCGATTTAAAACCACATGGGCCACGGCACACATACCGTTTGCGCCCTCCGATCGTGCCTCCCCCCAAAGGGTGCGCGCAAGAACGTCTATCTCCAACTCATTTAAAAAGGCCTTTGCGGCCTTTCGATCTTCCAACGGCAGTATATCCAATGCATCGGTTTTTCCCATTTTATTCATGTCCTTTCATTAATCGTTCAGCGTGTTTGTCGAGCTTCGCCTCTATCCTTAGAAGATGAGAGACAAGCCGCCCTTCAAGATTTCGTAATTCAGTTTGTGTGGAATAGGTTTTCGCAACCTCCAGTTTATAGGCCGATAAACTGTCCCTTAATTGCGAGTGGCGTGTTTCAAGCAGGTTTGACAGATGATCGACACGCGCATCAACATCCCTTTTGCCACGAACATAAATAGTGAATAGTGATGCCGCCACAGGGATATCGACCACACTGATCCACCAGATCATGTGCGACGGAAATGTTAAGTCCATAAATTAAATCCTTATTTAAGTTTTTGCCTTGTAGATTTGTGCAGTAGGCGACCAGTTTTTGCGGCTAGCCTTATTTATGCCTTGGGCAATGCGTATCGGTTCTTGTGAAAGTGCGCCTGCCACCGCATCCAACCCGTCATCACGCCCATTTCGCGACATTGGTCGCCATTCGCGCATTTCACTGATAAATGGCGTTTGCTTAACGGAAGCCGCGACAGACAACGCCCTTGCCGCCAAAACCGCGTCAAAGGCTTCCAATATCCGTTGTGCCTTGGGCATACGGTTGGCATATTCAAGCACGGCGGCATGATGACCTGAGGCGCGAATTTCACGCCGTAAAATGGCAGGCAGAAATTTGCCGATTCCGTTAATTTCCACCGTGACTGACGGCACATAAAACTGCTTTAACAATGCGGCGATTTTTTTGCATTGTTGTGTGGCCTCATCATCTGGATCAGTTTAATTAATCCGCATATATTCAATGTGATGCAGGTAATATTGCCCGTCCTCGTCCGTGAAAATCAACGCCCATACGGAGGCATCACCACTTGCCAAGCCGAAGGCAGGATCCCACCATGAGGAACATGAAACCAGACGTTTGCCATTTAAATGCAGAACAGGTTTTTGCATTATTTCGGTATAATCAAGCATCGCATCATAAAACTGCAATCCATCAGGGTTTAACCGCCCCTCGGCAATGTTCATCGGCTCCAACATCATTTGTGAAGCAAACTTATTCGGCCCGACTTGTTTTTGCATAGCGTGAATGCCGGATATATCAAAGCGTTCAGGCAAGATACTCCTCCCCTCTTGGGTCAAAATCGGAAGACGTAAATCCATAAAATCTTTTAAATAAGCATCGCAATCATCCACAGTTTTTGTGCGATAGATCGTGTTATATGTATGCGGTGTGCCAACATAAATCTGCGTGCCATTCGGCGTCAAAATAAATCGTGTTTCATCCAGTTTTTCGCGCAAATCATCTCTGGCTTCGGTCGTATTTGATGTATTGGGAACCTCTACATCATCATAGATAATTATATCGGCGCGACTACCTGTCACATTCGATGTGATACCGCGTGCCAACATGGACGGGTCGCGTAATTCCATCTGTCTTTGCACCGTGAAACGGTCACTCGCCCATTGGTCAGCCTTTTTCGGAATAAGCCCGATTGTCAGCGGATGACGTTCAAGAATACGACGAACATTACGCACCATTTTCCGAGCCAGCATATCGTCTGCCGCTATCACCATGATGCGTATATCAGGATTTTGATACAGCAACCACGCGCAAAAAATCGCGACGCATGTTGATTTTCCGCACGCCCGAAATGCCATTAATAATAAACGTGTATCGCCGGCTTTCCATGTCTGTTCCAACCATCGCAAAATCTGTAAATGCACCTGTGGCGTTGACTGGTTTTGCATCTGGTTCCAGATCACAGTGAATAAGTCCAGATCGATTTTTGATATAATTGTCATGCATCATTCCTGTCCAGTTCTTCCTGAGCGGTTTTGAGCATCGCACATAAATGATCGGCCTTGTCGTTATCAACCATATCAACCGTTGCCGCCAGTTTTAACAATAATTCGATATGCGCTAGCGCCGCCTTTGCAGCCGTGTGACGATCCTTGAATTCTTTCGACTGATCTACTTCCTGAGCTGACGCCATAAAAGTGTGATAAGATTCTATGGCGGTTTCAATGGCATTAGGTAAGGTTGCAGCAATTTGCAATCGGGCTTCCGCACCGATATCTGGTGTTTTTTTGTTCATAAAAATCCTGTTTAAGGTTATTATTTTTAAATGATCGGCCCCCATGAAGGACAGGAACTTGAATTAATGCTTGCAGGCAAAAAACGCCTCGCGGCTTATAACGATATTATCCCTGAAAACGGAAAAATTGCCGAAGCCATCATTCCGGAAAAAAAATTTAAACCGTATGTTGATAGCGGTGAATTAATTCGGTTTTGCGAGGACTATGTCTCTCCTGATAATCATCATATAAGAATTGTTTGTTTTACAGTGCCTGCAGAAGAATGGCGGGCCAAAGCATATATTTTTATTCGTAAAAAATTACAAATGCGTGAGATCCAATATACTAATAGTTACGATGAATTTATTGGGTTACTACTAGATTATAATCCGTCGGACATTCAGCATTTTTTAAATCATGATTTACAATTTAATCGTACATGAGGGGCAATAAGTACCTTTTGATCCTCCGTGAAAACCTCCACAGTTAAGGCATCTCATTTGCGGTGATCTAGCTGTTAATCTAAATATAGCTTTTTCAGTTTCACCTCCGGGTTTTATAAGGCATCCATTTTCAAATTTTGAGATTTTTGGATAGTATAAATCCCTTTATCCATTTCGGCATCTATATAGGGTGTATTAATATCACCCCTATATAAACCAAGTATTTCAAAGCTTTCTTAATTTCAATTACATCTTCAGGCTTAGACCTTTGATTATTTCCGATATTACTTGATATTTTTTTCATTTAATTTTCTTTCTAAAACTTACTGACGATAAACCATTGCCCGCCGTTGGAGGTGACGGTGATGGCGCTATATTGTGCATTAAGGGGTTGCGTATATTGATCGGGGCCGTTGCCCCCTTGCTCACTCACATACACCGTATTTGCACTTGTATCCGTTTTTTTGATCGTAATGGTGCGCCCTATCGCCTTGATCGCATTGGCAGGCGGCAAACGGCATGTCACCGCCCCCCCGAAGGATGAGATCAAATAGGTATCGACACTCATATCAATATCCAGTTGACCACTTGTATCATAATATTTCGTGTTACCGGCCATGCGGTTGGACGACAATACAAACCATTCTGCCCCGTTTGATAGGATCGTCACGTAATCATATGGCCCACCAAGGATGATGTCGCGCTTCCGATCTATGCCTAGCCCATTGGGTTCAGAGATCGTGACCGCATTACCCGTAAAATCAATTTTCTTAATCGTATATGTTGCACCCGCATAATCATTCGGCAAAGGCAAATTAATTGTAATCGCGCCGTTTGTTGCGGCAACCAGATGGACGGAAATGTTCGTATTCAAATCAAATGCCGCATCGTTTGGCGCATCGATAAAAACCGTATCCTGACGCAATAATGTTGCGGTGAAATCCTTCACCTGCATTTGGTCGAAACGGTTAGGCATGGGGAAACCTGCATTAATTGCCTCATATTGACCGCCGCTTTCATCCAAGATTGCCGCGCCGTTTGACATGGCCAGAAAATTTTGCACAAGTGTTTTCTTCGACCCCGCCTTTAATACAAGATTGGGGACAGAATTATATGACTCCGTATAGAGGTTATCGATCACAGTTTCATTGGCATTTGCACCCACTGTAAAACAGGACTGCGCCGTTCCGTCAACATTTACCTCGCAATTGAGAAAACGATTGTAGAATGATCCGTGGGCAACATTCACACCATGACCGCTCATGACCGATCCCTGCGAATAAACACGGCAACCGTCAAAAATATTGGCATTGGGTGTGTCGCCACTACCGCTTTTTGTTAACTCAATGCCCGTATCGGAAGGGGAGAGAACCAGTGTATTGGTAAAATTATTCCAGTAACACGGCTTGTTAGTGTCACCACCGCCATTCAATACAATTCCTTTATCGGCAAAACGGATAATCAGATTATCAATGCGGTTTTGCACGCACGGCCCGGCCTGCCCTTGTAGATTAATTCCAATATCACCGCCCTCAATGACAAAACCGGAAAGCAGGTTATAGCCGTTACGGATATTGATTGCCGTGAATAAATTGCTGTCGGCCTTGATAACGGATGATTGGCCCGCACCTGATAAATGCTTCCCGAACGTCACATTAATTGTATCGGTAATGCGGTATGTGCCCTCGGGAATATAGATCGCATTATGGGCTTGCAAGGCTTTACCAAAGGCCAGCGTATCATCCGCCACCCCGTCACCGATTGCACCAAAATCTTTCACGGATATCGTATCTGCGGCCTTATCGCTAATCTGGCGATTGACGGCTCCACCTCCAATTGCGGTAAAACTGCTCGGCGCTTGGGTCAGTCCGTAATCAATTGCAATCGGGTTGCCATTGCCATCAAAACCCAGCGCCTTATTGGCGCGATTTTGACGCGAGGGCATATCGGTCATTCCCGCCGTTTCACCTCTGGCATAACGCAGCATGGCATCTTGATCGCGTTGTAATTGCTGCACGCTTGCCATTAGGTAATCCAGTTCGTTATTAAGAGATTTCGCGCTGAATTCCCCATTTTCCAGAAAATCAGTAATACGTTCATACGGAACCTGACGCAGGATAGTGATAACTATTCCGGCGGGCGGCGCATGATCGAATGTTATTTCCCCTCCGTTCGTATTTCCCTCTCCCGAAACTGAAAAACCCTGAGTTTGTGTCACTTCGTTAAAGAGGATTTGTAAATCTTCAGACGCGAATATCGGAAACGGATATTCATATGTGGTGTCAATGCCATTGGCTGTATAGCGGACAAGCGGAGTCACCGCCGGCATCTTGATATGATTGTCGAGCATAATTTTCCTTTAATAATTTTGGATGGTACGATCGAGACGCTGCCGTTCGGCAAGTTGGGTGCGGTCTAGCACACTGCGTGATTGCAAATTCGAGAGATTGGTATCAAGTGTATTATAGCGAAGCTGATCCAGAGCCGAGGCATAGTCACGGTCTTCATCCGCATCATTATAAAGCCCGAGCAATATCGCTTCGTTCGACCCTGAAGTTGAAATGCCCCCCGCCCCGCGTGTTGCATTTTGACGGGCAATGGCACGACGCAAAGCGTCTTGTCGCCTTTTCTCATCAGCTTGCGCATTTAAGGCCAGTTGCCTGCGTTCGGCTTCGGCCTTTTTTTGCGCCTCAGCCAAGGATAAACCTTGTTGTGCCTGTAAATTTTGCATGGCTAATTCCTGTTGGGCGCGATAATTGCGTTCATCCCGACCTGAAAATGTATCGACGGTCGTGCTGAGTGTCTGCAGCGCGCCAAGCGTTTGTGTCAATGTCCCGAGGACAGGTGCTAAAGTTCCCATTAATCATTCACTTTCATTTCGGTGGTTACAGATAAAAGAGTGAACGGAAGCGGCGCCTCCTGTTCAATCCGCCAGAGAGGTTGCGTCAGATCCTTTGACCAGCCGTAAGCCCTGACACTTACATCACGGCTGACAGGGGTGATCGGTGCATCCAGGATGTCAGAACTATCAAAATCGCGGAGCGGCACGTCATTCAGCCCACGCCCGACATCAAGCCGGAGTGATGCCGTATCCTCGATACGGAAAACAGCCTCGACCAGACGTACCGCCCGTCCCGCCCCTCCGCTTGAAAGCGGCGATGGCGGCAAGGGTTCGACAATATGAGTATAGGGCAATCCGATTTCTACGATAGTTGCAGGGCTGTCCAACGTAATTACACCTTCGGAAACCGCTTTTGCATTTTGTACAATACCGTCCGCCACGATAGAAACAGTTTGTCCCTCCATGTGATCAAGCCCCGACCAAGAGGCCGTAGGGGTAACAGTTTCGCCTTTCATGGTTGAATCGAGAAATACCGTGTCATCGAAATATTCAATGGTATAAAGTCCGTTTCGATGGATGAGTGCATAGACATCATCGCCTGTCACGGCCACGGATAAAAACTGCCCGTCCGTTTGCTGTAAAGTCCAGGCGGATACACGCTCCGTTCTATAATTTGTTAATGTCGCAAGACCGCCATCGGCAAGAACAAAATGTAGTAGGCGGTTTCTCTTGTCAAAGGCTACAGACACTGGGTTTTTCACCAGATGCTGCGCCAGCAAGGATAAATCAGTGGCCTGATAGGCGGCCTCCAGATCAGTATACAAAAATTCACGGATTTCGCGGCCGTTGCGCGCCACAAATATCGTTGCCCCCTCAATATCGACAGGGGCAAGATTAATGTCGGTCAACGATCCGATGCGTGTCTGGCGATTGATCTGCACCGTTGCCGGCGTTAGCGGCGACCCCGTAACCTGCCATTCCGCGCCACTGGTAAATACTTGTAAGTCACGGCCGGAAAAAACCGAGCGGATGGCATTAACCTGATCTGACAAAATTGAAAATTCGATAGCCTCGTCGTCCAAGCCTTCCCCCAGATCAAAATTCCAGATATCGCCGGATTTAGAGAGCCATAGACGGTTGGGCAAATCCCTTGACCCGCCGATGACCAAACGATCCTGATGAAAACATACTGACACGGGCCAGCCGCGAAATGCCGAAAACGCTTGCTCCTCCCAATCTGTGGTAGCGGTGGCCGCCGTTAGTTCATCTATCACAATACCTTCGACAACTGTCGGTGACGCATAGGATGTAATATCAACTTGCTTACCGCTGATGGTTATACGCGTTCCAGCGTGCAGCGGGTCAAAAACAGATGATGAAGCCGTCAGCGTCACCGTACCCGTTGTTGCATTCGGCGTGACGGTAATATTCTGATCGGCATATTTGAAAAACGGCTGGCGGGTCACACCATTATCATCCGTATAAAATTCCCACGCCGATAAAGCCCATACTCCTGTTCCACTGCGCGTTAGTTTACGAGGCTCGATATCGGGATGACATAACAACAATGTGTCCGCACTTTGCGTCCAGTTAATCTGGCTAATCTGTGCCGTACTCCATGGGGTGGGGAGTGTTTCCACCTTAACGCCCGATTGATATATATCCATTTGCAAGTCGGTCAGAACAAGCAGATAAGTCTGTTCCGTATTAAATTCAAAATCAATCAAACGCCCTGCCCCTGCCACTGTATCGACAAACGATAATCCTGCACGGCGTGTAATACCCCCTGTCGGATGAATAAAGACATTCCGTAAGGATAAGGCACCGTTTGCATAGGCGTTCAGGTCGCCCCGCCCTAGCAAACGGCGTGAAATTTCGCCACTTGTGAACGTGGTTTTGATTTGTCGAACACGACTCATATTTAAATTTCCTTTGTTTTAATTCGGACATAAAAAAACCGCCTCGAAAGGCGGCTGGATTTGATTAAAATTTAAAATATTAAGGCTTAGGTTTTAACCAGCCACCCAAATCAGACGAATACACAATTACATCATTCTCGCCTTCATCTGTTGCTGGCTGTGAGGTTCTTTTTACAGTTCCTTTTACATTGTTTGCAGATGCCTGAAACCCTGTAATCGCAAGTCGCGTATCTGTCGGCAATGTGTATCCTTTTGACTCATATGACATTTCTATATCTCCCTTTATTTATAATCCATAAAACTAAAGTAAAAAATTTGCTATGTCAATATTTCACCCTCTCACATCTGTTAGCGGAAACGATGTTAATTTCTGCGCGCGATCTTGTTGCGCATCAAGTTGTCGCGCGCGGGAAAATTCGGTTTCGGCCAGACGCGTTAATGTTTCAAATCGCGATGTATTTTCGGTCAGTGGTATGCATAGTTCCGCCGCCAGACGCGAAATCAACACGCTGTCAAAAAACGGCGGAAATTCAGCTTCGTCCGGGCGAAAAATATAAGTCAGCACAACTTGTGTCGCATTGGTATATAATTTGCCGCGCATTATACGGTAATCAAGGCCGCTGGATTTTGCACCGCTTCCTGCCGTCAATGCTCTTAAAAAATCATTGGGAAGGGCAAAAACATTGGAATATTCCCCGATCGCCTCTTCGTTTAACGCGCTTAATTCTACCTGTCCGGTGGCAAAGTTCCAGCCGTAGGATGATAGCAAAGCATCACGGGATTGCGCGTATAACGCGCCGCATATTTCAGCCTCCGCCGAACCGTCATCAAACGAGGTAATCGGTTGCGCGCCCAATCGTATTAATGCGCGGGAGCATAATGCAATATCATTTAAAGCCATATAAAAATCCTTTTTTGAAATAAGAAACCCCCGCCACATGAAATGGCGGGGGCCGGATACGGAAAAACCGTTACTGTTTGTCGTGGAGGGAAGGGTTAGGCCGAGAAGGCCGAAACAGTAACCACCCCGTCGGCATTGCCTGTCACGATGTAAAACACCGTGGTGGGTGAACCGTCCGTATCCAATGCGGTAATGATCAGGTCGTTGACCCGCACCATATCGGCGGAAGCATTGAAATAGCCTGCCCCCGTTACGGCGTTGTCTGTTGTTGTGTAATGCCACAGCGTGAAGTTATTCGCATAGGCAAGGACGCTCAAATTACTTGATGTAAAACTCATGGTGGAAAATCCTTTGATTTAAGATTAAGTGGAAGGGGTTTCGTCACACGGAATAATCACAACACCGTCTGCATCGATAAGCCCTGCACCTTGGCTCATCATATTGTTGACGAAATGCGCCGCGCGATCACCATGCCATGTAATATCCGTTTCCACCTCCGCGCCGATGGCATGGCCAATCGCGGTTTTATGAAACCAGAAGCAGGAGCGAACATCATTCACATCAATCGGTAAACCTGAATGCACCATGAAGGTAGTGCCAAGAAATTTCTTCGCTTGTGATCCTTGCCACGGCAAATCTTCGTTGCCTACATAGTCGGCGGAGGAAAATTCCTCAATCTGCAATAATTCCGACCATTGCTTGACGCCGACAACACAAAACCGTTGTCCGTCATCGGGAATCTCTGCCGTTCCCAAAGTTTCATACGCTTCAAGCAGCTTGGATTTGGTCATGCCTGTCGTATCATCCGCAACCGCGGCGGACGCATTTGCCAGCGCATTAATGATCATTTCATCGGTTTTGCGCCCCAA
>DCKW01000095.1 GCA_002320485.1 Micavibrio sp. UBA1664
GCCTGCCGCCAGCGTTCGTTCTGAGCCAGAATCAAACTCTCAAGTTTAAGATTCTGCTTCGGACACTTACATATAGTAAGCACCCTCACATCAAAGTAGTTTTTTACTAAAAACTAAAAAAAAGAAATCAACGAAAACTGCATAGCAATATAACTATTTTGTTTTGTTTTGCGTACACGAGATACACAGTACAATTTGCAGATTTCGTCTTAAAGTCGGTGCCTTATGTAGGGATAAATCCCATAACAAGACATCTTAAAAATCTGCTGCCTGCATATCTCTTCTTAAATAATATCACGATGTCCAAGAAACGATATATCGGTCAATGTTTTCGCAAAAACCGACATATAAAAACTTACCAATGTTTCGGAAGTCGAAGCGGACTATATTCAATCAACTTTCATTCGTCAACCACTATTTTTTATTTTTTTAGATTTTTTTGAACTTTATTTTTGTTCAAGCATTCCTATCAAAACTCAAAATAAAACAGCGCCTGTTCTTGTTGTGCAAGTCGTTGTGCGCCGTCTTGGTGAGAGGGGTTATAATACGATTAAGCAATCTGTGTAAACCCCTATTTTTAATTTTTCTCAAAAAAAATTTAATTTTTTATTAACGTGGCGTTAAAACCCCTATTCTACGGCGATTTGTTTAACACTATAGGACACTTTACTAATTGCAAAAACCTGCCGGACGTCTCCGCTCTGTCTTACTGGTCAAAACGACTGGATGTTTTACGGACTCCACACCATGTGGCGATAACACCACTGAGTGAACCTGCACTCCCTCAGATGCGGTTTGTCCGAATCCCGGTTTAGTTCCTGCATCAGCAAAGGTAATGGCCAGAACATCCTGCTTTAACAAATCCGGGTTTCTTTTCATCAACTGCGTCTGTGTTTCTTGCGCAGTATCGGGGGTCGCCGCATTGACCTTTCCGCCATAAATTCGAATCATGATGCCCTGCGGTACTTTTGCCGCGGCTTCAAAAGAATCGGATGTTGTGTTTTTAGAATAAATTATCGTGCTCATAGTTTTGTCTTTCTTTTTGGTTTTGTTTGTTGAAGCCGCCAAAAGAAAAACAAGAATAAAAAAAGCCGTTAATCTTTTAACGGCCGGTATTTAATTATTTGGGAAAAATGTCAAATGCCCTTTAAGCCGTTCTTATGAAGCGGCCCACCACCAGATCATTGCTGTGCGTGTTTGTGCATTAAACATATATTTATATTAATCACACTTATACAGCCTATGCAATAAAATAATCCCGCTAGCACGGATGATTCGAACATGCCATAAATATAGGTTATGTCGATTACTTATATGCTTCTTACAATTTTATCCGGTGTGTGCCTTCTGTTATGGGGTTTGCGCACGGTCAAGCGCGCGGTTTTGCGCGGATATGGCGCACAGGTTCAGGCCATTATTGCCGCCGGTACCAAAAACCGTATTTTCGCATTTGTATGCGGATTCGGTACCACGCTCTTCCTGCAAAGTTCCACGGCGACGGCTCTTCTTGCCTCCTCGTTTGTCGGGCGGGGATTAATGAAAGTAACAGGCGGGATTGCGGTGATGATCGGCGCCGATGTCGGAACCTCGATCGTGGCGCAGGTCTTATCGTTCGATATGCGTTGGCTTGCCCCGTGTTTATTATCTTTTGGAATAATTTTGCACCTGATTTTCGATAATGGCAGTCACAAACGCTTTGTCGCGCGCATTATCATGGGAATCGGCTTTATGTTGACGGCCCTTGCGATTATCAAGACCGCCGCCGCACCGCTTTCAACATCGGAAACATTGCCGCTTATTCTTAATCCACTTGAAGCAGAGCCGATTCTTGCCTTGCTGATTGCCGTTCTTCTGACCTATGTCATGCATAGCAGCCTGTCTGCCATTCTTCTATTTGCCGCATTGGCGGCGCATAATGTTTTGTCATTCGAGCTTGCGCTAACATTTATGATCGGCGCAAACTTCGGCGCGGGTATTATTCCCCTTATTGCCGTTATCCGCGATACACCGCAAGCGGTGCAAATCCCTTTAAGCAATTTGATCATGCGTTTTATAATGGCTGTAATCTTTATGGCCTGCCTGCCTTTAATCATTGCTGAATTGCAGGCAACAGGTTGGGGCCCTTTACAAATGCTGATGACCGCTCATATCGGGTTTAACGTTGCGATTGCAATTTTGTTCATGCCGTTTATCGGAACGCTTGCGCGGCTGGTTGAAAAGCTCAGCCCATCCCTGGATGATGACGCCGATGAAACGGTGAAGCCGCGCTATCTTGATAAAAAAGCATTATCATCCCCCTCTGCTGCATTATCATGCGCCACGCGGGAAACCCTACGGATGTCAGAAGTTTTGGAATCGATGTTGGGCAAAATATATATGGCCTTTTCACGTCATGATGAGGAAGCAATTGAAAAAATCCGCCAGCAAGATGACATCATCGACAATCTGTTTGCTGAGATTAAAGATTATATCATTCGCCTCACGCGTGAAGAATTAAGCGATAAAGAGGCCGATCAATCCATGCGGATCATGAATTTTGCGACCAATATGGAATATTGCGGCGATATTATTGAAAGCAGTTTAATGGATAACGCCGCCAAAATGGCAAGGCGCAAGGATCAGTTTTCCGAAGAAGGTTTAAAGGAAATAAAGGCCTTCCACGAAAAAGTGTCATCCAACTTAAAACTGGCACAAAGCATCTTCCTCTCAAGTGACCCTATTTTAGCCAAACAATTGTTGGAAGAAAAACGCGGACTTGTTATTGCCGAACGCGAAAGCACCGTCAATCATATGAAGCGTTTGCGCGAAGGGTTGCCGCAGACAATGGCGACATCGGGAATGCATACGGATGTTATTCGTGATTTACGCAGAATTAATACGTATATAACTTCTATCGCGTATGGTATATTGGATAAATCCAAATCATAGATATTAAAATCGGAAATATTTTAAATATGCGCAAAATAAGGTTTAGAGGTCAGTTTGAAACCAAAATCGGGAAGGACGGGGTAATCACTCTTCCCAAGACAATCGCGCGCAATATTACGAGTATCAACGATGCCGCTGCCGATATCGATACATCACGGGCTCATTTTGTCATAAATCCTGAGTTCAGGCGGATAGAAGTCACGCATAGTGGGGAATTAAGATTTCACTTACACAAACATAGCGTCAGCGATATTTTTATGGCGACTGCTATGCCGGCAATAGAAAATAATCGGGTTAAAATTCCGGAAGAATATCTAAAACATGCAGGTCTTGCACCGGGGGATAAAGCCTTTATAAGATGCATGGGCAACCGCTTCCTGATTACCGACGGGCAGGAAAAACAAAGAATTGATGACGAATTTGAAGCACTGGACAAGCAGTTCAGGGAAAAAGGCATTAATCACCCCTTAGAATTATTATATCAATCTAAAAAACCCACATAAAATATTTTGACATATTAATTGTAATCACTTATATCCTGTCCTTAATATTTATTTTTAAGGGACGATGAGAAATGTCACAATTCAAATTTTATGGCGCTTGCAAAGCAAGATTGGATAAAAAAGGACGCTTTAGTGTCCCTGCCTCTTTTCGTAACGAAATTTCACCTAATACATTTATTAGCCTTCATTCTGATAATTTTTTAGAGGTTGGCGAAATAAAAGATATGGAAACATTATCAGCGAGTTTTATGTATTACGCCTCTCCTTTTATAGAACGATTTCCAAAACCTGATAATGAAGGACGCATTGTTTTGCCTAAAAATATCCGTGAAGCCTTACTCGGCGAAGATAGAGCAACCGATCTTATTATATTTGGCAGAGGTCAATCATTTGGAATCTGTGAGGCGACTGAATGGGGCCGGTTGGAAAAATCTTTTCTAAGCAAACTTAGCGAATTATCAACCCAAAAGCCCAAATAAATCTTTTGGATTTTCAGGTAATGCAAGCAAATCCATATCCTCGGCAAACACAGTCTCTTTTGTAATATCCATGATATAACGAAGGGCCGAGAAATCCTCGATCGCAAATCCGACTGAATCAAACACGGTAATTTGCCCGTTATTTTTTCGCCCCTTCGCCTCTCCGGTAAAAACCTTCCAGATTTCGGTAATCGGATGGTTTTTGTCCAACTGCTGAATTTCCCCTTCTATCCATGTTTGTTCGGGATATTCAACAAATATATCAGATTTCAAAAGGATCGATTTCTCCAGTTCGGTTTTTCCGGGGCAATCCCCGCCGATGGCATTGATATGCATCCCCTGCCCCACCATATTTTCAGTCAGAATTTTTGCCTGCCTTTTATCAGCGGTACATGTTGTAACGATATCGGCCCCGATTAATGTTTTTTGGGCGTTGTCACACCTGATAATGTCAAAGCCCTTCCCTTTCATGTTACGTTCGAATTTATCCATCGCGGCATCATCAATGTCATAGATTCGTAGAGATGACACACCTGTCATGACCTTGAAAGCATGTGCCTGAAACTCCGCCTGACATCCTGTACCGATCATCGCCATCACTTTAGAATCAGTGCGTGCCAAATATTTCGCAGCCAAGGCGGACATAGCGGCAGTGCGAATCGCGGTCAAGATGGTCATTTCAGATAAAAATTGCGGATATCCGGTTTCCACATCGGCCAAAACGCCAAATCCGGTCACCGTCTGTTTGCCGATATCCCGATTTAGCGGATGTCCGTTCACATATTTAAAACCGTAGGTTACCCCGTCGCAGGTTGGCATTAATTCAATGACACCCAATGCAGAATGGCTGGCAATTCGCGGTTGTTTTTCAAAGTCGGGCCAGCGTTTAAAATCATCCTCGATTGCCTCGGCAACACCCATAATAATATTTTCAATTCCCTTATCTTGGATAAGAGCGATCATATTTTCGACAGATACGAATTGAACCATATAACAAGTATATCATTTGCCAGAGTTTAGAGACAGTGTATAAAGCGATATGAATAATATTGTTGATTTTAAAAAGCCAAAACCTTCCAATCAGCCACCATTGAAGGAACCGCCGCTGATTAATCTGCCTCCCGCAACAAAATATCTTTTGATTCTTATAATCAGTATACATCTGGCCTTAAGCTTTGGCGTCAGCGATGAAACGCATGGCTATATATTGTTCAATTACGGATTTACACCTGCCATCTGGACCGGGCAAAGCGCGTATGGGTTTGACATGAATGCCTTGGTCAGCCCCCTAAGTTATATTGTCCTGCATGGCGGTTTTATGCATTTATTTATGAACGCGGCGATGTTAATGGCGTTCGGGGCCGGTGTTGAAAAATGGATGGGCGCAAAACGCTTTATTATATTCTTTTTCCTGTGCGGAATTGCCGCGGCATTTGTCGAAATGATTATTCATCCTTTTTCCGAATTTCCAGTGATCGGTGCTTCGGGCGCGGAAAGCGGCCTGTTTGCGGCGATTTTGATTTTATTACAACGGCAAGGCCAATTACCGACAGGAAAATACGGCATTTGGCCGTTTGCTGCCTTTTGGATTATTTTATCTATTATTTTAGGATTTGTCGGGGGCCAATTAATGGGCGGCGAAATCGCGTGGGCCGCACATTTGGGCGGATTTATAGCCGGTTTCGCCTTGCTTAAACTCAATTATTTTCGTGTTTCCTGATCCGCCAATTTCGTCAGCATTCTTTTGCCGGTAAAATTGAGCAACCATCCATAAGAAACCCATAATATCAAATAGGTCAGGCCTAATCCGATAAGCAAAGAAACAATCAACAATGAGGAATTCATATTTTCAATTCCCGTTGTTCCCGTTTCCAAGTAATTTCCTAATGACATTAATCCGATCCCTACCACCGTTAAAATAATGGCAATAATAAAGCTGCCGTTAATTAATGATTTCTTTTCTTCCTTGGACGGTAAACGTCTATGATCTTTACAAAATGTCATTCCGGCTACCCATGCAGAAATCGCAGTATTAATAATTCCCTGTCCGAGATTAATATGAAGGAAATAAGAAATGAGTGCGTAAGCCACAGCAAATACGATATTTAAAATAAGAAATATTATTAGATATTTTTTTAAAGCTTGCATTTTTTATAGGCCTTTTTTCAATTTGTTTTTGGTTGCGTCAATCATGCGTCGTTGCTCTTCATCCTCGTCATCATAATAATTCAATGCACGCTGCCACATGTAATGTGCCTCGATTTTACGCCCGACCTGCCAATACGCATCCCCTAAATGATCGTTTATGACCATATGATACGGTTTAAGCGAAGCCGCCCTTTCAAGAAAATTGACAGCGTTTGTATAATCACCCGTGCGATATAATATCCAACCCATAGAATCAACAATATAGGCATCATTAGGGGCGGCCATAACAGCCTGCGAAATCATTTGCTTCGCTTTATCAAGATTGATATTACGATCGGCATAAGCATATCCTATATAATTAAGAATTATCGGATTATTGGGAAATTTTTCCATGGCCTGTTGCAAATCGGCCTCGGCCTTTTCCCACTGGCCGGTAAGGTCATAGACAACTGCACGGGAATAATAGATAGGCCACAAGGATTGCGGTAATTCACCGTTGTTTTGCGCCTTGCCCAAACGTTCGGCAGTATTGTACGCCTGTAACGCATTATCATATCTTTTGTCATCCTGCATTAAATTTCCAAGCAGGAAATAAAATTCAGGACTTTCATTGATATTTCTATCATTTTCCGTCCGCAGGGCGTCTTGGATCAAGCGTTCCGCTTTTTCAGGTTGTTCCACTCTGATATGCAAATCCACCTGATTGGCAACCGCCTCTTTATAATCGGGATCCTCAACATCTATATGGGAATAGACTGCAAGCGCCTGATCATATTGCTCCTGGAACTTCAGAATGTCACCCATTGTGCTATAAACACCAGGAGTTTCAGGATCGAGATAGGCCGCAAGACGTGCAAATAATAATGTGCTGTCAAACGCACCCTCACTGAGCATAACCATGGCAAAGTCATGAAAAGCGCCGGCAATAGCCGATTGAGGCGTTAAAGATAATGGAGCCGATTTTATATCTGTATCGCTGTCGGCGGCGTTTTGCAGCTCCGCCAATAAAATACCAAGTGTTTCATTCCCTTCGTATTTAACGAGATTGCGGCGCAGAATATCAATAGCCTTTCCGGTTTTCCCCATACGAACATAAAATTCTGCAATCTCGGCAATCTTGGTAGGGGTAAGAATGTTAAGGTCGACACGTCCCATCACCTGTTGGGCTATATCCTTACGCTCTGCATATTCCGCCGCATACGCCTTGTATAGCAATTGTAAAGGATTCAGACCCGATGTAGACGCGGTGATGGCGGACGGGTTTGTTTCGGCAAGAGCCCAGTCGCGAATAACAGGAACGGAAAAGGAGGCCAGTGCACCGTTAGCAAGCTTATCTGTCATCGCAACCGCACCATCATAATCTTTTGCCTTTAACAGGCTAAAAATTCGGAATAAACGCACCAGATCAAATTTTTCTGCCTCTTGTTGTTGAATATCCGCCTCATCGAGTAAGATATTCAAATTTGCCGCAATTCTCTCCGCTTGGTGATATTCACCGTTACCGAGAGCTAGCGTAAAGGCGCGTAAGGCAAAATCGGGATTTTCGGAATATTTTTCATTCAGTGCGGAAAAACTTTGCCACGCCGCGCCCCAGTCGCGACGGTTTTGCGCCGCCAACCCTGCCAATAATAAACCTGTTTCAGTTTCTCTGGGAGGAATTATGAAGGATGGTAAACCGAATGTAAGAGATGTCGGCGCCATACGTGTATCATCTTGCACATGCGATCGGGGAAAATAATGTTGCACCCCACGGTTCACCGCATACGCAGTGACCCCGAATAAAATCAGATAGATAAATATGGTTCGCACAAAATAAGTCATCTAACCATAAGGTTAGCGCGGTTATATAGAAAAGGAAAGGTGGCAGATGAATTACATCAACATGTTTACATGATGGAATAATTCGGCCCACCCCCTCCTTGGGGCACGGTCCAGACGATATTTTGCATCGGGTCTTTAATGTCGCAGGTTTTACAATGAACGCAATTTTGTGCGTTGATAATAAATTCCCCCTCGACAAACTCATACACCGCGGCCGGGCAATAACGCTGTGACGGGCCTGCAAATTTCGGCAAATTCACCTCTGTCGGAATGGACTTATCCTTTAACTTTAAATGACTTGGCTGATTTTCCTCATGATTTGTGTCAGAGATAAAAACCGAACTTAAACGGTCGAACGTAATGACGCCATCGGGTTTAGGATACTCAATCGGCTGGCATTTGTCCGCAGGCTTTGTCTGCGCATAATCGGCGTGGTTTTTTAATGTGTACGGCAGCATCCAGCCGCCCAAAGTCTGGAATGCCGCGTGCATAAATCCGAACCAGAATCCCTTTTGGAATCCGGGCCTTATATTGCGCACTTTATATAATTCTTTATGCACCCAGCTGGCCTTGAACTTATCGGTATAGGCTGTCAATTCCTGCCCTGTTATTTCGCCTTGCTTCATCGCTTCAAACACCGTTTCCGCGGCCAACATACCTGTCTTCATGGCGCAATGATTACCCTTGATTTTCGGTACATTTAGAAAACCTGCCGTATCCCCAATCAGCATTCCACCTTGGAAAGTAAGTTTTGGTAAAGATTGATATCCGCCCTCAACCAATGCGCGTGCACCATAGGCAATCCGTTTTCCGCCCTCAAGTAACGGTTTAACGGACGGATGCAACTTAAACCGTTGCATTTCCTCAAAAGGTGATAAATAAGGGTTTTCGTAATCCAGCGCGGTCACAAACCCGATCGATATACGATTTTGGTCGATGTGATAAATCCACGATCCGCCATATGTTTTTGAATCCATGGGCCAACCCGCCGTATGAATAATTTTTCCCTGCTCATGTTTGGACGGGTCCACCTCCCATATTTCTTTGACGCCCAGCGCATATGTTTGAGGGTCTGAGTCTTTTCTTAAATCAAATTGTGCAATCAATTGTTTTGTAAGGCTTCCGTGACAACCTTCGGCAAAAATCGTCTGCTTCGCATGCAATTCCATCCCGGGTTCGTACATATCTGTTTTTTCACCGTCTTTCCCGATACCCATATCACCCGTTGCAACGCCTTTGACCGAGCCGTCCTCATTATACAGAATTTCGGCGGCGGCAAATCCGGGAAAGATTTCAACGCCAAGAGCTTCAGCCTGTTCGGCCATCCAGCGCCCCAGTTGCGACAGGGAGACAATGAAATTCCCCTTATTGTGCATTTGCGGCGGGGTCGGCATCCAGTAGGATTTTGTTTTCGTTAAAAATCTAAAGGCGTCTTTTTTGGCCTCGACGCTAATGGGCGCCTTTTTTTCTTTCCAGTCGGGAATCAACTCATCCAAAGCACGTGTTTCCAAAACCGCCCCCGAAAGCAAATGTGCGCCGACTTCCGATCCTTTTTCTAAAACACATACCATTAATTCTTTTCCGGCCTCATCGGCCAGTTGTTTTAACTTTATCGCGCAGGAAAGACCGGCAGGTCCCGCCCCGACAATAACAACATCCACTTCCATTGATTCTCTGTCGTCACGCATCTTTCTCTCTCATGCCCCTTTATTAATCGTAAATTTATCTTTATGACTTAGTATATAGTATTCACGAAGTTAAAAAAGAGTTGATGACAAACGCGGAACTGGCAGCTTTGGAATTTTTGGTCGATGCGGGTATAACGCAGGCTTATAGTGATGAACCAAACAACCGCTTGCAGTCAGTCTCCCCTATTCTTGCGGCCAACATCCCTGATGAGTTACCAAACACCCTGCCCCTGGCCCCTGCCGAAAATGCATTATTAATGCCACATAACGATATTATTGCCGAGGCTCAAAAGCTTGCCGCCGCCTGTACGACGCTCGACGATCTTAAAACGGCAATACAAAATTTTGACGGGCTGGATGTTAAAAAGACCGCCACACAGATTGTTTTTGCCGACGGTAATCCTGCGGCAAAAGTCATGATTATTGGCGAGGCCCCGGGGGCGGACGAAGATCGTCACGGGAAACCCTTTGTCGGGGTATCAGGACAACTGCTTGATAAAATACTGGCTTGTATCAATTTATCACGCGCAGGCGACACTGCGGATAATTCCGTTTATATTTCAAATATCCTCAATTGGCGTCCGCCCGGAAACCGTACACCGACACAGGCCGAAATGGAGGTTGCATACCCGTTTATCCGCCGTCACATCGAATTAGTGAATCCGCAAATTCTTGTGTTTTGCGGCGGTGTGGCGGCGCAAACCCTTCTTCAGTCCAAAGAATCTATTTCCCGTTTGCGCGGGACGGTTTATGAGTATAGCGATACTGTAAAGGCAATTGCCACTTATCACCCTGCCTTCCTTCTTCGCACACCCTTGCAAAAGAAAAAAGTCTGGGACGATATGCTGATGCTCCAAGGGGTTTTGAATGGGTAGAGTTGCCCTTCTGATCTGCCTGCTGCTAGTGGGTAGTAAGGCCATTGCCGATGACGTTATTCCCGCGGAAAAGCCGTCAGCCTCAACAATAACCTCAAAAAAATCCTCTGCCCCCCATACCCCTATTAACATTGAACACTATAAAAAAAAGAGAATAGACAAACCGCTGAGTAATGCGGAAATCAGCACATATAAGGAAATTTTTGCGGCACAAAGCGAGGGAGATTGGGATAAGGCCGATTTTTTCATTAAAAAAATCGATAATCCCGTTTTATTGGGGCACGTCCTGATCCAACGATATTTTCATGATGACTATACGCCTTCCGTCAAGCAATATCAGGAATGGCAAAACGCTTTCCGCGACCTGCCCCAATCAGGCCGGGTCGACCGTATTCTTGGTACAAATAAGTCTACTTACACAGGTCGCGCCAACGGAACATTGGAAGAATTGCGGTATTTCGCACGCGGCTCCAAATATATTTCCGAAAAATATAACGGTGATCAGCGATATCAGGTTAATGAATTGCGTAAGGCCCTTCACCGTGAGTTAGCAGACGGGCGCGTTACTTATGCTTTGAATTTTTTTGAGACAAACCCGGTCCAGTCTTATATCGATCCGATTGATAAAGCACAGATATTGGCTGAAATCGCCGCGCATTATCTGTATCTGGATAGCCCGAAACAGGCAGAAGCGACAGCCCTGAAAGCCTTAAAATCGTCTGAGCAAGCACCGTTGGCAGGATGGGTTATGGGGCTTGCGACCTGGATTGGGGGGGATATGGCAACCGCCGCCAAATATTTCACTATCGCCAGTGAAGCACCTTATGCCTCCCCGTGGATGACCTCCGCCGCCGCATATTGGGCCTCCCGCGCCTATATGAAGGCAAAAATGTATAAAAATGTTACGCCCGCCCTTGCCAAAGCTGTGGAATATCAACGTACTTTTTACGGATTACTGGCCACCAAGACAAAAGGTTACGGTTACGACTTTAATTGGACGATGCCGCAATTGACCGCCAAGGAAGAAGATATTTTGCTTAAAAATCCTGTCGGGGCACGGGTGCTGGGGCTTGCAAAAATCGGGCAATGGGCTTTGGCCGAGGAAGAGTTGTTTAATTTACCGATAAAAGATAGCCCCGATTTGGCCGAGGCAGCGTTGGCCGTTGCCCACCATTATAATCTTGCCGGTTATGCCATGCGGTTTAGCCTGTCAAATGCCAATCCGGCAGGTGGATATTATGATTCAGGCCTGTTTCCGGTCTCCTCATGGACCAAATCCGATAAATTCGAGGATGAGGCATTATTAAACGCATTTATCAGGCAGGAATCGCGATTCCGTATTCATGCTTATAATGGAACAGGGGCAACAGGTTTGATGCAGGTTATGCCATCCACCGCCGCTTATATTACAAACAA
Source organism: Micavibrio sp. UBA1664 (assembly GCA_002320485.1). Taxonomy (GTDB): domain Bacteria; phylum Pseudomonadota; class Alphaproteobacteria; order Micavibrionales; family UBA1664; genus UBA1664. Next base: position 11,859 of record DCKW01000095.1, read on the forward strand.
TGATATTTACTTAACGGCCAAAGGCTTAAAACAATTATATAACCCGAAAACCAATGTTGAAATTGGCGCAGTCTATCTTGATCATTTATTACATTTAAAGGCTGTTAATCATGATATGTTCAGCCTTGCCATAGCTTATAACGCCGGCCCGGGTAAGCTCAGCCGATGGAAAAAGGAAATTGCGATAAAAGATCCGCTTTTGTTTATAGAACTAATTCCGTCGTCTGAAACGCGTGCATTTGTTGAGCGTGTTTTAACCAATTATTGGATTTATCAAATGCAAATGGGGATAGAGCCCACCACCCTGTTAAAAGTTGCCGAGGGCCATTGGCCTGTTGCCGATTAAGGTGCTGGTTTGGGTGTAGCCGGCATCGTCGCGCTATAGGAGGAGTGCTGTGTAGGCTCCTGAACAACGGTTGACAAAACATCATGCCCTTTTATCCCGCCTGTTAAAGCACCTGCAACACATGCTGCCGTAAAAAATGCTGTCGTAAGCCCTGATAATTTACCGGCATATAATTTACTGAATGTCAACGGCGATGCTTTTTCAATACAGTTCATAACGACATGACTGGCACGATTAGCGAGGAAAGCACCAAAAGACGCGCCTAACAATGTTCCTGATCCCGTTGCGAGAGCTGCAGCAGACTTTTGAGTAAAACTGACTGAATCAGGCATATTATTAAGGGTATACAAGGCCGACATTACCGTAGGGATATATACTGAGCCTTTGATAGATGTCTTAATTGCTTTAATTTGTGTATCAGTATCGTTCACAAGTTTATGAGCTAAATTTGAGGCCATGCTAAGCCCTCTTTGCATCCTATAATGAGCCATCTTTCCTATCTCGTCTTTTAAATCTATTAAAACACAGCTTTTAAATTTATGTCAATATTAAAAAATCCCGTGACATCTGCGCCTTGCATGTTAAAAATAGGTCTTTAACAAAAAAAGGACAATATATGACCGCCGTCAAAGACATTCGCCGCACCTTCCTCGACTATTTCGTTTCAAAAGGCCATACGGAGGTATCATCCAGTTCACTGGTTCCGCAAAACGATCCGACGATGATGTTTGTCAATTCAGGCATGGTGCAATTTAAAAATGTTTTCACAGGGATCGATAAACGCCCCTACACGCGGGCGACTACGGCACAGAAATGCGTGCGCGCCGGCGGTAAGCATAATGATCTTGAAAATGTCGGCTATACCGCACGACATCACACCTTTTTTGAAATGCTGGGGAATTTTTCCTTCGGCGATTATTTCAAGGATGACGCAATTGCCTTTGCATGGGAATTGGTT
>DCKW01000024.1 GCA_002320485.1 Micavibrio sp. UBA1664
CACCATATTCCGTGAAATGTCGGACGCGTTGGTAAATGGTGATCGTGTAGAGCTCCGCAACTTCGGGGCTTTTTCCGTGAAAGAACGCGAAGCGCGTACCGGTCGTAACCCCCGTACCGGTGAAGCGGTTGAGGTAGAAGCAAAACGTATTCCGGCTTTCAAGGCTGGTAAGGCCCTGCGTGACAGGTTGAATGATAACTGATGGCTGCCGTAAATTTTTTTAAATTCTGCCTTAAGGCTATTGCAGTTATCTTGATTATATCTTTTGTCGCCCTTAACAGACAGAATACGGATTTTTATTACTCTCCTTTAACAACAAAGCTTGAGCTCCCTCTCTGGCTTGTCGGACTGGTTATTTATGCGCTTGGCTTCATTATAGGCGCCACATTATTGTGGCTGAACAGTCGCCAGTATAAACGCGAAGTGCGCCAGTTACGCAAAAAACTGGAACAGGCGGAAAAAGATCGCGAGACACTTGGCGAAACCCTTCACGACCATCAGATGAAAGCCCTGGAAAAACAGGATATTTGATGACAAGCATCCCGCGCATATTTTGTGCCATTGATACAACAGATGTAGGCCAGGCGATTACAATTGCCAAATCCATCGAAGGCATGGCAGGCGTCAAACTGGGACTGGAATTTTTTAATGCGCACGGGGTTGCGGGCGTTCGCGATGTTATGGGCGCCGTTCATGATACCCCATTGTTCCTTGACTTGAAATATCATGATATTCCCAATACGGTTGCAGGGGCTATTCGCGCTGTTACCCACAATATAAAGCCTGCCTTTCTGAATGTTCATGCCTCAGGAGGTGTGGAGATGATGAAGGCGGCGAAAGCGGTTTGTCCGCCCGAAACAAAATTATTAGCTGTAACTGTTTTAACCTCTATTGATTCCACCACCTTGAGCGAGGTTGGACAAGGTGAGGACACGCGTGAACAAGTCATACGTCTGTCCCGACTGGCTGAAGTGGCGGGATTGGACGGGGTCGTTTGTTCATCGCACGAAATTGATGCAATCCGCAAGAGTTGCGGTGCCGATTTTATCACCATGGTTCCCGGTATTCGACCTGAGGGATCAAACGCAGGCGATCAAAAGCGTATAATGACCCCTGCTGAGGCAGTCTCTAAAGGTGCAAACCATCTTGTCATTGGCCGCCCGATTACGCAAAGCAAAAATCCCGCAGAAACACTACGGGATATTTTGAATACAATTTAGAATTAAATGACTTAATGTTGCATGGTCGAACGTTCGACGGTTACGCCCACGTCCGGCATCGTGTTTTCCGATGTTGCACCGTCCTGTTTGAATGGTTTCTCAGCAGAATTTGTAGATTGCGCTTTTACCTCGGTTTCAGCATTAAATTTTCTGTATTTATGAATGGCATAAAACGCGCCGGCGGCTAATGCTGCTCTTGATAGAATTCCCATTATAATCTCCTCTTAAAAAATGGATTAACTTACCCATTACAAACGATCTAATTGCCAAACAGTTCTTTAACTCAAGTAAAAAAGCGAAGGAATTAACCTTCGCTTTTTTGGGGAGAGGATCTTATCCACCTATCGGCTGGATACCTGCAATGATGTCATTGTCTGGCTATCCAATTGTCCGGTAGGGGAAAGATTGTTGGCGGATTGATAAGACCGGATTGCCTCACGGGTCTGGTTACCAATCACACCATCAACACTAACTTTATAACCTTGATCGTTCAATTTTTGTTGAACACTGGCTACATCTTTAGCGTTAATGTTTGCTGAAACGGCAACATCTGCTTCTGTTTCGCTTTGTGTACCGTCATTTGTACCGCCTACAGCGTCACTCACTGTATCGCGTTCACCAGGAGCATATTCATCTTCCTGACCGCCGCGTTGTGAAATAATAGCGTTATTTGTTGACGATGCATTCATGTCAGCATTTGCTTCAGCCGTATTTTGTGTCCCATCGTTAGTGCCACCTACAGCGTCACTCAATGTATCACGCTCGCCGGGAACATATTCATCTTCCTGACCGCCGGCGTTTGAAGCCTCAAATGTATTGGCATCAGGTGATGACGGCGCATTGGCCTGAACTTGTGTTGATGTTTGCGCATCAGCAGATGAAGTTGACATTGTATCGTTTGCCAAGGCACCGCCTGCACTTAAAGTTAATACTGCGGCAGATCCCAAAAGCATTGTTCTAAATGTGTTAGTCATTGTAAGTCTCCTTATTTTCTTTCATTAATCTAACAATACTTATCCAACACTATAATCTGGTAAAAGCTGTGGGCATTCCATGACCATTTCCTGACTTTTGTGTAACAGTTTGAAACAAACCGCTTTGCTTAACCCTTGACACATTCACCCTATATCTGGGATAAATACGGCTGTTTAACCAATAGAGATAATAATAATATGAGTTGGCTATCGAATTTCATCCGTCCAAAAATCAATGTGTTGGGCAATCAGGCAAAGGATGTTCCTGATAATCTATGGGAAAAATGCCCTTCTTGTGATGGAATGCTGTTTCACCGCGACCTTAAGGCCGCGCAAAATGTTTGTTACCATTGCGGGCATCATTTGCGTATCGATGTGATCGAACGTCTGGAAAACCTCTTTGATAACGGTGAATACAAGCGCCATGCCGTCCCCAAGGTTCCTGCCGATCCCCTAAAATTCAAAGATAAGAAAAAATATGCCGATCGCCTGCATGACGCACAAAAGAAACGCGAGCGGAAAGACGCCATTGTCGTGGCCGAAGGTAAAATTAATGGGCAAGGCGCGATGGTTGCCGCATTCGATTTTGGCTTTATGGGCGGTTCCATGGGGGCCGGCGTTGGCGAGGGTATCGTTACTGCCGCAACAAAAGCCGTTGAAAAAAAGCTTCCGCTTATTGTTATTCCATCTTCCGGCGGCGCGCGGATGCAGGAAGGCGCGATTTCGCTAATGCAGATGCCGCGCACGACTATTGCCGTTGAAATGGTAAAGGATGCCAAGCTTCCATACATTGTTTTGCTTACCGATCCGACAACAGGCGGGGTCAGCGCATCATTTGCCATGTTGGGTGACATTCATATTGCCGAACCGGGTGCAACAATCGGTTTTGCCGGAAAACGCGTTATTCAGGAAACCATCCGCGAGGAATTGCCTGAGGGCTTCCAAACCGCGGAATATTTGCTGGAACACGGTGTTGTTGATATGGTTGTGGCACGTAAAGATCAACCGCACCAGATCGGCCTTATTATCGATATGCTTTTAAATAAAAAAAGACCGGGCGGCAAGATTAACGGAAAAATCACCAAAAAATCCGATGGAAAAATCGTGACAACGATTCCTTTGCCTGATGTGGCGCGAGGCGGTAACCATGCCCGTTTGACGGCTGGCGCGAAACAATCGGCAACAAAATAAGTGGCGGTTGACGCATCACATTCCGACCCGTCAATCCAATCGCGACTAGAGGCGATTTATAAACTTCATACCAAAAAGATGGATTTTCGCCTGGATGAAGGGCCGTATCGTGATTTATTAGACAAACTTGGGAATCCGCAAAACCACCTTCCCCCGGCCATTCATTTTGCGGGGACAAACGGCAAGGGTTCAACGCTTGCCTTTATGAAATCGATTTTTGAAGAAGCTGGCTTAAGCGTTCACGCTTATACCTCGCCGCATCTGCTTACGTTCAATGAACGTATCACATTAAACGGGGCGCACATCAGCAATGACAAATTATTACAGTATCTCGACCTGATTGAATCAAGCAATAATGGCGCACCGGTTACATTTTTTGAATATACAACCGCCCTTGCTTTCAAGGCGATGGCCAATCATCCAGCCGATATTTGCCTGATTGAAACAGGATTGGGCGGACGGCTGGATTGTAGCAACGTGATTGAGCGTCCGCTTGCAACGATAATCACCTCAATCGGCTACGATCATATGGACTGGTTGGGTACAAATATTACTGATATTGCTCATGAAAAGGCAGGCATTATGAAGACTGATTGCCCCAGCTTTATTGCTCCGCAACCCTATGAGACTGATATTCGTCCCGTTTTTGACAAAAAGGGAAACGACATTTCTTGTCCTGTTTATTACATAGAGCGAATAAAAAACCTGCCTCCGCTTGGCTTGCAAGGCGACCATCAAAAGGATAACGCAAGCACGGCTGTCGCCACAATTCGTATCACACACCCCCATATAACGGAGGGACAAATCGCAACAGGCTTACGAAATGCGCAATGGTCGGCACGCATGGAGAAAGTTTCAGATATACCCGAAATATGGTTTGATTGCGGTCACAATGCTGACGGTGCAAACGTTATCGCGACCCAGCTGGCCCGATGGAAAGATGAGCAGTCCGATCTGTCTATTCGTTTGATTATCGGGTTGGCGGCCGACAAAGATCCGAATGCCTTCATGGCCCCGTTGTGGGCGTATTGCGATCAGGTTGTTTGCGTTGATCTGCTAAATGCACGAAACGCGCAAACGGCTAAGGAACTGAATTCCCGTATTCTAAAGCATAGCAGAATTCCTGTCACATCTGCACCTTCAGTAAAAAGCGCGCTATTAACTCCTTTTGACGGACTGACATTGATTTGCGGCTCTCTCTACCTTTATGAACAGGTAAAGGCTTAAATTTTATCAATCGTTAACCTGTCCTTCATATTTTTTTCATAAAATGAAAACAACAATAAGGGGAGAAACACTATGCCACGAGGAACAGCCGTAAAAGATTTTTACCGAAGCACAGGAAATGCCGGCATGGCCGCATGTACACAAGCGGCATTTTCTGTGCCAAAATTAACTAAAAGATAGGAGATAATTATGACCCATAGACCAGGCGATAAACCGATGAGAACACCTAAAAGATCGGAACTAGGAGATTTTAATAATATCGCAATCAAAAAACCCAAATCCAACAATCAAACGTCAGGAGTCGCATCAAGTCCTACTGGTCGGCGAGCAAAAAATTTAGGCAAAAACCCTTATCCAGTTTAAATAAAATTATATTTAAGCAATAAGGTGATAAAAAATAAAATTTATATTTATTCTGTAAAATATTTGTGTTAAACAATTTGCAATTTAATTGAACAGGATTATATAGTGCCTCATGACAAATACTTCGCCGCGCAGCAGTTATGATTTCAACGCTCTTGGATGTAAAGGTAAGGTTGCTGGATGGAACTCCTCTAACGAACGAGAAGCTAAAATTTTTGATAGAAAAGTGAAAATTGCAGAGGCAAAGATTCCTGCCGTATCTAAAATACAGAAGACGAGGCCCCCTTATCATTTCGCCCATAAGATTGCCGCAGAGTAAAGAAAATCAAATTTAAAATAAAAAGCCCCGCAATGGGGCTTTTTTTGTTATTGAGCGAATGATAAGAGATTTTGTATAAAAACGCAACCAAACAATTTTAAAATATTTTAAATATATTTCTTGAAACTAAATTTCCTTTTATGTTTAGATTAAGACATAAAGACATTAATTTTAATATTAGGGAGATTTCTTATGACTATTACTGCTGAAAATTATGTACCTGGTTGTGAAGCCATGCCAAAATCCACAGCGAAACCGACAACCTCTTTTGCCTCAGTTGCTCGTCCTGTGGCTATTGCAGACCCAGCGCAATATGCAGCTGACATGAACGCTGTTATTTTTGGCGGCGTTTCAAGACCAGTAACAAAAGCAGCTCGTTTACAACGTCATTAAATAATTTAATACTTTTAAATTAAACCGCCTTCGGGCGGTTTTTT
>DCKW01000094.1 GCA_002320485.1 Micavibrio sp. UBA1664
CCAAAATCGTCCAGTAATTAAGTACATTATTTCGAAAAACCCGTCTTTATGGCGGGTTTTTTGTTGCCCTTTATAATAATAGTATGATATGGAAAAGGAAATTTTTAAAAAGGTATTTATGAGTCTGTAAATGAAAACAACTTGTTGTAATATTTCTTCTTTTTTTACGGAATTAGGACATGACATTGGCGGTCGTTATATTGGTGACTGGATAGAGATTACTCTTGACCCGCGTGACCGCGAGCGTCAAAACAGGGGCTATCATGCTTTAAGGGCTTGTATCGAAAATGTGCGTGATGCTTCGGGCAAACCCAATTCAGAAATACCCCAAATCCTGACGGCCTTGAATATGGCGAAAGATGACCCTCACGGTGAAATAGCCGGAATTTTACAAAAGGTAAAAACAAAATTACACTGGCCGTTGGAGCGAAATACCGTCTTGAATTTAAGGCAACCACGATAAAGGATTATTAATAATGACTGACAATATTACACCCGAAATCGGCGAGAAATTACATGAAATTTTCGAAGTCGTCGCCGATAGAAATGGGATGCGGTTTGTAACTGATAATATAGATCGAGTGTTGGTGGAACAAGATATTGCGACCAATAACACCGGATTTAATAATTTGAAAACTGCCGCGGAAAAAGTAACTCCTGAATCTTTGCGTCTGCATTTACCTCAGTTCAACCTAGTGGTCAATGCCGCGATAGCAAATAGACAAGATGCCGAAAGCCGTCAATTTCTAAAAAATATAAAAAGAAAAATGACCCGGAAATATCATTAGAAATTATCTAATAAATCCAATCTTTTTAAACACCATTTCAGATTTTTGATTAAATCCTCCCATTCGCAGGTGGGGGTTGTATCACGGGCAATTAAAACAATATCTGCAGATTTAATTTTCTCCACCGTCATAAGGTAATCAACGGCGGCGCGCATTCGTCGTTTGGCGCGATTGCGGGTAACGGCATTTCCAATTTTTTTAGTTGCGGTGAAACCAAAGCGAATTTCATGCCGATTGGTCTCAAGCGCTTGAACTATGACTGTATCCGAGACCCATTTTCGACCGTTTTGCGCGACACATAAAAATTCAGGCCGTTTTTTCAAACGGCCCGGCTTTATAATATTAAGGCTTTGTTCGCCGGTATTAGGCACTCAAACGCTTGCGGCCTTTGGCGCGACGGGCTGACAAAATGGCACGGCCGTGACGGGTGGCCATACGTGCACGGAAACCGTGACGACGGGCGCGAACAAGGTTGCTGGGTTGAAAAGTACGTTTCATCTCTTTAATCCTTTTTTAATTCTGGGGCTGTTATAGTCGTTTGCAAATCAAATGTCAAATACTTGCTTGCCCTCATTGCGGCAGATACGTATGATTAGTCCGATAAAGAAAAACAAGGGGCCTTTATGAGCGATACAAAAGTAAAAACCAGCTTTGTTCTACATGATGATGATTTATGGCATACCGTAACATCGGCTGAAAAGCAGGGCTTTTTCGACAAGGTCGGCACAATTGATGAAAAACATAGCCCATCTGTTGATACGACAGAGGTTCACTGGCGCCAATTACCGTTTTACAGGCAGGTTGCACTGGTTCGTTTGCGCGACCGTAATTGGGATCCGTCACAATTATGCGTTTACTATCTGACCAACAAGGGCGAGCTGACCCGTCTTGACGGGACAAGCCCACCTATCCATATGATGAATGCTGAGGCACCAATTAAAGTGACAGAGGATAATGTGTTAGATTATTTACGCTTCTTTTGCTTTTTCGTGCGTGGCGAAGAGGGGCCTTTTTTGATCTCGGAAACGATGGATACTTACGGAATGCCTGAAAATATGGATGCGACAACGCGTAAAGCGGTTGAGGGTGTATTGCGCCCTGCCTCATATGAAGGGAAAAATGCCGAGGGTCATTATTTATGTGATGCCATTGTCTTTTATTCCAATGCCCTGTTCTTATCCAATTTTGCAATTCAACCATCAGGGATGATTGAGATGATGGAGGACGATCCTCTTGTGACTGATTTGCCAGTACGCGTTGATTGCCCTGTCACCTGATAATGATTGCAATAAAAATAGCATTAAAAAAGCCGGATAATCCGGCTTTTTTTGTGAATTAGTTTTTGAAATTATAAATGGATAATGTTTTGTCAATATCGGGCAACCGCCCTGCATCAATTTTGGAGATAAACAATACTGTTGCCATGACCGCATTAAATCCACTCTGATTATCAACGGTCAATTTTTCTCCATTTACGATAATATCTTTAACTATACGGCTATATTCCACATTATCATTGTCAGACATATTCAAAATACGGATGAATAATATATCTTCGGCTGAAATTGTCGCCAAACTTTCGCAAGACCATTTTTCAATATTGATTGTCCAAGAACGGATGGGCCTTAAAGTGGATGGTTCCGCCGCAACAACATAACGCACACCGTGCAATGTTCCGTCTTCACGTTTTTCCAAAACCTGATTTGATGCGCGTGTCACCGCACTCAATGCCGATAAAGGCGTAGGCGGCCATGAATGCTGATCCAGAATGCTGGGGATTTTTGAAGGTGATTCAACCGTATTGGCTGTTGTGTTATGTGTCATTTTTCCCGTCCCTGTTATTAATGCCTAAATTTTTATTTAGTTATCGTTGTTTTATTAGTAAGTAATATACACAAAATCTGTGGATAAATCAAATTTTGTTGACGCTCTTTAAAATATACGTTAAATAAAGCAAATGTTTATAAAAAGGGATTTCAATGCAGCCTTACAGTTTTGAACAAAAAGAAGCAGATAGAAAAAAGAGAGAAACAGCTCAGAAGCGAGATTTGGATGTTCTCTCCGGAATAATGGGATTAGCAGCACCGGCTCATGGAAACTGGATGGGTTTTGGGGCTGGTCGGGCTATGTCGGGAAGAGATCATAACGGCGAATTCCATACTGTAAAATTGCAAGCGGAAAAACCACAAAACCGGGTTGTTTTACCTAGAGCTACATCAGCCTCAAAGAAAGAAATAATATCTTTACCCCCTTTAACGCGCCCGAATAAAACACTTAAGTTGATAGGCGCAAGCTTAATTGTTTCAGGCTTAATTGTTCTTTATATGGGAGGGCCTGCGGAATTATACAATGATTTAAAAACATCATTTAATTTTGCGTCATTGACTAAACCAAAACCATCAGTAAATTTAAATCATCATAATTTTGCATATGAAATTATAAAGGCGCCAAAAGGGCTTCGCATTCGAAGTCATCCCCGAATAGGAGAAAATATTGTCGGTAGTGCGGTTAACGGACAATGTTTATATATTCAAGAACCAATCAGAGGAGATTGGGCCAAGGTTGCCCAATCTCAAAATAGTCAAAGTACACTAGGTTATGTTAGTAAAGAATATATATCCAGATTTCCAGCTGGCACGCGTTGTCCCCGGTAAATTATTCCACCGTGACGGATTTGGCGAGGTTTCTCGGCTGGTCCACATCGGTGCCCTTGGTCACCGCAACGTGATAAGCCAATAGCTGTACTGGAAGGGCATACAGGATTGGCGCAACGAAAGGATGGACATCATCCAGCTCCACCGTCCACACACTGTTTCCTTTCAGGGATTTACAGCCTGCGGCATCACTGATCAGGAATATTTTTCCGCCGCGCGCAACGGTTTCCTGAATATTCGATGCGGTTTTTTCAAATAAGGGATCATTACCGGGGGCGAGTACCACAACCGGGACGCTGTCGTCAATCAGGGCGATCGGCCCATGTTTCATTTCACCCGCCGCATATCCCTCGGCATGGATGTAGGAGATTTCCTTTAACTTCAATGCGCCTTCCATGGCGAGAGGGAACAAACCGCCACGACCGAGATATAAAACATCACGTGCCTGCGCTACATCCTTGGAAAAGGATTTGATCGTTTCATCATGGTTGAGGATTTGTGTTGCAACCGTTGGGATATGGCGTAAGGCCTCCCCCAACTCACCGGCACGTTTGGCATCAATGGCCCCTTTTTCATGCGCCCATGCCACGGCAAGGCAAGCAAGAGTTGTCAATTGCGTTGTAAAGGCCTTTGTTGAGGCAACACCGATTTCAGGCCCTGCAAGAGTATGCAAAACATGGTCCGATTCCCTCTCAATTGTGCTTTCAATGGTATTGATAATCGACAGGATGGTTTGTCCTTGTGATTTGGCATAGCGCAAGGCCTCCAGCGTATCGAGTGTTTCCCCGCTTTGCGAGATGAAAAGCGCAACACCTCCCTCGGGCATCGGCGCTTCGCGATAACGGAATTCGGATGCAATATCCAGCTCGACAGGAATACGCGCTACCTGCTCCAACCAGTATTTGGCGACGGAGCCGGCGTAATAGGCCGTTCCGCAGGCGACAATCGTCACACGCGGTGTGTTCGCCAGAGCCATAACTTCAGGAGGGAGCGAAACAACACCATTTGCGGGATTGATGTAAGCATTCAATGTATCGCCGATAACGGCAGGTTGTTCATAAATTTCCTTTAACATGAAATGCGGATAATTACCCTTACCTGTCACCGCGCCGCTTTGTGCCGTGACCCGTATTGGACGGTCAATATTATCATTAGTGGAAGTATAGATGCGCACCGAATCGCGGGTCATGGTGACGCGGTCGCCATCTTCAAGAAAACAGATTTTATTTGTAAATGGGGCAAGCGCATAGGAGTCGGAGGCCAGATACATTTCCCCATCACCATAGCCGACGGCAAGAGGTGTACCCTGACGTGCACCGATCATCAAATTATCCTCGCCTGCAAAAATCAGGGCAAGGGAATATGCGCCTTGTAAACGGTCAAATGTGGTGTTGGCCGCATCAAACGGACTCATTCCCTGAGTCAGATAATGGTTGACTAGCTGCACCACCACTTCCGTATCGGTTTCGGATTCGAAATGAACCTGATAGGAGGTCAGCTCTTCCTTTAATTCGTTATAATTTTCGATAATACCATTATGGACAACAGCTACCTTATCGGTCGCATGAGGGTGGGCATTAGTCTCATTCGGTAAACCGTGTGTGGCCCATCGTGTATGGCCGATACCGATAACGCCTGCCAATGGTTTTTCCGTCAGTCGTTGATCCAGATTGATGATTTTGCCCTCCGCACGACGACGGTCAATTTTTCCGTTGTCCAATGTGGCAATACCCGCAGAATCATAGCCGCGATATTCAAGGCGTTTCAAACCTTCCAATAATTGAGGCGCCGCTTCCTTTTTTCCGATTATTCCAACGATACCGCACATAATTCTTACTCCGTTTCAATGATTTCGTGTTTGTGAGTTTCTTGTTGAGTCTTCATATGATCCACGTAATAACGTATGTAATCAAGCTGGCATGAAGACATCAGTCGATAGCCGTATCCACGTGCCGCATCTGTTTTCGACATATCGCGCGTGTCATAAATACCGATAACTGTGATTTGGCCTTTTTCAAAATAGCTGCCGCATGCAGCAGGTACATTATTATAATTCAGGTTCAAGGTTGCGGGCACGTTCTCGCCCTTTATAACGTCGATCGTGTTGACTGTCAGCAGGGGGCCTGATTGTGTGAACCCTTTTGAGGGGCTGATAATTTCGGCGCGGATAACAATATCCGCCTCTTCATAAGCTTTGGATGCGACCGTGTCATCGGGTGGATAGCATCGACATGCCCATGCAAACGAAGGAGCCAATACCATCATCATTGTCGTGAGGGTTAAAAATAAGCGCATCAGTCCTTTTTCCGCTTTCTGTCGCGATATCCTTTTGCCCATCCTTCGGATATGACTTGTTTGGCGCGACCAACGGCCAAAGCATCGGCGGCGACATTATGAGTAATTGTGCTGCCTGCCGCGATAATGGCGCCTTGCTGTATTGTAACAGGGGCAATAATTGTGCTGTTTGATCCGACAAAGACGTTCTCTGCGACATGCGTTGTATTTTTATTAAAACCGTCATAATTGGCAAAAATTGTTCCGGCGCCTATGTTGGTGTCTTCCCCAATGACGGCATCGCCAATATAGGATACATGCTTGGATTTGCTTCCCTCTTTAAATTCAGAGCGGTTGACCTCGATAAAGTTGCCGACCGAGACATTATCTCCGATTTTGGATTTTGGGCGTAATCTGGCAAACGGGCCGACCGATGCGTTATTGCCGATCTCCACCCCTTCCAGATGTGAAAAGGCATGAATGATCGTTCCCGACCCGATCCGGACGCCATTGCCGATAAAAATATTGGGTTCCAATATCACATCAGTGCCGAAAACCGTATCTGTGGTCATGAAAACCGTATCAGGGTCGATCATTGTCACGCCTGCATCCATCGCCTTTTGCCTTAAACGGCTTTGCATGATCTTTTCGGCTTCCG
>DCKW01000059.1:0-2675 GCA_002320485.1 Micavibrio sp. UBA1664
CGGTCGATTTTAACGCGCGTTGTTTAGCCGACATTCTAATCAGAATAATTGAAATTTCATAGAGAGCAAGAATCGGCACGCCCAACATGATTTGGGAAATAATATCTGGCGGCGTCAACATTGCCGCAACGGCAAAGGCGGCGATAACCATATATTTTCTTTTGGCTGCCAGTTGATCGGCGGTGATGAGCCCCGCCCTGCCCAACAAAGTCAGTAAAACCGGCAGTTGGAAACAAATTCCGAAGGCAAAAATAAGGGTGATAATCAAGCTCAGATAATCACCTATACGTGCCTCCAGCTGAATCGGTAATGTCGTTTCGTCAGCGCCTGTTTGAAAGCCGAGAAAAAATCCCCATGCGGCAGGCATAATCAAATAATAAACGGTTGCGGCACCTGTTAAAAATAATACGGGAGTAGCAATCAGAAACGGTAAAAACGCGCCCCTTTCTTGATCATATAATCCCGGTGCGACAAACAGCCATATTTGAATAAGGATAACAGGCAATCCAATAAACATTGCCATATAAAAAGAGAGTTTGATATTGGTTAGAAATGCCTCTGTTAAATCTGTGTAAATCAAACGTTGCGTGCTTTCTTCGCCCATAACGTGGGCCAAAGGCTCAATCAGAAAAGCCAGAATATGATCGACAAAGCTGTAGGCGCCGAGCATTAAAATAACAATCACCCCGGCACAAATCATCAAACGGCGACGCAACTCTGCAATATGGGTTAAAACCTCGGGTGTCATTGCGGTTTTTTCTCCTGCTGCTCCTCGGTTTTACTGTCGTTGACATCGTCGATTGGTTGCGCTTCCGGCAATGGCATCATCGTGATATAGGCTTCGTCATCCTCGGCCTCATTATGCGGATCGTGATCCAATTCTTCTTTCGGCTCTTTACGATTTTCCTTGGCTTCGGCCTTATCCATAAAATCGTCGAATTGGCTTGTCAGCGCAAACTGAAAATATTTCAAACGGCGGAAAAACTTTCCCACCGAATAGGCGATTTTCGGAATATCCTGCGGCCCGATTACAAATAATGCAATCGCCCCGATTACCAGAATTTCCGCCCAGCCGAAATCAAACATCTATTTTGTTTTGGTTTTCTTTACGGGTTTATCGTTATCATCATCTTCTTCAAGACCTTTTTTGAAGTTTTTGACACCTTTGGCCAGATCGCCCATTACATTCGGCAACTTCCCCGCACCGAACAGTAATAAAACCAGTAATACAATTAATAAAATTTGCCAGATACCTAGAGACATAAGCTTTTTCCTTTTTTTCTAACAATACAGCGGTGAAACCGGAACGCCAAGGATTGTTTTTTTAATCTTCATCCCCTTCGTCAAACAATTCACCCGACGACGGTAACGTTTGAACCGCAGGACGGCGGTCAAGCAACCCTGCGGACTTTAAATCATCCAGCCCCGGCATGTCGGTAATCGTTTCCAGACCAAAATGTGATAAAAACCCCGAGGTGGTTACCCATGTTAACGGCCGGCCGGGGCTTTCACGTCGGCGTCCCGGTTTAACCCAACCGGATTCAATAAGTATATCGAGCGTTCCGCGTCCCGTGGCAACCCCGCGAATATTTTCAATTTCGGCACGGGTTAGCGGTTGATGATAGGCAATAATGGCGAGCGTTTCCATTGCTGCACGCGAGAGTTTTCGCTCGACTTCAACTTCCATATTCAGCCGCTCTCCCAATTCTGGGGCCGTTTTAAAAGACCAGAAACCGCCATTATCATGTAGAATAACCCCCCTACCCTCATAATCCTGCCGCAAGGATTTCAATGTTGCGAGGACGGCTTCTTCACGAAGGTGAGGAAACCACTTCATCATATCCGAAACCTGTAACGGCTTTTCCGCCGCAAATACAAGCGCCTCCATAACACGGATATCTTCGGGATCAACAGTCATCATCTTCCCCTTTTTGCCTGATATAAATCGGTTTGAAAAGACCGTCCTGACGAATATCCACGTGCCCTTGCTTTGCCATTTCCAATGTTGCGGTAAAGAGTGACGCACGCGATGAGCGTTTCATCAATACGTCCTTCAAATCCGCAGGCACAAAACTTTCCAATACCGCCCATACGGATTCCCGCCCCTTTCTCGGCAATTTACCAAGCATAGCGGACAGACGGTCATACGCTTCCTCCGTTGACATTAACGACCATGTTTTTAATTTATAATGCGCCGATTCCTGACGGCGGGCGATGGACCCATAGGCCGACAATACATCATACAAATCCGCCTGCCATAATGGTGAAACCACAACATCCACATTATCCCTTGCTCCCCTTGGGAAAAAATCACGCCCCAGTTGCGGCAAATTGAATAACAATTCCGCGACTTTTTGCATGGCCTCCAATCGCTTTAACTGGAATGCCAACGCCTCGGCCAGCGCTTCACCGCTTAACTCCTCATCCTCTGTGTCCTCATCGGTTTGCGGAACCAGCAATTTTGATTTCAGATAGGCCAACCACGCCGCCATTACCAGATAATCGGCGGCAATTTCAAGCTTGAGGTCTCTGGCACGATCGATAAAGGCAAGATATTGTTCCGCCAAAGCCAAAATGGAAATTTTTGCAAGATCAACCTTTTGTGACTTCGCCAAATCCAGTAATAAGTCCAAAGGCCCGGAATAAGTATTTAAATTAACTTCAAATTTATTTGT
>DCKW01000059.1:2907-3207 GCA_002320485.1 Micavibrio sp. UBA1664
AATTTTTGCAAGATCAACCTTTTGATCGCGTGCCAATGTCAAAAGCAGGTCAATCGGCCCTTCATATCCCTCAAGATTTAACAGCAAATCCTCGGGATTCAATGCTTGAGGCAATTGAGGGGTATCTTCTTCAAAAGTTATCATTACAAACTTTCCAGAATCGCTTTCGCTTCATGTAAAGTGGTATGGCAAGGCACGGCAACATCACACCCCGCATTTAGTGCCATATGAACACGGGCGATTATATCGCCGTAACTATCCAGTGCTTTCATGACCAGATCATCCGAAAATAATAATCCT
>DCKW01000127.1 GCA_002320485.1 Micavibrio sp. UBA1664
CCACATTTCTTCATAAGTAGTCATACCGTTTGACATTAAGATAGGAAGGCCTGTTTTTGCCATTTTTTGAAGCAGTTTTGTATCCACCACTTCAAAACTGGCCACCTTCAAAGCAGGAACTTTCATTTCATTAACTAAAAAGTCAACCGCCGTTTCATCGAAAGGCGATGATAAAATATCAATTTCAATGCGCCGAGCCTCCTCTGCCAATTTCAATTGCCAGTCCCATGGCGTATGGGCCTTATCGTAAAGTGCATAAAGATCCATTTTGTCCCAGATGGTGCCTTTGGGCGTGGTTTTAAAATTGCGGGAGATCGTATCGGCTGTATAGGTTTGCAATTTGATCGCATCGGCACCTGCGTCTTTGGCGGCGTGCATAATCCGCACGGCTTCATCATAATCACCGTTATGATTGCATGACAGTTCTGCAATCACATAACATGGGGCATCCTTGCTATTGTTTATAATGTCATTCAATTTTGATGAGTACGACATTTTTTATTCCTTTATTTTAATATGTAAGTTGTTTGGATAGCTTCGCCTTCAAGATCATTAATAATTTGTGCTAGCTTTTCATTGGTCGGGGCGATGTTAACAATAAAATATGACGTGCGTACAGACCTAATTGCGGGCAAAGGATCATAATTAGCCTTTAAATAGTCAATAGCAAATTTAACTTCTTCTTGCTTTGGGTTGTTAAACACCAATCCCATAGTATTATTTTGATCCAGCAAATATACATGTCCCACATATCGATCATTCGATTTCACCAGATACCAGGTGCGATAGGGATTATTCCTGATAAAATCAATATGATCCTCATAGGAGGGTATCGCATGATGGCTGATTACATGCGTTTTTTGCTGCAACATGGCATATAAAATATCGGCATGTTCTTGAAAGCCGGTAATAATTTTAATCATTTCCATATTTTAAAAAACCTTTTTTAGATATAAATAATTCAGATCATTGCCGTATTGTTTAAATCCCGCCTTTTTAAAAGCCCTAGCACTTGCCACATTATCTTTTTTTACCGTGGCTATCACTGGGCACGAATTAGGATATTGTTCAATGGCTTGTTTTAGAATTTTTACACTAAGGCCCATCCCGCGCATTGCCGGATTAAGATTAATGGAGAGCTCGGCAAAATTTTCATCCGCATTATAATCAAATCTACACATTCCAATTTTTTGTCCGTCTTTCTCAGCTATATAGATAGTACGGTTTAAATTATTCAGAGAAGATCTATACCAGTTATCGTGGTCCTCTTTTTTAACAGCATCCTGTATTATGGACATGGTGCGTGTCATAGGATCGTTTCGCCAGTTTAGTAAATCCTCGCAATCGTCAAAAACTGCATGACGCAGCATCATTTTTCATTTCTTTCGCGATAGTGTGTTTTATAAATGCCTTCTGCCTTTATCCAATCTTCGGGCGTATCGATATCAATAACTTTTGAATTAGGAATTTCAACGCTAAACAACCCATTATCAGCATATATTTTTTTATTTTTCAGGTAATCATCAACTTTTAAAAAATAAAATTGTGCCGCGTCATGATAGGTATCCGGTAGATCTTGGGATCGAGTTAGGAGATATTCAGGCTCGCGCATTACCAATTGCCCGACATCATTTTTAATCAGAGCTCGATAGATTGGAAAATCATATTCAGTAACAGAAATGACGCTTTTAGCATTTTCATGCGCAGCAAAAATTTTACAGGCCTGATTAATGTGGGTTTCTTCTAAAAATATTGATGTACCATAAATGCAGCAGGCATGATCAAAATCACACCCTTTTTCTCTCATAGTTTTTATATCATATTGAAAAACTTCGTCTGTTGTGGCGATATCATTCGACAAATTAGCGGGGCGGACATAATATTGTTTGGCTCCATACTTTACAGCGATATCGGCTATTTCTGCATCGTCTGTGCTAATAATAACTTCATCAAATACACCCGTGTTTAGCGCCGTTTCAATCGGGTAGGAAATTGCTGGCTTTCCACAAAAATCTTTAATATTTTTACGGGGAATTCGTTTGGAGCCCCCTCGCGCATGAATAAAGGCAACACACTTACTCATTTAAAAAATTCTCGCAGACAGAATAGAATATAATCATGTTCCTCATCCGTCATTCCATGGAACATCGGCAATGACAAACATCGCGAATAGTAGTCATCGGCATTCGGACACAGATTTTTCTTAAACCCCAAGTCTTTATAATATGGTTGCCAATAGACGGGCATGTAATGCACCTGCGTTCCGATATTATGTTCACGTAAATAATCAAAAACTGCGCGTCGTGTTACTCCGTTTTCAAACAAAACAGGAAATAAATGCCACGAACTTTCCACACCTTTTGCTATGCCCTGACAATGTATAGGTAGGCCATTTAAACCCTCACGGTATTTTTGCGCTAATGCGCGACGGCGTGCAATGTTTTGATTCAATCTTTTTAGTTGACTGTTTCCCAATGCCGCCTGAAAATCGGTCATTCGGTAATTATATCCTAGGATTTGTTGCTCCATTTCCCACGGGGCAGGATCATCCGCCTGCATTTCATTCACATCTTTCGTAATACCGTGTGTTCGAAGCATGCATAAGTCCTGATAAATTTTTTTATCATTCGCAGTAATCAACCCGCCTTCGCCCGTCGTAATAATTTTTACGGGATGAAAACTAAAAACGCAGGCATCCGAATATTGGCAAGATCCGACCGGTTGTCCACCATAGGATGCCCCAACGCTATGTGATGCATCTTCCACAATTTTAAAACCATATTTATTTGATAATTCTCGTATGGATTTCATGTTGCACGACAATCCGCCAAAATGAACAGGAACAACAAGTTTGGGCAAACGGTTTTGACTTTCAGCTTGATTTAGTTTTGCTTCTAAAGCAGAAACTGACATACAGAATGTATCTGTATCAATATCAACAAAATCCACCTCGGCCCCTAGATAAAGAGCGGCATTTGATGTAGCAACAAATGTGTTGGGAGATGTCCAGACGATATCGCCCTGGCCGATACCCAATGCCTGATAAGCAATATGAAGAGCCGTCGTTGCGCTGGTAACCGCTACCCCAAAAGTTGAATTATGTTTGCTTGCAAAAGATGCTTCAAATTTCTGGATTGCCGGTCCTTGCGTTAAAAAATCGGAACGCATCACCTCCGAGACAGCCTTTATATCGTCGTCTGTAATAAATTGCCGACCGTAAGGAATATAATTATGCATAGGCTTTCAACTCGTCAACAGTCAGGAAATGCGGGTTCGTATCAGAAGCATATTCAAAATCACCACCTACATCCCTTCCTTTTTCGCCCATGTTATTTTCTAGATAGTTATGGTCATCGCCGAAACGGGTGCCAGATGGCTTGATGACATAATGATCTTTAAATTCGATCGTATCACGTCCAAGCTCCATCGGAACCATAACTTCATGCAGTTTTTCACCCGGGCGAATGCCTATAACATTATGCGGCAAATCAGGGGCCATGGCTTTTGCCAGATCTGTAACGCGCATCGAAGGTATTTTCGGAACAAAAATTTCGCCTCCCTTCATGCGTTCAAAACCTTTTAAAACCAAATCAACTCCAGCATCCAATGTGATCCAGAATCTAGTCATCCTCTCATCGGTAATAGGTAATTCCTTTGCACCCTCACGGATCAGTTTTTCAAAAAACGGAACAACAGAGCCACGCGATCCCACCACGTTTCCATAACGAACCACAGCGAAACGCGTTTCTAATGATCCCGCCATATTATTGGCGGCAATGAAAATTTTATCGGAGGCAAGTTTTGTGGCCCCGTAAAGATTAATCGGATTTGCCGCCTTGTCGGTCGACAAAGCAATAATGCGATGTACTCCCGTTGCAATGGCGGCGCGTGTTACATTCATTGCACCATCTATATTGGTCTTAACGCATTCTGTAGGATTATATTCGGCAATAGGAACATGTTTTAAAGCCGCGGCGTGAATCACATAATCGACACCACGCATGGCAACCGTAAGTCTGTCATAATCTCTCACATCCCCGATAAAAAAACGAAGGGATTTTTGCCCCTTAAATTCTGGACGTTGTGCCATTTCATATTGCTTTAGTTCATCACGGGAAAAAATAATAATTTTTTTAGGATTATATTCGGCTAGAAGTCGAGTGGCAAATTTATGGCCAAACGATCCTGTTCCGCCTGTTATTAAAATGGTCTTATTGTTAAACATGCCTTCAATTCCTTCTTTCAATATAACGCAGCCCATGGTAAGGATTGGTCTAGAGTATATCAATAGAAATAACAAGACTGCACCATGGAATTAACGATCGTTGACACAAAGGCGGGAAATTTCGGTTCGCTTCTTAACGGATTTGAAAAAATTGGAATAACTGTTAATCTCACACAGAATTATGATGATATCCATAAAGCTCGAGCCCTTGTCATCCCTGGCGTGTCCGCCTTTGCTCGTGGAATGAAGGGTATGCAAGATGCTGGAATTACAGACCTTGTAAAAAAAAAGATATCGCAAGATAAAATTCCTACAATCGGTATATGTCTCGGGATGCAACTACTTGCCAAGACCGGCTGTGAAGGTTTCCATAAAGATAATGTCATTGAAGGTCTGGGCATTATCGACGCTCAGGTTATCAAATTGAGATCATTAACAGAAAACTACCGTGTACCAAATATCGGGTGGTATAATGTTAATGCGGAAAAGCCTGGAGTATTATTTCCCGAAACATATAAAACAGACAGTTTTTATCATGTTCATAGCTATCATATGGTTTGTAACGATAATGATGATATTGCAGCCACTATTCAATATGACGGCCGATCAATCGTAGTTTCCATTGAAAAGGACAATGTTTTCGGATGCCAGTTTCATCCGGAAAAAAGTCAAGATGCCGGCCTTGACCTTTTATCACGTTTTGTCAAGGAGATTAAAGCGTTATGAGTCAGTATCGCCGTCTAATCCCAGTTGTTTTAATCAAACACGGTATGATTGTAAGATCAGAAATATTTCATATTCATCAGGTCATAGGTAATCCGGTTGATACTATACGTCGCCTGTCCAACTGGAATGTTGATGAATTGGTTCTGATCGACATTAGTGATAGCGACTTCCATGATATGAGGCGTGATGATTTATACATTTCATATAAAGACAGTTCTACTCTGGGGCTGTTAAAACAAATATCATCCGTATGTTCAATGCCTGTGTCTTTTGGTGGAAGAATTCGTACAATTGAAGATGTGCGTGCTCGCCTCGAAAACGGGGCAGACAAATGCATTTTAAATACGCAAGCTCTAGAAAATCCGAATTTTATAACCGAATGCGCAGAAGAATTCGGCACGCAATGCGTTGTAGTGAATATAGATTATCGCAAGACGGCGGATGGCACCTATCGGGTTTATTCTCGCTCGGGAACTTACGAAACATCTATGTCCCCGATTGAGTGGGCAAAAGAATGCGAAAAACGAGGCGCGGGCGAAATCTTCCTCCAATCCATAGATCGTG
>DCKW01000104.1 GCA_002320485.1 Micavibrio sp. UBA1664
AATTTAACGTCGTCACTAAATTCCAACGATCCATCTGCGCCTGATTTATTTGTTGTGTACCATGATATAAGCCTATCGTGTCTCCAAGGCCAACGGTGGTAGCAGTTGAAAAAAGCCTAAATCCATCATGTGTATGAATGACCTTATTTTGATCAAGTAATGTCATCTTTCCGCCAGATTCCAACACCCGCTGAATCACAAACATCACATCTGGCCGGCCCGCATCATATTCATCAAACACCAATGCCACAGGATTTTGCATCGCCCAGGGCAGCAATCCTTCCTTGTATTCCGTAACCTGACGGCCGTCTTTCAAAACAATCTGGTCTTTGCCCATCAGGTCGATACGCGTCACGTGGGAGTCAAGGTTGATACGAACACAAGGCCAGTTCAGGCGCGCCGCGACCTGTTCAATATGCGATGATTTACCCGTTCCGTGAAACCCCTGAATCATCACACGGCGGTTATACATAAAGCCCGATAAAATCGCCAATGTGGTATCATAATCAAAAACATAGGATTCATCTGTCGGCGGCACAAATTCGGTTGTCAGGCCAAATCGTTTGACCGGAAACGGAATATTCAGACCAAACAATTCCTTCGTATTTACATCGGCTTCAGGGACGCTGATGGCCATATATTCGTCAGCAATCATATTGTCAGATGCCATGACTTATCCTTCTTATTCGTTCGATAGTATAACTATAGGGTTTTCACCCTACATTGTCATACCCTAATTAATAAATGGTTAGTGGGAATTTTGCTAATCGCCTTTAGGATTTGACAAGCATCGGCGGCATTTTTTCACCACCCAGAATATGCATGTGAAAATGCGGCACTTCCTGGCCGCCATGACTATCCGTATTGCAAATGGCGCGATATCCATTTTCAGTCAGGCCTTTATCTTTGATAACGTGCGCAATCGCATGGTGAAAATGTTCCAACTCTTCCGCAGATGCCTGTGCAGAAAATTCGGTAAGGGATTTGTATTGACCCTTTGGGATCACCAATACATGAACAGGCGCCTGCGGTGCGATGTCATCAAAGGCGGCAACATGCTCTGTTTCATAAATAAAGTTACACGGAATGTCCCCGCGAATGATTTTGGCAAAAATATTATTCTGGTCATAGGTCATACCGATAATTTAGTTGTTTTTTAACCAATATGCAATATAGTCTAATTATGAAAAAGGGTGCATTACTAGGATTATTTATGGGTGTCAGTCACATTCTGCAGCCCCATGCCGTTGCCGCGCAAAATAACGAGCATACAATCACCCCGATTGCCCAATCAAATGAGCCTATACGTGATTATTGCGATCGCCCGTTTACTTTAATTGGCGATACAAATCATGACGATTTAGATATTCAAAATACTTTATACAGCCAGCAGATGCTTGATGACTTAATTTCGTGCGATATTAAAAAAATTTTTATAGAAAAAGATGCAAACAGCCCTACTGGTGTGCTTGTAGATCTTATTGCGCAAGGAAAGATTAGCCCGCAAGAAATTGTAGAAAAAACCTATGGTATTGATGAAGATCCCGATACTTTCACAGAAACAGACGCATTACGGAATAATTTTTTAATTGAAAATGAGTTTATCCATAACGCTGCGAGGGCTGGCATTGAGATTATCGCTATTGATTCTCAAAGAGAGGCTATCCTTCTAAAAAATAAAGCAGAAGATCTGGAGCTATCTGCTTTTGATATTTGGAAATCCGAATGGACTGCGGCACAGCAAGACGCGGTTTATCAAGGGTTTATCAAATATACAAAAGAAGAAACTGTTAAAGACAGGGCAAAAGCGGCCTTAATGGATCTACAGGACAGAGAGCCTGAAATTTTCATGGATGGTTGGGCCCTATTTATGCAAGCCAAAGAAACACATGGTGAAGCAATAAAATTGCGCAATGACGATAGCTTTTTAAAAAGTAAAATTGATGAAAATTCAGTGGAGGGAGAAAAAGCCGCGGTAATTTTCGGGGCTTGGCATTTTGCAAATGAAACGGGATTAACATCCTTACTAGGACGCGATAACGTTAGAATAGTCAACATTGGCCAAAGTGAAAAATTAGCGAATGCGTATTTTAAACCCGACGCAACTATCAGACCCAATCTTAAACTTACACCCCGCTCAATGGCGCCAGTTCCGGTAGCACCCATTTCCCGTCGTCCATAATCATCTCGCCATCGGCAAAAATCTTGCCTTCTTTTCCCAATAACATGGTGGTGATATCCCAATGCAAATGCGAACGGTTGCCGTTATCGACATTGACAGGTGTCCCTATATATTTGGTCATTGTATAGGCATCACCAAGCGCGACATGGAATGACCCGCCAATTTTCTCGGCAAGCAAAATAGAGGCGACATGCGTTTTCCAAAACGGGTTTGTCCCGATACCGATTTCCCCGATATAACGAGAACCCTCATCTTTATTTACGGTTTCTTCCAGAATATCCTGTCCTTTTTCGGCGGAATATTCGGTCAGATAACCATCCTTGAATTTAAGCATGATATTTTCAACCACCTCGTTTTGAAACCCTTTAACGGCAAATTTTCCTTTGGCTACGATTGTTCCGTTCGTGCTGTCACGGCGGGGGGCTGAAAACACTTCTGACCCGGGAACGTTCCTTGCCACGGTCGAATTACAAAATGTAAACCCATCAATATTCATGGTCAGGTCGGTTCCGTCATTATTGGTGAAACGCAACTCCTTTGTCTCGTTTAATCGGTCAATCAGTTTCGCTTGCGTTTTATCGATTAAATCCCAATCCTGATTGCACATAGTGAAATAATCTTTGAGATATTGATCATAATCAAGACCGTCAATTTCGGCGTCCATACGGGTCGGGATCATTGTAAGAACCGACTGGATTTTACCGGATAACACCCATTCGCGGAAAATATAAGCCGCCTCGTCATAGGCTTTCTTCTTGGCCTGATCGAC
>DCKW01000112.1 GCA_002320485.1 Micavibrio sp. UBA1664
TTTTGCCTGCCATTCGCAGGATACAATATTGCCTGGCTGGAGCAGGCTGCGGAGTCGGCCGCTAGATTGGGCGCCGTTCACATATCCGCCGCATTTCCCGTGATTTTGAGTGAGAAGATGGACGACAGCCCCGCCCTCTCCATGCGGTCTAACCGATAAAACTATCCCTTGATCGGAAAAACGATTCATGGAATTGATTATGCCATGAATGCATCCTTACCACGACGATCTTTTTATTACATCCGCCATGGTGAATCGGAATGGAATGTCTTAGGACGGTTTGCCGGCGGAAATGTTGATACGCCTTTAACCGAAAGAGGCAGATGCCAGGCCGAGAACATCCGCCCTTTATTTAAAATATTATCCCCCTCCCCCACTCACATTATTCATTCGCCATTATCGCGTGCGGCAGATACTGCAAAAATCCTCAATCATAAGAGGCGATACCCCATGATTGAAGAGTATGATTTAAGAGAGATTATGGCCGGAGATTGGGAAGGCATCCCTTACATGGACGCACGTCAACGATGGGCAGATGGGCAAAGTCCGCCCAATGGCGAAAATCTGGATATGTTGGCTAAACGTATGAAAGGAATTTTTACTAAAATTCTTAGCAATCCGAATTATGAGATGCCTTTCATTGCCGCTCACGGACGGTTACTAAATGGGCTTGATCACCTGTTCGGTATTGCCCCACGATCATTACAAATTGAAAACTGCCAATTATTAAAATTTGCGCCCACCGAAAACATCTCTAAACACTATCCGTTTGATGTGTACAGCTTAAGCATGGAAGAAGGCCACATTCATGAAGAACCGGCCCCTTGGTCACAGATTTAAATCAAATCTTTTTAAGATGTCCAAGTACGGACGCTTCCTGTATCCACATGGACAAAGCCGCTTTTCGGATAGTATCCTACACCCCCGACACGCAAAGCGCGGGCCGTATTACGGACCTTGGATGTTGAGGAGCCGGGAACGCGTATATCAGCCGCCTGCCCTTTTAAATGGAACGAATTTTTAGCAACGCCGTTAGTTGTACTACGAAGCATGGCATTTGTTTTAGGAGAACGATAACCCGATAGAATTTCGACCGCTTGTCCGCAACGGCAATCCCGTTGAATACGGGCCAAAGTATCGATTAATTCAGGGTCGATCGGGTGTATATCCCCTGTGCGATGGTCGCGTAAAACGCGATTAATTTTGCGAAATGCGGAAGGGACGTAATAGCTTCCTATTCTATATACACCACGGAATGACTCGCCTGTGTGTGCGTTTTTAAATGATACTTCGTGTCCGATTGTTTGTCTCGCTGAGGCTGGCAATACATTAAGAGCGCCTGATGCGAATAATGCCATTCCAGCAATAGAAAATTTGACGAATTTTCTTCGAGTTCCATTAATATTCATAATTACCCACTCTGATTTTTTCGTTTACTCTATTTTTTTATTATCGTGTCATATAAAAGTTAAATAAATTTAAAGATCCGAATATTTATCCCCTGAATTTGTGGGGAGAGGTTGATTTGTATTGGTAACGACTAAATTATCATATTTAACACTAGGATCCAAATTGTATATATCATTTCCTAATACAAGTTCCCCCTGTTCGTCAAGCCATGCCGTTTTATAGTCAAAATAAACAGGGATAGAACGCGTTGCACGAACATTATATGTATCGCCTTTTTCCAGAACCTGATCAATACGTTGGTCGGTCCAATCGGGATCATCTTTTAACAAAAATTCGGCAATTTTTCTTGGATCTTCGACGCGAACACAACCAGAACTGTATGCCCTGTTATCCTTGTTAAAAAGATATTTTTGATTCGTATCATGAAGATAGATGTCATATTGATTATTCATAAGAAAACGATAACGCCCCAACGGGTTATTATCGCCTGCCAATTTGTAAAAACGCATTGCGCGTATGGCATTGTCAGGCAAATAATTCCAATCGATTGTTGTCGGATCAATCGGTTCTGCATTTTCATCCCAGCTGGAATAAATCATCACGCCCTGCTGGCTCACCCATTCAGGATTCGTGCGTAATTTCGGGATGTAATCTTCGGATTTAATGGTTGGCGGTAAAGTCCAGCCCGGATTAAGACGCACACCTGTCATAATAGTGGAAAAGCGATTTGTTTGCCGTGCTTGTGTGCCCACTACAACCGGCATTTCAAAGACAATTTTATTATTTTCATAGGCTGTAAGCCAATAGCGGGCAATATCGACCTCTATACGCAAATCGGGACGGCCATTCCATTCGGGTTGTTGAAGCCTTGCCATATTCACCAATATCTGGCGTTTTTCATCTTCAAGTGTCCGATTCAGAAGACCGAGAGTTTCAGGCCCGATAATACCATCACTTTTCAACCCCATTTTTGCCTGAAACTGTTTCACGGCATCGACCAATTGAGAATCATAATAATACGGGTCCGCATTCATCACGTCATAGGTCAGATAATGATTAAGGCGTTGACGCAAACGGTCGATGTCAGGATGCAGATATCCCTGTTTGACAACCTTGTCCGGAAAGGAGAGAGGCTCAACCACATCTTCGGGCTTCCTCTTTGCAATTTGCTCGTCGACCTCTTCCAGTCTGTCGTTCAATGCCTTGTAAAGCGGGCTATAGGACACCTCTCTCTGGGTTTCCATGGCAGTGGCGGCGCCCGTTAAAAAGGTTATACATAAAAGAATTCTGACTATCAGCATAAAAATATCCTAAAAATTATTTCCGCTGCGACGCATCGAGCGTGAACGGTCTATCGCTTTTTTAAAATCAACCGGTTGTGCAATCAAGGGAAGATCAATTTCTCCCACGCCCATACCGCGAACGTTAATTCGTCCAAACCCCAAAATTCTGCCCAGAATTCCTTGGAAAACGTCGACACCTTCAATACGATCAACGCTGATTTCCTCGATATGACGGGCAATAACGCCTCTTTTTAACACAAGGCGTTCAGTGGTCAAGCAGATTTCAGTTGTGGATTTTATAACCATTTTTTGTGCAAATATAAGCACACACACAACAAAAACGGCGAAGGCAGACAATTTAACGGCAATATGGCTGGATAGAAACACATTCATAAACCCGCCCTTCTGTTCTACGGCCTCATTCCATGCACGGTCATATAAATTATCAGGTACGTTGGGATAATTGGATTTCACAAATTGCATCACTTCCCAATAATACGCGGCATATAAAATACCGATCATCATGGCCGCACCGATGACAAGCCACATCATGGCATTGAAAGTATACCACCAATGAAAATGGCCCACTTTAATAATTTCTTCGTTAGGGTTAAGAGATTGTTGAATATAGAGCATAACTATTTCTCATTATCACCAAGACATATGCCCAGTCCGCGTGCCGTATGAACCAGTGTTCCGTTAACATCAACCTCTTGGTAAGCGGCAATTGCATCCTCGATGGCGACATCGACAACCTTGCGGTTTTGCCACGCAACCATGCGGCCGTATTTCCCCTCGCGTATCAAATCGACCGCCTTCACACCGAAAGACGAAGCCATGACACGGTCCGACCATGTCGGTTGACCTCCCCTTTGGATATGCCCTAATACGGTAACGCGTGTTTCTGACCCTGTTACCTCGGCAATTTTTTCACCCAAATAGTCACCTATCCCACCCAATCGTTTTTGTCCGTCGGCAAATTCTTTTTGCAAGGTTTGTCCGTGTTCGTCCTTCACAGCTTCGGATACGATGACCAATCCAAAATTACGTCCGTCCTCTTTCACTTGTTTGATTTTTTCGGCGATTGAATCAAATGTATACGGGATTTCAGGGATAAGAATAACATCGGCACCGCCGGCAATTCCCGCATTCAATGCGATATGACCCGCATCACGCCCCATGACCTCCAAAATCATAACACGATCATGGCTTGCCGCCGTAGGTTGCAGGCGATCAAGAGCTTCGGTTGCAACCATCACCGCGGTATCAAAACCGACTGATACTTCGGTACATCCTAAATCATTATCGATCGTTTTCGGAACGCCCACCATATTAAACCCGCCGCGATCGGCCAGTTTCTTCAATATCGCAAAGCTCCCGTCCCCGCCGATACCGATCACGGCATCCAAACCAAGCTTTTTAATTCCGTTGATAATATCGTCGGACAAATCTTTTGTCGTGCCATCCTTCATAGGATAGGCAAAAGGGTTGCCCTTGTTCATCGTTCCGAGAATGGTTCCGCCATGCCGCAGGATGGTGCCGTCAAATTGCTCGGGCGTCAGGGTTTTCACACGTGGGGGATCATATAACAACCCATGCGTCCCGTTTTGGATTCCAACGACTTCCCACCCCAGCTGGTCCGCATAATGTACGACCGCACGTATTACGGCGTTAAGTCCCGCGCAATCGCCTCCACTTGTCAATATTCCGATTTTTTTACTCATGCTTCTATACTACATGAAGAAAGCACTTAAAAAAGAGGGTTTTTTCTGATACATTATCATAAGCTAACAACTTTTTTGTAAAACGGAAAAAACCCGGTATGGATAGTGAATATGAAGAGGAATTGCGCGGTCGTCTCGCAATCCTGCAGGAAGAACATCGCGATTTGGATGAGGTCATCTCAAAATTAATGACAACACCGCCTGTCGATTTTATCCAGTTACAGCGTTTAAAAAAGCGAAAGTTATGCTTAAAAGACGAGATTCAAAAACTCGAAAGTCAACTTATCCCTGATATTATTGCTTAAATCACTTCATTCAATTGCGTTCTGAGCAGTGTATGGTAGGATTTCCTCTGATATTTAATAAAGAGGAAAACATGACCAAAACACGTATTGAAACCGACTCCCTTGGCGAAATGGAAGTCCCCGCCGATAAATACTGGGGAGCACAAACACAGCGCAGCCTTGAAAATTTCAAAATCGGCGGCGAAAAAATGCCTGCCCCTCTTGTCCGCGCGCTCGGTATTGTCAAAAAGGCCGCCGCACAAGCCAATATCGATCTTGGTGTTATGGACAAAAGAATCGGTGAAACAATTGAATCCGCCGCTGACGAAGTCATTGACGGATCGTTGATCGATCACTTTCCTCTTGTCGTCTGGCAAACAGGGTCGGGCACGCAATCGAATATGAACGCAAATGAGGTCATTGCCAACCGCGCCATAGAAATGTTGAACGGTAAAATCGGGTCGAAATCACCAGTTCATCCCAATGATCATGTCAATATGGGACAATCGTCCAATGATACTTTCCCGACTGCCATGCACATCGCCGCGGGTGAACAAGTGCATCATGAACTGATTCCGGCACTGGAGCATCTGCACCACGCCCTTGATATCAAGGCAAAGGATTTTGCAGATATCGTTAAGATAGGACGTACGCATATGATGGATGCCACACCCCTGACACTGGGTCAGGAATTTTCTGGATACGCCAAACAAATTGCCTTCGGCATTGACCGCGTGAAAGCCACCCTGCCCCGCCTCATGCAACTGGCACAAGGTGGCACAGCCGTGGGGACAGGTATAAATTCAACTAAAGGATTTGATGTTAAATTTGCTGAAAAAGTCTCGCATATTACTGATCTCCCCTTTGTTACAGCCGAAAACAAATTTGAAGCCTTGGCCGCGCACGACGCACTTGTCGAGCTTTCCGGCGCGCTCAATACTATTGCAGTAAGTTGTATGAAAATTGCCAATGACATCCGTTTGCTAGGCTCAGGGCCAAGATGTGGTATCGGTGAAATCAATCTCCCCGCCAATGAACCCGGATCATCCATTATGCCCGGTAAAGTTAACCCGACGCAATCCGAAGCCATGACACAAGTATGCGCGCAAGTAATGGGAAATAACGTTGCCGTCACCGTCGGCGGGTCAAACGGGCATTTCGAGTTAAATGTGTTCAAACCGGTGATTATCTATAACGTTTTGCAATCCATTCGTTTGCTTGCCGATGCATCACG
>DCKW01000058.1:0-4884 GCA_002320485.1 Micavibrio sp. UBA1664
TTTTCGATAACATATAATACAGGGAGGTTCCAAAGTTTTGCCATGTTGAAACATTCATAGACTTGCCCTTGATTGGCAGACCCGTCGCCCATATAGGCAACGCAAACACCGCCGTCTTCCTTATATTTATGTGAAAAGGCAAGGCCTGTCCCCAAAGCTGTGGAAGCGCCCACAATTCCATGTCCTCCATAAAAGTTTTTGTCGCGACTGAACATATGCATGGAGCCGCCCTTTCCTCTGGAAAAACCGCCCTCTCGCCCTGTCAGTTCCGCCATAATACCCTTCGGATCCATATCACATGCCAGCATATGGGCATGATCCCGGTAAGTTGTGATGACCGTATCCTGAGGTTCCTGCATAGATTGGATACCTGTGACAACAGCTTCCTGTCCGATATATAAATGGCAAAATCCCCCAATAAGACCCATACCGTAAAGTTGCCCTGCCTTTTCCTCAAAACGACGAATTAGAATCATATCCCGATACAATTTTTTCATTTCGTCGACAGACGGAACGTCCTTGGCGTTTGATTTGTCTTTTTGCTTTGGATTTGCAGCCATACGAACGGCTCCCTTATATATAATTAACCTTCAGAAAAGGGTTTTAGATGATTTCGATTAAAAGATAAAGAGATATCAATTGTTGCGGTGCGACAGAAATCTAGCCTTTGTCATCCAAAAGAATGATGCCGCGCGCACTCCCGTGCCCCAACATTTGTATGGAATATTCGTCCAGCAAATCAGGATCAAGCGTTTCAGGACGCAATCTGGCCACACGGTCATTCAGGCTATCATATTCCGTCGTAAGTGTGACCATTTGTGTTTGCATACGGTTTTCCTGCATTGATAGGCTTAACAGGGATGGAATTGATCTTTCACTTACAAAAAGATGGAAGAGAAGATACACTAGCAACATCGTCAAAAATGCCGTCAAAAGTGTTTTGTGCCTTGAATTGAAAGTAACTGTAGATGACCCCATAAATCTATAGAATCATATACGAATCGGGTCGGTAAAGTGAAAAACGAATCGCCCTTAGCCGAATAATGCTAAGGGATTCATTTGATTCATTATTTTTATTTTATTGCGATAATTAGTTTTTTAAAAATGTTCTTATTTTGGACTCATTTTCTTTTGAAAATCATTGACTGAACAGACTTTGCAGGCCACCCTATTTGTATGATCATACCTTCGCCCTTATCTACCGGTGACACAATCGGTGTCATGTCCCCTTCATCCTATATAACAGCGCAAGATTTGGAGAAGGCAAAACATATAGTCGAAAGCTATGGCTATAAAATCTATACTCATCCGCAAACACTACACAAACATCATCAGTCGGCGGGAACGAGTGAAGATAAATTGAATGCATTTCATGATCTCGTGCGCAATCCGGACATTAAAGCAATTATTTTTTCTAGCGGCGGCAATCGCGCCCTGCATTGGGTCGATAAAATCGACTTTGACCTCGTGAAAGCCAATCCCAAAATCATTATGGGATTTAGCGATATCACCTCCATATTAAATATCGTTAATGCCAAAACAGGTTTAAGAACCTTTCACGGACCGAATCTTCGATGGTTTACAACCCATGAAAATAATAAAGAAGACATTCAGCAATGTTTCGACATTCTTTCCAATCCTTCAACGAATAATACCCAACATTTGGTTGGGGGTAACGCCAGTATCATGCAATATCTGGTTCATGATCTCGACTTTGCCGGAAAAACATTATTTTTGGAAGACTGGAACATAGAGACAAGCCATCTTGATCTAATTTTCCGCCATTTCAGGCGAACAGGTATTTTCGATCAAATTGATAAACTGATTTTAGGACAGTTTGATAATCTGCTTGATACGGGCAGGCCTTACGGATTTACAATCGACGATATACTTGTCGAGCATGTTCCACCCAATCTTTCCGTTACTAAAAACGCTCCATTCGGGCATGGTGACCGACTGATCACTATGCCGATTGGTTAATTGCATGCGCGAGATATTGTTGGCGCAGACTTATCAATCAAACGATCTTGTCGACCTTCACGCTCTGCAATAATATTATAAGCACGAATTGCTCGGGCTTCACCGGCTTCTGCTTTTGCAAAAGCCAGCATTGCTTTATGTTCATCTGTGCACAACAGAGGATTTCTTTGTCGCGCTACACGAACAAAAACGCCGCGAGATGTTTTTTGTCTTCCATCAGAATCCATTTTTTTTGCACAATTCTACGTAATAAATTCAACTGCTTTTGGTTGAGTGTTGTATCGTGAGGCTGTACCCTATCTATATAAGCCATAATCTCTCCTGTTTTAATTTTTTAAATTTTTCTTTTATTAAAGAAAATACATAACTTTATTTCAAGGATAAAATATCGATATAAGAAAAATAATTATTTTTCATTTTTTCAAAGACATCTCTGTATTCATTAAAAGGATTATGGTATTAATTTTTTACATTCTATATCTCTAGCCGGAATTGCACTATGCAAATTTATCTGCCAATTGCCGAAATGGCCGTTCAGGCCGAAACAATTGCCTTTTTAGGGGCGGTTGTAGGCGTAATTTCCGGCGTGTTTGGGATTGGCGGCGGATTTTTGACAACGCCGTTTCTTATATTTCTTGGCATTCCGCCTGCCGTTGCTGTGGGGACACAAGCCAGTCAGCTCGTTGCCTCATCTTCAACAGCGGTGGTCGGCCACTGGAAAAAACGTAATATCGATATAAAAATGGCCGGCGTTCTGTTGGCAGGCGGCCTAATCGGTACCATATCAGGCATCTTTATTTTTCGTTTGTTGCAATATCTCGGACAGGTCGATCTGGTTATTTCCGTGTTATACGTGCTATTTCTCTCCTCGATCGGCAGCATGATGTTTACCGAAAGTTTGAGCACATTATTAAAGCAGCGCAAAATGCGCCTGAATCCCGACGACCAACCGCAAACGATATCAGCAGATAAACAAACCCGGTTTCAAAAATTCAGGGATAATTTACCCTATAAAATGAATTTTCCCGATTCAAGGGTATCTATCAGCGCCTTTGTTCCGCTAGGGATCGGCATTGTCGGCGGATTAATGGTGTCCGTCATGGGAATTGGCGCAGGGTTTTTGCTGGTTCCGGCCATGATTTATCTTCTCAGAATGCCGCCGTTGCTGGTGGCGGGAACATCGCTTGCGCAAATTATGATCACCTCCGCCTTTGCCTGTATTTTACATGCGGTGACAAACCAAACAGTCGATTTAATTCTTGCCTCCATATTGATCGGTGGCAGCGTGATCGGCGCGCAAATAGGTGTGCGACTTTCACACTATGTTAAGGGCGCACCGGCCCGATTTATATTAGCCTCAATCATTATGTTGGTCGGATTAAAATTAGGAAGCGCCCTCCTCCTACCCCCTGCCAATCTTTACAGTATAATGGTGGAATGATGCGCTTTATCATTTTAGGCATATTTTATTTTTTTATTCTAACGCATCCGGCATTGGCCGATCTCGATATGGATATTTCCGAGCCCAATCTGGAAATTACCACAGGTTTTACAGGCGATACCCTGACCGTTTTCGGTACAGCACAGCCTAAAGGCGACATTGTCATTATTGTCAGGGGACCGGAGAAAAAAACATCCATACACCGCAAGGTGAATGTAATGGGTTTATGGCTTACAGGGGAGTCAGTTACGTTTAAAAATGTTCCCGGCTATTACAATGTCGCAAGCTCGAGGCCGGTTTTACAAATTGCCGATTACCAAACGCGATATGAAAAAAGCATCGGCTTGAACAGCCTTGTTTTTGAAACTGAAAGAAAACAGCCGGCAGAAAAAAAAGGCCGTTTTCAGGAAGCCCTTATTCAAAACCAGCAATTAAAGGGCTTATACTCCCTAACGCCGAATGCCGTGATATTTGTGAATAATACTCTTTTTAAAACGCGCATATACATGCCTTCCAACGTTCCGATAGGACAATACGAAATTACGGCATTCCATTTTCAAAATGGTGAATTGATTGATACCCAAACTCGCCCTTTTCAAATTGCACAAGGCGGACTGGCGGGGAGCGTCCATAATTACGCTCACACCAGCCCGTTTCTTTACGGGATAACCGTAATTTTTATAGCCTTGTTTTCAAGCTTTTTGGCGGTTACTTTACTAAGACGCGAATAACATATTATGAGGCTGAATGAGTAATACGAATGATACCCAATTGGGATATACAAGCACCAGACGCGGTGATGGCGGCAGCTATCTCGTAATTGCCGATGGGGCAAAAGAGTTTAATATTGCCGCTTATTATGCCGCCAAAATTGCCTTAGCAAGAAGGGGCAGCGTTTCCATCGCCCATATTACGAACCTGCATGATTTCATGCATTGGGGAAAGGTTGAGGCCTTGATGCTCCAGGATTTGCGCCTTCAGGCTGAAAAAGATCTCTGGCAAGCGGCAAAGGAAATTCATGAGGATCACGGTATATTTCCTTGCCTTTACATTCAGGAAGGGCAATTTATTGAAAAAATCGTCGATATTATTGAAGAAAATAAAAATATCAGGGCTCTTATTCTTGCCGGCTCTACAAACTCCAATAATCAGGGCCCCTTAGTAAGCTATTTTACCGGAAAAGGCATGAACAGACTGCGCATTCCCTTGATTATTGTGCCCGGACATCTGGACAAGGAAGCAATTGACGCGATTACCTAATCGCCTTCGCCCGGCTCGGCACTGAACAATTCAATTTTATTTTCAACATCCTTGAATTCCTCGGCTTCCGGTAGAGCATCTTTTTTACGTGTCAGAACAGGCCATAATTCGGAATAATCGCGGTTTAGCTCAAGAAATTTATCGGCGGAAGGATCACTGTCAGGGACAATCGCCTCGATAGGACATTCAGGCTCACACACACC
>DCKW01000058.1:5211-11451 GCA_002320485.1 Micavibrio sp. UBA1664
GCAATCAATACATTCGTCAGGATGAATGACCAACATGTTTTCCCCTTCATAGAAACAATCGACGGGGCAAACCTCGACACAGTCCGTGTATTTACATTTAATACAAATATCCGTGACCACAAATGTCATAGTTTATTTTCCTTTACAAGATTCTCACTATTTTCCGTTTCATTTACCCCATCCCCGTCATCACGTCTAGTGGCAGATTGTTCCATATCAGCCTGGGTCGGGCGTATAGGGGTTAAACCATACATACTCAAACGGGCTTGTTTGCCTTTATGAACAACCTCTCTGTATAAAATGAGCAAACCGCTACCGACAATGATTGTCGCCCCGATCCATACGTTCCATAGAGGAAATTTAGCCCAAAAAATAATGTCAAACCCTATAGAAAATACTATGGAAGCATAAGAAAAAACACTGACATAGGCTGCGGGAGCCTGTGCATAGGCCTTTGTTAGAAAATACTGGGCAATACCACCTAGAATGCCGACCATAAGTAAGGCATAAAACACCCAAACGCTTGCTATGGGTTGCCAAAAAAACGGGCATAGCACCAGCGATAAAATAATACCGCACAAAGTAAAATAAAACACAATAGTCAGGGAGTTTTCTGTCTCACCCATTTTCCGTACCAGAATAGCGGCAACAGCGGCCAAAAGCGCCGCCATCAAAGCGATAAACGATCCGAGATAGTTGGTCTCGCCCGTCGGTGCGGCGATAATCAAAACACCGATCAAGCCCACGCCCACCGCGCTCCATCGCCATGGTCCGACATGCTCTTTTAAAAACGGAACGGATAATGCCGTAAGGATAAGGGGGGAGGCAAAGTGCAATGCTGTCGCGTCACCAAGCGGCATCAATTTAAATGACAGGAAAAAACAGGCCATGGCACTCACACCAACCAAACCCCGCATCATGTGGGAAAAAGGCCGCTTTGTATGGAGTAACGTCTGACTATCCATATGCCGACTGATCAATAGTAAAATAACTGGCAACGCCAAAAGATTTCTAAATAAAATAATCTGCGTTATGTGCACACCGTTTTCAGCCGCATATTTTACTGCCAAATTCATAAAAGAAAACAGTACCGTAGAAAACAGTGCAAATACAAAGACCTGACCGGGATTTTTAACTTGGGTTTCTGCCATGCGCGCATCGTATCAGATTTAAAAAATAATCCTATCGCATTCCACAAAATAGAAAATATATTTTTATATACATAATAAAGGCTTGATTTTTTGTTAATTATTTGTTAATATCCTTTCAATCAAAGTGAACTGGCATAAAAATGCCGTTTTTATGTGATTAACATTAATCGTCCATAAAATTATTTTGGTATGTCTTGTGCAATGGGGCGACGCACTGTACGTCAAAAACTATTATACAAATTGTAATTATAAAGAGAGGAAAAGAAATGAGCAAAAAACCTGCAAATGATTCAATTAATTTTAAAAAAGGTGATGCTGTTGTTTATCCGGCCCATGGAGTTGGAAAAATTGAAGGAATTGAAGCTTATAAAATAGGCGATGTCGAAGTCTCTCTTTATTCTATCGCATTTGACAAAGATCGTATGCGTTTAAAAATTCCCGTTCAGAAAGCAGAAGAATCAGGATTACGTGCGCTTTGCTCCACATCTCGCATGGATGATGCCCTGACGACTCTCCAAGGGAAGGCCAAGGCCAAACGCGCCATGTGGTCTCGTCGCGCTCAGGAATATGAAACAAAAATTAATTCCGGTGATCCGGTTTCAATCGCCGAAGTTCTTCGTGACTTACGTCGTCCTAAAGATGATACCGAGCAATCCTATTCCGAGCGTCAGATTTACCAATCTGCACTGGAACGTCTTGCTCGTGAAGTGGCTGCCATCGAAAAAACGTCCGAAGATGATGCCGCGACAAAACTAGAAGCCGTTTTATCTAAGGCCGCCTAAGCATATAATGTCCCGTTATGTTAGACTTTGTCTTGGAGTAGCCTTAATAGGCTTATCCGGCCATGTGATGGCAGAAGAGGCGCATACTGCGCATTCTCCTGCCGCT
This sequence comes from Micavibrio sp. UBA1664, assembly GCA_002320485.1. GTDB lineage: Bacteria > Pseudomonadota > Alphaproteobacteria > Micavibrionales > UBA1664 > UBA1664. Next base: position 7,251 of record DCKW01000058.1, read on the forward strand.
GCCGTAGAAACTCATGATAAAGCCTATGACTATTATGCCGATGTCATGACAACCATGCATCAGAATATGATGCTGGAGCCCACGGGCGATGTTGATGTTGATTTTATGCGCGGAATGATACCTCACCACGAGGCAGCCGTTTCAATGGCAGAAATTGTTTTACAACATGGCGAAGATGCACAAGTACGGACATTGGCTGAACAGGTTATTACAACTCAAAAGGCAGAAATTGATATGATGAAAGAATGGCTGGCAAAACGCGGCTATTCAAAATAACAAATACCATTTCAATATAAAGGCGCTAAGGTGCCTTTTTTATATAAAAAATCTTTTTACCATTTTAACAAGGCCACAAATTCGCTACACTCATTATAGTGTGATTCAACACGTTCTTTTTTTGATTTAAGCATTCTGTTTTTATGAATAACAAACACATACAGACACATATTGATTGCCGTTTTGCAAGTCTCGGCTCACCTGAGCGCATTTTTGCAATTCCATCTATCCATGGTGATTTGCAAAAGCTTCATTCGGTTCATGAAAGCATCTGGAATCGCTTTCGCCCCGGCGACAGACTGGTTTATTTAGGGAACTATACCGGTTATGGAACGCATTCCCGACAAACGGTTGACTCCCTCCTCTCTTTTCGTCGATGCCTGCTCTCAGTTCCAGGTGTGCTAACTACGGACATTACTTATCTTCGCGGCACACAAGAAGAAATGTGGCAAAAACTGATGCAGCTTCAATTCGCCCCGAATCCCGCATTAGTGCTTGAGTGGATGTTGGATAAAGGATTAGCCCAAACCATGGAATCCTATGGTATTGATATTCATGAGGCCACACGCGTTGCTCGTGAAGGCGTTATACGTCTTGCACGCTGGACCGAACGCGCACGATGCAATGTTTACTCCAACGCAGGCCATGATATTTTTTCTTCTCAATATAAACGTGCAGCGTTCACAGATTGCACTATGGTAAAGGCTGATGGTGTATGCTCACCTCTTCTGTTTGTTAACGCGGGGATTGACGCAACCCGATCCTTAGAAGATCAGGGCGACTGCTTTTGGTGGGGACATGCCCATTTCAAACACATGAAATTTGCTTATAATCCCTATCAAACTGTTTTTCGGGGTTATGATCCTGAGAATAACGGCCTGCATATGAATGGTATCACCGCTACACTGGATAATAACTGCGGCCGCGGTGGAAGCCTAGTCTACGCCGAAATCGCCGGAACAGGCGAAATTTTAAACCTTGCCGAAATTTAGACATTATTTAAAGTTCAAATAAAGTTATAAAAACAACTATGCGGCTTATGAAAAGCGCAATTTGTTTTGTAAATAATTGCAAATTTATATGAACCATAATTTCTTGCGTTCGTATGATAAGCAACAGAGAAAGGCAAATATCATGGGCTCTTATGTTCACAATGAGGAAATGCAAAAATCTGATCTGAACTACATTAGACAATCAATGAAAAAACCCCTTTTGTCTAAAGCCAGAGAGCAGAAACTGGCTCATGCTTGGAAGGATGATCAGGATGAGGAATCTCTTCACGAATTAATTAATGCATATGGACGGCTGGTTATATCAGCCGCGTCAAAATTCCGGCATTACGGTTTGCCTATGAACGATCTTATCCAAGAAGGAAACATCGGCCTGCTTGAGGCTGCAAAACGATTTGAACCTTCGCGTGAATTTAGATTTTCGACATATGCCACATGGTGGATAAAATCTTGCATGCAAGATTATGTGTTAAGAAACTGGTCAATTGTCAGAACAGGAACGACTGCCGCTCAAAAATCTTTATTTTTTAACTTTCGCCGACTGCGTTCAAAAATTGAAAGTGCGCAAGAATCAGAAGGCTTGGATAATACAGGACGGCAAAAAATTGCTAATGATCTTGGCGTAAAGGTAAAAGACGTCGAGGATATGGAGCAACGCCTAAGCGGTGGTGATAATTCATTAAACATCACAATTTCTGATGAAAACGGGGCTGATGAATGGCAATCAATGCTGCCTGATGATCGCCCTAATCCTGAAGAAGTCGTCATCGGAATGAAGGACGCACAAACGCGTTCGCAATGGCTTAATCATGCGTTATCAAGTTTGAACGATAGAGAACAAAAAATTATTCGTGATCGTCATTTGGGACATGAAACAATTACGTTGGAAGAACTTGGTAAAGAACTGGGTATCAGTAAAGAACGTGTTCGACAATTGGAACAACGAGCCATGCAAAAGCTTAAAAATAATTTGTCTAAAGAAATTCCTTCGAGAAGTGAAATTTTTTCCGCCTGATCATTTAGGCATAGAAACATCGGCTTCGCGAATGTAAAATGCTTCAGCCATGCTTAATTCGAAAACGTTATGATTGATCGCATCAATAACGTTTTTGATATTAACCGACGTTTGTATTGAACAAGGGATAGAAGTATCGCCTATTTCTGTCTTAAACCGTTCAATTGCATCGCCTGTAAAAATGATATCGTTGTTTTCGGTAAATAACTGGGACACCAATTCTTTTGAAAGACATTGTGCCTCATTAATTTCCTTATGATTGGAACTGAATAATTGACAATAATAATCGGACCGTTTTGTCTCTATTAAAACAAGATGTTGTTTTGAATTATCTTTTACTCCGGCTGAAAATGCCTGAAATGTGGTAATGCCGTAAACAGGTATTTTTAAGCTAAATCCTATAAAGCGCGCAACAGTTAATCCCACCCGCAGGCCGGTAAATGAGCCCGGGCCGATTGTCACATATATATTCTCAAGGTTGTCTGAGGAACAATGTGCCGCTTTCATTATCCTCTCATAAAGTATCAATAAGGTTTCAGCATGACCTCGCTCGATATCTTCTTGTGCAACCTTAACGATACCATCCTCATTGAACAATGCAATGTTGCACCCTCTGACAGCCGTATCAATAAAGATATTCATATAAATTTATAAAACCTGTCTGACTTCCTGCACTTCAGGAACGAAATGGCGCATCATGTTTTCAACTCCCTGCTTCAATGTCATGGAGGCAGACGGGCAACCTGCACAGGCACCGCGCATATGCAAATAAAGGACACCATCTTCAAAACGGTCAAAAACAATATCTCCACCATCATTGGCAACCGCAGGACGAATACGCGTATCCAAAATTTCAACAATTTGTGCAACGACCGGATCATTTTGATAATCATTTTGTTGTTGTGCGGCAGAGGCATCAACCGCAGGTAACCCGCTCATGGCATGGTCCATAATAGCGGCTAAAACGCGTGGTTTTACCATTGACCAATCGGCGGCATCATCCTTGGTAACACTCACAAAGTCCTTCCCTAGATAAACCCCCGTCACATCGCCGATTTCGAATAACATTTTACCCAAAGGGGAAATAGTCATAGCCTCCTCAGGAGTTCTGAAATCGAATGTACGTTCCGGCGAGACATCGTTACCCGGCATAAATTTGACCGCATTCGGATTAGGAGTGGTTTCTGTATGAATGAACATGGATTCACCTTTGAATATAATTTCTGACTGTTTTTGTTATTTTAATTACTCTTCTTCGTCGATCATTTCAAGTGCCGCAATCGCAGGAAGCTCTTTCCCCTCCAGCCATTCCAAAAACGCGCCCCCTGCCGTTGATACATATGTCATATCGTCAACAACGCCTGCCTTTGCCAGTGCCGCCACCGTGTCACCACCGCCGGCAATGACCTTTAATTGACCCCGCTTGACGAGTTCGGCGGCATATTGTGCCACTTTTACCGTCGCCTCATCAAAAGGTGAAATCTCGAACGCTCCTAATGGTCCGTTCCAAACTAGCGTTTTACATTGGTCAATTAAATGGCAAATCGCATTGATTGAGGATGTCCCGATGTCCAGAACCATTTTGTCGGAAGGTATCGCAGTCATCGGAACCGTATCATAAGGAATGTTTGCTTTGAACTCACTTGCCGCCTTACCGTCAATAGGTAAAAAGATAGAGCATCCCGCCTCTTCCGCTTCGGCGAAAATATCCTGCGCCTGTTGTTTCATATCCTTTTCACATAAAGAATTGCCAATATCGGCACCGGCCGCATATAAAAATGTATTGGCCATCCCGCCCCCAAGAATAAGAATATCCGTACGTTTTACTAAATTATGTAGGACATCCAGTTTTGTTGAGATTTTTGCGCCGCCAACGATGGCCGCGACAGGTTTTTCCGGA
>DCKW01000111.1 GCA_002320485.1 Micavibrio sp. UBA1664
AATATTCAGGAGTTTATTCCCGATGAATGGCCAAAATGGGCGCGGTTTGCATCAACTATTATTCCGGCAGTCATTGTTGGGGGTATTTTAGGCGCTCTTGGCATATTCATCCGCATCGCATTTTTCATTACGCTCACTTGGGGCGTCATAAGTCTTGTTCTTTATTGGGTTTGGCAGAGTATATAGCTGATCTAATTAGCTCCTCCTTTTTATAAATGTTCGAGATCAATTTTTTGAAGGTTTCGGAATTAGAAACTGTATTTGATATTTTTGGCTAATGATACTATAATATCATTATGTAGGAAATAAATAATATTGAAGATATAATGGTATCACTTATAACGCCCGCAAAAGCACAAAAAAGGATCGCAGAACAAGCACGCGCGCGACGTTTACAAATGGAATTGACGCAGGAAGGCCTTGCTGAGCGCTCTGGTGTCGCATTGCCCACTCTCCGCAAGTTCGAACGCACGGGCACTCTATCCCTGGAATCATTTCTTAAGCTTCAAATGGTGCTTGGTGGATTGGAAGATATTCTTAAAGCCACACAAATCAAAGAAGAGAGTTTTTCATCTATCGACGAGGTGCTGGAATCAGATAGCGTTCCAATACGCAAAAGAGGAAAGCGTAAATGAAAAATTATCTATCCGTATCGGAAGTAAGAGTAGGTATAAATTTTGGCGAAAGTGTACAAGATGTAGGCAGATTGGCGGTACGTGAGCACAAGATTTATTTTGAATTTAATAGTGCTTTTATAAAAAGTGGAATAGAAATATCACCGCTGCGCTTGCCGTTACAACCAGGTTTACAAAGCTTTGATTATGACCTTTTTGAAGGTTTGCCGGGTGTGTTTAACGACAGTTTGCCTGACGGCTGGGGAAGGCTATTGTTTGATCGTTTTATAAGATCACAAGGAATATTACCCTCAGATATTACACCTTTGGATCGCTTGGCGCATGTGGGATCAAATGCTCTTGGTGCTCTTGTATTTGAACCTGACCACAGCGCAGAAGATACACAAGGCGATATAAACCTTGATAACCTTGCAACGCAGGCACAAGAGGTTTTGGACGGAACATCGGATGACGTATTGGCTGAGCTGATCGCTTTGAACGGATCTTCGGCGGGTGCACGACCAAAAGCGCTTATTGGTGTAGACGATAAACGGGAGCATATTATTCATGGCGTCCATGATTTGCCCTCAGGCTATGCGCCATGGATGGTCAAATTCCCAAATAGCCAAGATGGGCTAGATGCCGGTGCCATTGAATATGTATATGCCCTGATGGCAAAAGATGCAGGCATTGCGATGCCCGATGTTCACTTTTTCGAAGCCAAGCGTGGCGCAGGATATTTTGCGATTAAGCGGTTTGACCGTGATGGTGATAAACGATACCACATGCACACGGCTTGCGGATTATTGCATTCAGATTTTCGCACACCCTCATTGGATTATGAAGATTTGATTGCGCTCACTGGTATTCTGACCCGTGATGTGCGCGAGGTTGAAAAACTTTATCAACTGGCTGTTTTTAACGTTCTTGCTCACAACCGCGACGATCATTCTAAAAACTTCAGCTATTTAATGGATAGCCAAGGAAGGTGGAAACTCTCTCCTGCCTATGACCTCACATTCTCATCTGGCCCCCGCGGTGAACAAAGCACGCTTGTGATGGGCGAAGGCAAAAACCCTGATACAAAACATCTGTTAAAATTGGCAGATGAAGCGAAAATCAAAAAAGATCGTGCACTTGAGATTATTGAGACCACAAAATCTAGCCTGTCCAATTGGCCAGAGCTTGCAAAGCAATATGCCGTTAGTGATATGAATATTGAGCTGATACAAAGCAAAATATCGTGGGTAGCAGGCGAATGAAACAAGCGCATATTTTAATTATACAAAATCAAGTACTTGAATTACTTAGAGGTATAAAAAATGAGCATTAATCTTATTAAAAATGATGGTGATTGTTATAAAGCAGCGCTTCAGTCAAGAAATGACAGCCTTCGCAAGGCGATGTTTCCTGAATACTGTAATGAGCGCGATGTTGATCTTAAAATTCAGCCATGAGTTTTTTTATGCATCACCCGTTTATTCCAGAAGATAATAAAGCTCCGCGAGAAGCGGAGGCCAATGAGCGGCCTAATGTCTTCATAGAAAATATTGTGCGCAATGTGTCTGAGCTTAGACCTCTATCAGATCGTGAAGAGGTTTAATTTCATCCGTATTGCATTTTTCTTTGCCCTGCCATGGCGCGTGATTGGCCTTATTCTATATTGGGTTTGGCAGAGTATTTAGTAACTTTATAGACTTTTAATTCGAATGATGTATTATAAAGCATTATGAGAAAATCTATTTCGGCATTTATAGCATTGATAATTTTCACGCTTTCATTAGCGTGCACAATGTCTTTTTGTCCGATTATGGCTGAAGCTGCACAAACTGAAAATACTACTAAAGATGCTGCTCCAATGCCTTGTCATGGTGATAAATCATCTGAAGACAAAAACCCACACACACCTATGCTTTCTTCGGATTGCTTAAATGTAGACTTATTTAATGTTGATCAAAATATTGATTTTACGCCCGATCTTACCCTGGATCAGATTGATTTTTCATGGGCTAATCTGACAGCTTTGTATAATCTGCATCCGCAAATGACACGACTGATACGCGGACCGCCTATTAATGTTGCTTCTTCTCATTTCAACAATATTGATCTTTATCTCTCAACGCAGCGTATGCGCATCTAAACACGCTCCTTTTTACGGTTTTTTACGCCTTAAAGAAAGGAGCTTTTGGCATGCGTGTTTTAGCGTTTTTATTACTACTTTTATTTATAAATCCCGTTTATGCGGCAGAAGAGGTTTATATCTGCCCTATGCACCCGCATATAGAAGGCGGAGCTGGTGATACATGTCCGATCTGCGGTATGTCTCTTGTCCCCAAACAGACAGAAAAAACCAGTGCGTCCGGTGATGAAAGCGGGACAATTGATGAAAATGCAATCGTCATTACGCCGGAATATATTCAGGCCCTTGGTGTTAAAACGGCTCAAGTCTCACTAGAAGAATTTGGGAAATCAATCCGCGCCTACGGTAAAATTGCGGCAAGCACACGCTTAGAACATACCGTAACCGTCAGGGAAGATGGATGGATAGAGGATCTGGCAACAAGCGCTATTGGTGATAATGTTAAAAAAGGTGATCTCTTATTTACCTTCTACAGCCCCGATCTCATGTCCGCGCAATCCGATTACCTGATAGGCAGTCGCACAGGCAAAGCGGAACAGCGTCTCCGGCTTTACGGGATGGACGATAAAGCCATAGCCGAATTTAAAAAAGGCGGAAAAATGATGGAGGCCACGCCGTTTTACGCGCCTTTGGATGGGACGGTGACGATGCTGGAAGCCAGACCCGGGATGTATATGGGGGAAGGCGCGCGCGTTTTGACATTGCAGGATTTCTCTAAAGTCTGGATCAATGCCGAAGTGTCGCTGCGCGATATAGAGTTTTTAAAAGCAGGAGATCGTGCAGACATCGCGCTTTCCGAAACAGGCAAAAAAATTCAGGGTACTATTGATTTTATTCACCCCATCGCCAATCCGGACAGCCGTACGGTCACAGTTCGTGTTGTGGCCGATAACCCTGACGGTGCGTTAAAGCCGGAAACCTATGCCAATGTTACCTTGACAGGAAAGTTGGAAAAGAGACTGGCAGTCCCACAAGACGCGGTTCTCTATGGCGAAGGCGGTTCCTACGTGATTGAAGCGCTTGGCGACGGGAAATTCCGCCCCCGCATGGTTGAAACCGGCATAACCGCTAATGGGCTGACTGAAATCACAAGCGGTCTTGAAGCTGAAGAGCGGATTGTCTCATCCGGCCAGTTTATGATCGATGCGGAGAGTAACCTTCGCGGCGGTATGGCCAATATGGGCCATGATCATGGTGATATGGTTATGCCTGAGATGGGATCAGACGCAGATGAGGGTTCTTCACCCGCTATGAATATGGAGGGCGGACATGTCCATTAAGCCTGAAAAAGACCTGTCGCACGACCCGTCGCAAAGCTTTGTTGCCAAGATCATAGACTGGTCAGTGGCCAACAGCTTCTTTGTGATGCTCGGTGCACTGGCATTGTTGGCGGCGGGTATCGTTTCGCTCAATAAAATTCCGCTTGATGCCATTCCAGACTTATCCGATACGCAAGTGATTATCAGGACGGATTTTCCCGGCCAGGCACCGCAGGTCATTGAAGATCAGGTCACGTTTCCTCTATCCACCCAAATGCTGGGTCTGCCGAAAACAAAAGTCGTGCGCGGATTTTCCATGTTCGGTACATCTTTTGTTTATATTGTCTTTGAGGATGATGTTGATATGTACTGGGCGCGCAGCCGCGTTCTGGAAGCGCTTTCGCAAGTGCGCGGCAA
>DCKW01000049.1 GCA_002320485.1 Micavibrio sp. UBA1664
CATGGGGATCAATCTGTTTATGATGCGCTTGTCAGACTCGCTCAGGATTTTGCGGTGCGTTATCCGCTTGTCGACGGGCAGGGCAATTTCGGGAATATTGATGGCGATAATGCTGCGGCGATGCGATACACGGAATCCCGTCTGACCGATGTTGCAATGGCCATGTTGGAGGGTATCGAGGAAAATGCCGTGGATTTCCGCGCCACTTATGATGGCGAGACGATGGAACCTGTGGTATTTCCCGCGGCCTTCCCAAATTTGTTAGCAAACGGCTCCTCAGGAATTGCTGTCGGAATGGCCACCAATATTCCGCCGCACAATGTTGATGAATTGTGTCAGGCGATGGAAGCGTTGATAGAGGGCGACCCAAGTGTCGAAGATTTGGTCAAAAACTATATTTCAGGCCCTGATTTCCCTACAGGCGGAACGCTTGTCGAGGATCAGGCAAATATTATTGAGGCCTATAAAACAGGCCGCGGGGCGTTTCGTGTGCGTGCCAAATGGCATAAGGAAGAGTTGAAACAGGGACTATACGAGATTGTCATTACCGAAATTCCATATCAGGTGCAAAAAAGTAAGCTTATTGAAAAAATTGCCGATCTGATCAATGCTAAAAAAATCCCGATGCTGGACGATGTGCGCGATGAATCGGCAGAGGATATACGTCTGGTTCTTGTCCCCAAAAACCGTAATGTCGAGGCGGAAATATTGATGGAGGCAGTATATCGCCATTGTGATCTGGAATCGCGTTTTTCGATGAACCTGAATGTGCTGGAGAACGGGCGTATTCCGCGCGTGATGGATCTGAAGGAAATTTTGCGCGCCTTTCTTGACCATCGTCAGGAAGTGTTGATACGCCGCTCGCATTATCGGTTAGAGAAAGTCAAACACCGTATTGAGGTTCTGGACGGGTATTTGATCGCCTATCTCAATCTTGACGAGGTCATCCGCATCATTCGGTATGAAGATGAACCGAAACAGGAATTAATGAAAGTTTTCGGCCTGACGGACATTCAGGCTGATGCCATTTTGAATATGCGTTTGCGGTCTTTGCGCAAGCTTGAAGAAATGGAAATCAAAGGCGAACATGATGCTTTAAGTAAAGAGCGTGATGAATTAGAAAAGCTTATTGCGTCTGAAGCCCGTCAGTGGACAGCCATTAAAAAACAAATACAGGCTTTACGCAAACAATTTGGAAAGGATACTCTTCTGGGCGCCCGTCGGACCGAAATCGGCAGTGCGCCTACTTTGGAAATCGTGCCTGATGAAATGATGATCGAGAAGGAGCCGATTACCGTCATTTGCTCCGCTATGGGATGGATACGCGCCATGCGTGGCCATAATATTAATCCTGATGATCTAAAATATAAAGATGGCGACAAGTGTGACTTCGTTTTCCCCGCCTATACCACTGACAAAATACTGGTTTTCGCCTCGAACGGACGATTCTACACTATCGGTGGTGATAAATTACCGGCAGGCCGAGGGTTTGGCGAGCCGATCCGCCTGATGGTTGATTTGCCCAATGATTGCACGATCATTGATATGAAGTTGTTTGAAGACGGCAAAAAGATGATTGTGGCCGCAACCACAGGTCACGGTTTTATTGCGCCGATGTCAGATGTAATAGCCCATACCAAAGGTGGGAAGCAAGTGTTGAATGTGGGTGATAAAGCATCTGCCGCGGTTTGCCATACGATTGCAGACGGTGATGATCACATCGCCGTGATTGGCACAAATAGAAAATTCCTTGTGTTTCCTCTGGCTGATTTGCCTGAAATGGGGCGCGGCAAAGGGGTTATTCTTCAGAAATACAAAGGCGGACAATTGTCCGATCTTAAAACTTTTAAAATGGAGGAGGGGCTGGTCTTCCCTTACGGAAGCGGGGAGAGAACCGAGGATGTGTCCCCATGGTTGATGGGACGCGCGGCCCAAGGCAAACTGCCCCCGAATGGATTTCCGAAAAATAATAAATTTTAAATCAGCGTCCGATAACAGAGCCGGCTTTAATTGTTTTGAATAAGGGAGCGATAGAAGCTGTTTTTGGAACCTGATTTCTGGCTCTCATATCTGCAACAATCTCAATGGCCTCCAATGTTTTTTCACGGACCGACTCAAAGATGGCCTGACGTTGTTGCGACATTTCCTGAATTGCCACAGGTCCGGTAAAATTATCCAATTGCGCATCGTTCCATATTTTTTCTGCGTCGCGATTGTCTCTATGGGCTCGCGCCAAATGGGTTAATGTATTTTCGGTATTTTCACGGCTGTGCCAAGCCTCAATGATATCAATATCACCTTGCGCATGCCTTCCCATTTCTCTTGTAACAAACACGCGATCATGCATTTCAAAAGCCAGTGAAAGCTCGGAATGAGGAACTTCATAGAAATTGGGTTCCAACCCTTCTTTCTTGTAAGCTTCTTTTAATCTGCGTCCTAATTCAAGCGTTACCTGTTCGGCGGGATGTGAAAAACCGATACCGGTGGGCCGAAGTTCGCCATTCCCATTCACACTTAATGCGATTTTGCGAGTCAATGCACTTAAGTTTCGGCTGTTTTCTTCAAAGTCACCCAGAATTAATATTAATTCACCCGGCTTCTGTCCCGAAAATTCCCGTGCAATAACCCAAGGACGTTCCGTTTGGATTTTGGGGCCGATCAGTTTGTCAATAATGGAGGAATCTGTGGTAAGCTTCGCCAAAACCGGACGGTACAGTTTTTCTAAATCCGGATTGCGTTTGCCGATTTGCATCCACCCCTCCATAAAACGACCTTTGGCAGCCGGATCATAGGATTGATTGCTTTTCCCAAATCCCAACATGAATTGCAATAAATCACTATATGCATCTCTCCCTGTTTTGATGGAGGCAGTGGGCTGTAGATTTACAAAACCCTCGAATTCACATGCAGCTCCCATATAGAGTTGCCGCGCGCATTTTTCCACCGCAATAACACGGTTATTAAGTTTCCTGTCTTTCCATGATTGCATTTCTTTTGCTCCGGCTTCGGGCGCATCATCAGCCCGATAATCCACAGTGCATAATTCCTGTACCGTCAAACCAGGGTTAAATTGTGAAGAAACATTATTCATGGGACAAAACATAACTATTAAAATATGGAAAGTAAAGTTTTTATATCGTAATATTTTATAGGAAAACATTAAATATAATATTATGAATATAAATATTTTAGATAATTTATCATATACAAAGTAAAAAAAACTTTTTCGTAAATGTTTTTTATGATTTACTTGGTAAATTAGTTAAATAATAAGAAAAAAAGCATAAATAAGGGAGAGATATATATGCCGATAAGTTTTGCTCGTAAACCGGTTCGTAAATTCGATGTAATCGCAGACGCACCTGAAAATGAAGTGGCCCAATTAGCCGCGATCGCAAAAGGCGCAGGCGTATGTCAAGATAGAATGATGGCCACTGCAGGGAAAATTATAGACGAGGCAAGATTGGATAATGAAAACGGATCACGTTCTAATCGGCCTGTTGTGGCAAGACGCCAATTGGAAAGTATTGTAAAAGATTTGACCGACCAAACGCATAAGCCTCTGGGGTCCGATTTTTCAAAAAAAGTTAGTAGTTTTTTTGAGACGGCAGTTCGTGCAGGATATAGTTGTCCTACTGAATTGGCAAAGGATACAAATTCCAAACCTGATTTTATTCTAAGCTTGCCCTCAATTGGTGCATCTCATGCTGCACATGATTTATGTGTAAGAGAAAAAGGGCGCAAAGCACGCCACTGCTGCACTCCAGCCTAATTATTATAAATTTTAAGGAAATTGCAACACCTGTGGAGGTTCGGTCTCCTCAGGTGTTTTTGTTGGTACGGGTAAGGCGGGCGCCTGCCGAGCTGAGTTACGGTCACGGATTTTTTGAATTTCATCCCCGATCATATCACCGGTTTCAGGCGTCCGTTTTAATTCGCCACCTTCTTCAAACCGTTCGACCGCCTCTGTTAACGGTGATTCGGTCGCGTCATCCTGAATTGTAAGACCTTGGGATTTGTTAATTGTCTGGTCCAGCTCGGGAATGTTTTCCCGGTCTTCCTGCTGCACGGCGTTCAGCTTTTCCTGTTCCTGCTTTTTACGGACGGCTTCTGCCGCGGCCTTGCGGATTTCATCGGCATTTTCCAGATGCTGCCTCAATAATACAATACTGATACGCCTGTTACGCGGAGACAGCGGTTCGTCGGGTAACAGATGTTCACGATCAGCCTTGCCTATAACGTTATCTACACGGTCGGCAGGCAGTTGTGCTTCCATCATCGCCCGTCGCGAGGCAAGCGCGCGGTCGGACGACAAATTCCAGTTATTATAGGTTGCCCCGGGCGGATATTTTTTACCGTCCGTATGCCCGCGCACCGAAATCTGATTAGGTTGGGGAATAATGACTTGCGTCACTTTTGCAACAAGTTGGTTCATAAAGCCATACATATCGGCTGATCCTATCGGGAACATGGATCGGCCTTCCTTGTCGATAATCTGGATACGCAATCCTTCAGGGGTAATATCAATCATCAAATGGTCCATTAAATCAGCCAGCTCAGGAGCTTTGGAGACTTCTTCCATTATTTGCTGCTTGATGGCTTCAAAATCATCATTTTGTTGAGCCTCGATAACAGCCTGTAATTTTTCCAGATCAGCCTGTTCGAGGTTTTGCACTTCCTCAAGAATGTTCAAACCGTTTTGCAGATTGTTGCTGTCATCTTCAGTGGATGATTTATCGGTGTCGGAGGCGACTGTCCCTTGAATAGTCGGATCATATGTGTCGCCTTCAAATTCTGATGTTCCCATTTGGTCACGTTGGTCGCCAAGGGCCATGCCCGACCGAGGGGTGGTGGGCGTATTGGGAACGGCAATGTTTTGGACTGTTGAAACCTGCGCCCCCTCAGGTGACATTGTCATTCCGCCGAGTATGCCGCCCGATCCGCTTAATTCACTGGATACACGGGGATGTGTCGGGTCAAAATAATTGGAAATTGCATTTTTTTGTTCTTTGGTCGTCACGTTTAATAGCCACATCAATAGAAAGAATGCCATCATCGCCGTCACAAAGTCGGCATAGGCCACTTTCCAGGCGCCGCCATGGTGACCGCCGCCGCCTTTTTTAATCTTTTTAACGATTATGGGTTGTGGGACTTCGTTATCTGTTGACGCCATTCAGACTAAACTCCTTCCCGTTTTATGCGAATGTCGGAACGTTATTGGTTGCTTCTTCTACTTCGCCAAATGTCGGTTGCACATCGTGATGCAAAATCTTTCGGCCGAATTCAACGGATACTTGCGGTGCACATCCTTGTAAAAAGGCGAGAATACATACCTTCATCACTTTATAATATTTAACCTCTGTCTCGGCACGCGCCCCCATGGCAGAGGCCATAGGCCCGAAAATCCCATAGGCAAACCACACGCCGAGGAAAGTTCCGACAAGCGCACCACCAATCAATTTACCCAAAACTTCCGGCGGTTCGGAAATCGATGCCATTGTTTTGATAACTCCCAAAACGGCGGCCACAATACCGAGAGCGGGAATACCGTCCGCCATTGTCTGGACGGCGTGGGAGGGATGTTCCTCTCCAGTCTGGATTGTTTCAATTTCCTCGTCCATCAAAGCTTCGATCTCATGAGGGTTGTCATTACCCAGAGAGATAATTCGCAAATAATCACACAGGAAAACCTCGGCATGATGATTTTTTTGAAAATTCGGGAAAGCCTTGAAAATTTCACTGTCATGCGGGTTTTCGATATGTTGTTCAAGGGCCAGCCATCCTTTTGTTTTTGCCATCTTAAAAATAACAAAGAGGAGGGACAGAAGTTCTAGATAGTCGGCCTTTGAATAGGCTTCAGGATTTAACATCCGCTTCATATAGCCCAATGATGCCTTAACGACATGCATTGAATTACCAATCAGGAATGCGGCAATCGCACATCCTAAAATAATCAGCGATTCACCAGGGGCTGAAGGCAATATAACACCGGTCAGAAGGTGCAATGCCTTTTCCATACCGGCGGTCAGAACAAGCCCGCCAAAGGTACAGCCAAAAACCAATAAAAACCCCAATATTTTTATCATATATAGAAGATGCCCTAAGATAATTAAGATTTAATTAAGTATTTCATTTCGAGAAAAAATACCCCCACAAGTAAAATTGTAGCATCGTCGTAACCGAGTGGGAAGGTAAAAACGATATTGCAAAATTGACATGACGCTATGGAA
>DCKW01000079.1:0-5341 GCA_002320485.1 Micavibrio sp. UBA1664
TGTCACCATGCTATCGGGTTTGATGATGCGTACAGAACGGCCTTCCAAAACTTCCTTATCAACATCGTCAACGTTTTGCCCAGTCCATTCGGGATAGGTGGTGCAGGTCGGTGTCGACATAAACGGCGTATCGTTTTGAGCGTCGTCCTCTTGCGCGCAGGCCGATGTAACGGGAAGCAATAAAATCGTAGCAAGTGTTAAATATTTCATAGTTATAATTATAGGTCGATAATATTTAAAATGCCATTTTTTTGTAGAATAATACCGGCTTCATGACCGTGCGGGTCATGATCGGGCGCATTTTCACCGACAATGATTGTTTCAAGCCCAAATCCGACTGCATTTACTAAAGATCGTGATCCGGGATACAAATTGCAGGCGGCGTAATTATCGGCGATTGAAAATCCTTTTCGCGCGCAATAAAACATCAGGCGATTTAAAGGGTCGACAGGCAGTCGGTATTTTTCACTGTTGTTATTTTTTTCGGAGTAATCCTGCGGTGTGACGCCGGTGGTTAGCTCCTCAAAAGCAAGAATCCCTGTGATTTTCTCATCGGTTTCATATATTTTTGCAACCGCCCATGCCGTATGCGGCTGACGTTCGCGAAATTTTTGAAGATAATCCGCGATTGAAAGAGAACTATCCCAGTCAAAAAATTCCATTCCCTGTGCTGACCCTGCGCGGGTTAATACGGGAGGGGAGATGAGTGGCTCAATTTTTTGATCTTTTCTATATAGAATCGAAACCGGAATGCCCGCCTTTTCCATCATGAGCAAGGAAAGCGATTCAAAATCATCGCCACGGCGCTTGGCAAAATCTTTATCCAACCCTTTATGGTCAATATAGACATGGGCAATGCCTGCCTCGCAAATGGCCTTGGCGCAATTCGGGCAAAACGGGTCTGTCACACATAAGGAGGCACCCTCTGTGGCAAAATCCGCGGCGAAAATGCAGGCTACCTCTGCATGTAGAAACTGGCTGCTTTGTCCAATTTTAATATCAGGACCGAATTTTTTCTTGAGGGGGGATGGGCGAAGATTGTGACACGCAACCGATCTCTCACCCTTAAACAGGCACGCGGCAATTTTATTGCTGATATGCTCGCTGTCGTTAACGATATCAACGGCCTGTTGCATGGCCTGATAGGGGGTAGGAGTAGTCATGTCGCCACTTTATATGACTTGAGCAGATGATCAAGCCATCCATCGGGTCTTGGGCCGTCCTGTTGGATAACATGGATGGCGCATTCATGTCCTAAACGAATTGCGTCCTTAATATCCATGCCATGATGTAAACCATAAATCAATCCGCCCGAGAAATTGTCACCGGCACCGTTTGTATTGCATATTGTTTCAGGAGAATAGGGGATTTCGACGATACCGGATGTTGCGTCTGTAAAATAAAAGGCTCCGTCACTGCCCAAGGTAACGACACCCCACTGATATTCACCACAGTCCTGAATTTTCTTGCAAGCCTCATGAATGGTGGTGGAGGAGGTGAGGGCTTTGGCTTCGTCAGCATTGCAAATAATGGCGTGCGAGCGGTGGACAATCTCATCAATCAGGTCACGGTTATTATCGATGACGGACAGGCTGCACGGCATAAATATGATTTCGCTTTCGTGCTTTTTGGCATAGTCCATCGCTTGTAACATGGCGGAAGGGCCACCGCCGGACATCAGCATATATCCGTCCATAATCAAACTGGTGTCAGGCGTAAACCACTCTTCCTTCACATCCGATGGGGATATTTTGTGACTGGCGCCGTGGTTGGACAGGAATGTCCGCTCTTTATCGGGTGTGACAAAGGCAAATAAAAACGTGGATTGTGTTTCGGTTGTGGGTTCGGTCTCATAAGCCACATAGAAACGCTCAAGGGATTTTTTGAAAAATTCGCCGTGCGCGTCCAGTCCCGATTTGCCGATAAACCGCGCCTTTCCGGTTAATGCGGCATAGGCGCAAATGGCATTGGCGGCTGCTCCGCCAGGGGTTTCAAGACGGTCAGGATATTGTTCGATCGCCCGTTCCATTGTCGCGTCACCATCCGTTGCAAACACGCATCCGCCCTTAACAAGATTTAATTCTTCCAAAGCGGTATCATCCGCGACATGAACCACAGCATCAACCGCCGCATTCCCAATCCCAATCAATGTTTTTGTCATGGGATTAGGTTATAGCGGGAAATTTTATATCAGTCTAGGCCGCAAGTACCGCTGTTTTAGGTTTGCAATTCTGATTCACAGGAAGATGGCCAAAAACCATATCCATAATCGCTTCACGTCGATCTTGGATGTTGGGATATTCACCTGCTAAGGAAGGCATTTCCGATCTAAGTGATTTAATATCGGTCAGGGCCTTGGCGGCAAAGCACAAGGACAAATCCTTATATTTTTTCAAACCTTTGTCGATAGAACCCATCCATTCATTAAAACATCTGTCAGACACATTCATCGCAAGACAGTCGACACCGCCTTCTAACAAATCAATCACTTTGTTCAAATGGTCGATATTGCGTTCAGATTTCAGGCGGTCCTTGCGTTCATAACGATCAACCATTTCCATTTTTTTAGGAAAGGCCTCGAATAAGACGCGGCTGGCAAGTCCTTCCAACCTGTGCTTGATAGTGGGTGAAATTTTTTCCATGTCCACGGGCGTAAAGTCGGATGTGATCGCCTCTGCCATGTCGTGAACCGCTGCCAATCTGAAAGATTTTTTCAATAAATCTTTTTTCTCGGCAGTTGGCATTTCCTGCATTGTAGGGTGATCTTTATGGGTATTAAAAATGCGCCGTAAAATCAGGCGCATGTTTTGGGAATGTTCGTGGATATTTTCAATGTCTTCCATAGATGCTTCAGGCGTGACGCCCTGTTCTATGCGCTGGACAAACCCGCGGCGTAATTCTTTTTTGAGCTCTTCATTAGCGTATTTCAATCTTTGAGATGGTTCAACAGATTCCGCCTTTTGAAAACGTTCTAAAATACTAGGCTGTCGATCGGGAAAGAGCGCAGAAACATCTTTAATAAATGTCCACTCTTCTTTATTTAAAAGAGATTGAGGTTGTTCTGGTTGTGCTACTGTTGCATTTGACGTCTGATCAAGAGGAGTCATCTTATATAACCCCCCAGTTTCTAGTCGCAATAGTTTCGTAAAAAGAGAGGTGGTTTTTATCGAGTCGCCCGCTTACGCGAATTTCTCGTACATCGGTGGTTTTCATTTCTGTGCCTTTGTGTACGTAGTTATATGTTTTGCCCTGTTGGGAAAGTAAGGTAACTTATAGATTATGAAAAGTCAATAAAATTCCTTGTTATCCCATCACGTTCTTCTAAGTCTGCCATAAAAATAATTTATTACCAGTCTCGAAAAATATGATGAGTTGTGTATAATCAGCCTGTTTGCAGAAAGCAACACCAAAAATTATAAAATTGTAACTTTAATCACAGAAAAAAGAAACTCATGTCCCAGTCAAATTACGATGTCATTATAATAGGAAGCGGCCCCGGAGGCTATGTTTGTGCAATTAAATGCGCACAACTGGGCATGAAAACAGCTGTGGTAGAGGGGCGTGAATCACTTGGTGGAACGTGCCTGAACATTGGTTGCATTCCATCCAAAGCGTTGCTTCATGCATCGGAACGTTTTTATGAATCAAAGAATCAGTTTAAAGATTTAGGAATCGATATCTCCGCGCCCAAGGTCAATTTAAAGGCGATGATGAAGCATAAGGATGATGTGATTGGTGCCAATACACAAGGGATAGAATTTTTATTCAAGAAGAACAAAATCGACTGGCTTAAGGGCTGGGGTAAAATTGTCGATGAAGAAACGGTTCAGGTCGGCGATAAAAAATATACAGCAAAAAATATCATTATTGCGACAGGCTCTGATGTGGCTTCCTTGCCGAATATCACAATAGACGAGAAGCAAATTGTCAGCTCAGAAGGGGCGTTGAAATTACCGAAAGTGCCGAAATCACTTGTGGTGATCGGCGGCGGTGTAATCGGGCTTGAAATGGGCGCGGTATGGAGCCGTTTGGGTGCAAAAGTTACGGTGATTGAATATCTGGACCGTTTATTGCCGGGCATGGATAAGGATTGCGCCAAGGAACTGCAAAAGATTATGGAGAAAAAAGGTATCGACTTTAAACTCTCCACAAAGGTGACAAATGCGAAGACTGATAAAAACGGTGTAACGTTGGAAATGGAGCCTGCGGCCGGTGGTAAGGCTGAAACATTAAAGGCCGATGTTGTATTGGTTGCCGTCGGTCGTAAGCCATATACTGAAGGGCTGGGGCTAGAGGAAGTCGGCGTGGAAACGGACAACCGTGGTCGCATTAAAACGGGTGATGTATTCGACACAAATATAGATGGAATCTACGCTATCGGTGATGTGATTGAGGGCGCGATGTTAGCGCATAAAGCCGAGGAAGAGGGCGTTGTTCTCGCCGAAATGCTTGCAGGGCAGTCAGGCCATATTAATTATAATCTGATTCCGGGTGTGGTTTATACACATCCCGAGGTTGCCTCTATAGGATATCTGGAAGAACAATTAAAAGAGCAGGGTGTTGACTATAAGATAGGTAAATTTCCTTATTCTGCCAATGGTCGCGCGCGCGCAATGAAGGCATCTGAAGGATTTGTAAAAATCATCACCCATGCTAAAACGGATAAAATTTTAGGCTGTCACATTATCGGGGCGGAGGCGGGAACGCTCATTCACGAGGTGGCAACAGTTATGGAATTTGGCGGCAGTGCGGAAGATTTGGCGCGCACCTGTCATGCCCACCCGACATTGAACGAAGTGGTGAAGGAGGCAGCACTCGCAGCCTTTGACAAACCAATTCATATGTAATAATGTAATTAAGTAACTTAACAGGAGAGAAAAATGAAAGAAGTATTTAAATTAACGGCACTCGGAGCTAAATCAACGGCACTAGGGACTAAATCAACCGCCCTAGATTCAAAAAAGAAACGTAATGACGGTTCGCCAGCCCTCAAGGCAACAGCGATATAATCTTAAAACCGCCTTCGGGCGGTTTTTTTATTTTCACACTATGATTTTTGAATACGAATTTGCTATCCTTGATTTATGAATCAAACAGCCAAAGACACATCCATGACCGATGAAGACGTGATCGCCTTCCTTAAATCCAACCCTAAATTTTTACAGAAAAACCCCGATGCGCTGGATTATCTCGTTCCGCCAAAGGATAAAACGGGCGGAAAAGGCGTGGCTGATTTTAATCACTATATGTTGCAAAAGTTGAAGGCCGACAAGCAAATGGTCTTGAACACCACGCGTGACATTATCGAGGTCAGCCGTGAAAATATGAACAATCTGGCGCG
>DCKW01000079.1:5723-15898 GCA_002320485.1 Micavibrio sp. UBA1664
CAGACATTATCAACGGATGTTCCTGTCCTGCTGGATTGCGATGCGTTGTCACTTGTTATTGAAGCGGAAGAGGGTCATACAATTCCGCCAACCGAATCGCGCTTTGTGCGCATTATGCCCAAGGGCACAATTGACCAATGGATGGAGGGGAACAGCGCACGCATCCAGTCGAATATCCGCGGGTCGGACGCTGTTTTTGGTGAATCTGCAGGACTTGTCCAATCTCAGGCACTTATCCGTATTGATCAAACCGTTAAAATTCCACCGGCTATACTGGCATTTGGTTCTCGCGATCCTGAAATGTTTACGGATGGTCAGGGCACGGAATTGATCGCCTTCCTGTGTCAATGTGTTGAACGCGTTTTGAAAATATGGATGGTCTAATATTCTATTGCCAGCCCGATCTTGCCAAAGTTGTGGAGGATTGGAATCAGGCATTAAAAATACGTCAGCTTTCAAATCATACACACCGTGCCTATAATACCGATCTAACCCATTTTCTTAAATTTATGAATGGCCATATTGGCCAACCCGTCTCAATTAATGATTTATCTGATGCTGCGATACGGGATTTCAGGTCATGGCTTACCAGTAAGGCAATGGACGGAACCAAATCCTCCTCACGTGCCCGTTCTCTGGCGGGTATTCGTAATTTTTTCAATTGGATGGATAAAAACGGCATCATGCATAACCCCGCGGCATCCTTGTTGCAAACACCTAAACGCGCGGCAAAGGTTCCACGCGCCATGGATTTAACCCATGTGTTCAAGCTTATTGATCAGGCGATGGATAGCGGAACCGACTGGGTGGGTTTGCGTGATTATGCGTTATTTTCCCTGCTTTATGGGTCAGGTTTGCGAATAGACGAGGCATTGAGCCTGAATGTCGGCGATTGGCCTGAGCAGGGCTTGAAAATGCGGATCATGGGGAAGGGGAGCCGTGAACGCGAAGTGCCGTTATTACCGGTTGCCCGCAAACGAGTAGAGGACTATCGCCATGCCGCGCCGCTCTCCGATGATATGGATTCACCGCTTTTTTGCGGTTTGCGTGGGAAACGTCTTAATCAGGGGGTGGCGCAAAAAACCATGCGTGATTTACGTGTGACGTTGGGTTTGCCTGAAACGGTCACACCCCACGCGCTGCGGCACAGCTTTGCCACACATTTACTGGGCGCGGGTATGAATTTAAGGGAGGTTCAACACCTTCTCGGTCATGCATCGCTCTCCTCAACGCAAATATATGCGGATGTTGACCATGCAAAAATGTTGGAGATTTTTGCAAAATCACATCCGCGTGCCAAAAATTAATATACTTTTAATAAAAACTATTTACATTATGAAAATATTATTAAGGGTTTGATATGAAAAAGACATCCGCAGGACTGCAAAAACCATTGGCATGGCGTGTATTTGATGAGCAGGCACGTCAGAAAGAAAATGAAAGAAGGGTCGAATTAGAAAAAAAGGCAGATCGCGAAGAAAAGCGTCAAGAAAGAAGAGAAAAAGATTATAAAGAGGACCGCAAAACGGCTCAAGATAAGGTGTCCAAAATAACTGGTGAAATATTAACCGCAAAAAGAGATACGAACACAACGCACTTTGCACTTGTGGCAACACCGGTTGCTGCTGCTGTAGCGGTCAATGTTTATATGTATCAAAATGGTGATCCCTTCAGTAGCATAGGAAGATTCATTACAGTTGTAGGATTAACTGCATATACAATAAAAATGAATGTAAAATATTTACCTAGAAATGCCGAATTCAGAAAAATGTTGGATAAAACTCATGATATTGAAGAAAAATTGGAAAATAAAGAAATAAATAAACCGGACCAAATTCCTAGTTTTAGAAATTTAAGAGAAGCCGCTAGATTAGATTTATACCAAGAAAACAAAGATAAAGGCTTTTTAAATAAATTGTTTCGTAAACATGCAACAGATTGGGCAATAGGTATAATTTCTACGACAGCAATAGTATCGTCTAGTTTAGGGTATTTTTATAACTATATGACTGGTTCTGATAATAAAACTGAAATATCTTCACATTCAGATGTAACTAAACCACCTAAGGATTTAAGGCCTCGATAGCATTATTATAAAAATTACCCCATGTAGCTTTTTTGGTAAAACGATCTGTAGCATATGCGCTCGCAAAAAGGCCACATACTAAAGCTGCAGATAAAAATACAGGCGCACAAATTGCTAGTGTAACTTGATTATTACTTCTTTTTTGAAATTCTTCTGACGTTTTAGACATGTTTAATTCCTTTAATTAACTAATATTATTTATAGACATACGTTATATATTTGTCAAATTAATCAATTTACAGAATACTTTGCCCTGTGGATTCCCAATCCTTCACAAAATCGGCGAGGCCTTTCTCCGTTAATGGATGTTTGTACAGGGATTTAATCACGGCGGGCGGTAATGTTGCCACATCGGCCCCCAAAAGGGCGGCTTCACGTAAATGCTGTGCATGACGGACACTGGCAACAAGGATTTCCGTTTCATATCCGTAATTATCGTAAATCTGAACGATATCTTCAATCAAATCCATGCCCGTTAAACCGATGTCATCAAGGCGTCCGACAAAGGGCGAGATAAAACTTGCCCCTGCTTTGGCGGCAAGCAACGCCTGATTGGCGGAAAAACAAAGTGTGACGTTTGTCATTACATCCTGATCAGCCAAATGACGGCAGGTTTTTAAACCGGCTTCGGTTAATGGCAGTTTGACGCAAACATTATCAGCAAGCGCGGCCAGTTTTTCCGCTTCTTTCATCATAGTGTCGAAATCAGTGGACGCGACTTCAGCACTCACTGGGCCGTCGGTGAGTTTGCAAATTTCAGGAATGACTTCCAGAAAATTCAAACCTGATTTTGCGATGATTGACGGATTGGTTGTTACACCGTCCAACATGCCTAAGTCGGCAAGGTCTTTAATCGCATCCATATCGGCGGTATCGGCAAAAAATTTCATGGGTCTATTCCTTATTTGGTTGGTTGGTGATAGTAAAAAGGAATGGCATCAAAAGATCAATATCAAATCCATTCTGTTTTACCTGCAACGGGGATTGATCGCGCTTATAGTTACAAGGCGGAAACCGCATTGCCATTAGGTACCTATGTGAAGATATCATTCGGGCGGCAAGATGTCGTTGGAGTTGTGTGGCATGGGGAGGTTGATTCGTCGCTTCCTTTGACAAAAATTAAGAAAATTTCGGAAATTTATGATGCCCCACCGCTTTCTGCGGACATGATCGCCTATATTGAAAAAGTGGCGCAATGGACGATGACGCCGATCGGATCTGTCCTCAAAATGGTTATACCATCCTATAAATTACTGGAGCCACCGAAGAAACCTTTGCAATATGTTTGCACCTCGGTCAAAGGCGGCGGCACAGTTGTGCTGTCAGAGGAGCAGGGCAAGGGGGCGCATCTTTTGCGGGCTAAAATCGGTCAGGGGTATAGTTGTACTTTATTAG
The DNA here is from genome assembly GCA_002320485.1 of Micavibrio sp. UBA1664. GTDB lineage: Bacteria > Pseudomonadota > Alphaproteobacteria > Micavibrionales > UBA1664 > UBA1664. The sequence goes on from DCKW01000079.1 coordinate 9,205, forward strand.
ATGGCGTAACGGGCGCGGGGAAGACGGAAGTTTTTTTCGAGGCAGTCGCTGAAGCCTTACGCAGTGACCGGCAAATCTTGATTATGATGCCGGAAATCGGCTTAACAAGCGGGTTTGTTGATCGCTTTGAAAAACGATTCGGCACACGTGCCGCCATGTGGCATTCGCATATGACACCAAAACAGCGTCAGACGGTTTGGCACGGTATTGCCAATGGTCAAACGCAAGCCGTTATCGGCGCACGTTCCTCCCTGTTTTTACCTTATCAAAATCTGGGGCTGATCGTTGTGGATGAGGAACATGACCCATCCTATAAGCAGGAAGATAATGTTATTTATCATGCGCGCGATATGGCGGTGATGAGGGGCGCCATGTTTAATCACCCTGTTATTCTGGCTTCCGCTACGCCATCACTGGAAACCTTGCATAATGTGCAAATCGGGCGATATGAGGAGGTTAAATTGCCGGATCGTTATGGCGGCGCACTGTTGCCTGATATGCATTTGATCGATATGCGCGAAGACAAGCCTGAAAAGGGTGAGTTTATTTCCCCGACATTGCATAATGCAATCCTGGAAACCTTGGAAAGAGGGGAGCAATCCTTATTGTTTCTCAATCGCCGCGGCTATGCGCCTCTAACTTTATGCCGTTCCTGTGGAGCACGTCTCGAGTGTCCGCAATGCACGTCATGGCTTGTTGAGCATAAAGCCTCGGGGCGCACCTTCTGCCATCATTGCGATTATGGCGGGCGTTCACCGGATCGTTGTCCGACTTGCGATGCCGAAGATTCTCTTGTTCCGATAGGCCCGGGAGTGGAGCGTATTGCCGAGGAAATCGCGCAACATTATCCGCAAGCAAATATTATGCTTCTTTCAAGTGATACAACAGAGGAAGGCGGTAACCTACTGGAAAAATTGGATAAAATTCAATCAGGTAAAATCGATATTATCATTGGCACACAAATGACGGCGAAAGGTCATCATTTCCCGAAATTAACCTGTGTCGGCATTGTCGATGCGGACTTGGGTATGAAGGGCGGTGATTTGCGCGCGGGCGAACGGACATGGCAATTATTGCATCAGGTTGCAGGCCGCGCAGGGCGCGAGGTGTTAAGCGAGGGGCGCAAAGGGCAGGTTTATTTGCAAACATATATGCCGGAAAATTCTGTTATGGAATCTTTGATTGACCACGATCGCGAGGCTTTTGCGCGTGAGGATCTGGAGGCCAGATGTTTTGCAGAAATGCCGCCGTTCACAAGGTTGGCGGCGATTATCTTATCCGGTAAAAATGAAAAGGCCGTTGAAGCCGTGGGGCGTAATTTGGCCAAAACCGCCCCGAGGGCGGATGATTTTGTGGTTATGGGCCCCGCCATTCCGCCATTTGCAATGTTACGGGGTAAACACAGACGGAGGATGCTTATTCAATCCTCGCGCAAGATCAATTTGCAAAAAACCTTGGCAGATTGGGTGGAGAAGGTGGATGTCCCTTCAAGCATTCGCCTGACCATCGATATCGACCCGCAAAGTTTTTTATAAATTTAAATTGCCAAGATTGATTTAAAACGCTTTATAATCAATGGAATTCATGAGATTATCCTGGATATGAATATACAAACATCCTCAACGTCCTCCAAAATTTTACCGGATGTAGTGACGCATCTGGATGTTATCAAATCCTTCGCCGTTATCATGATGATCATCGATCATATCGGATATTATTTCTTTCCTGATGAATTATGGTTTAGGGTTTTTGGTCGACTTGGCGGTGCCCCTGTCTGGTTTTTCCTGATCGGCTATAGCCTTAGTCGTGATCTTCCTCCAAAATTACTTATAGGGGCCGGTATATTGGTGTTTGCAAATTTGGTTTTATTTCAAAGTGTATTTCCACTGAACGTCTTGGTCACTATTATTCTTTTGCGTTTAATTATCGATCCTGTTATGCGATTTATGCTTAAGGCGCCGTATATTTTCGGATTATTCACGATTTTGTTGACCCTGGCCTTTTATCCTACCAATTTAGTGGTCGAATATGGCTCGCTGGCATTGCTGTTTGCGATTGCCGGATATTTTACCCGACATCGGGAGAGATTGATTGCGGAAACATTTTTGACAAAACCCTATATGAATATGTATTTCATCTATATTTTTGCGGCCTTTTGCCTGCTGCAAAACGGTGTTTTTCTGTTTAATCATATTCAGTTGTTCGTTATGGCGGTATTAACGGCGGTTGTAATGGTTATTTTGATTAACATGCGCCCGATGACATTTCCGCAAATTCACGGAAGGGCGAAAGAGCTTCTGCAATTTGGCGGTCGTAAAACATTGGAAATTTATGTGGTTCATCTGGTGATTTTTAAAGTAATTCTTTTTGCAATTTTAGCCTTGAAATAGGCGGCTTGCCATGGTACATCCTCTTTCAAGTTAAAAACCAACTGCAAGGGGCAAGCTGAGTGAGCCATTCACTGGAACAGATCAAAATTGCGAAACGGTATGTGAATTCCCTTTTTACCGGACTCACAACAAAAAAGGATATGGATCAGGCGGCAAAGGATATCGTCGATCTGGGTAAGATGATCGAATCTTCCGATGACTTGCGTTTATTTATCAAAACACCTTTATTGTCCGAGGCACAGCAAGTCGCCGGTATTGATAAATTGGCAGCGAAAGCGAAGTTATCCAAGCCTGTTAAAAACCTTCTCTTGCTAATGGCACAAAACCGCCGTTTACAAATTTTACCGACAATTGTTTGGGAAACCGAACAATATAGAGCGAAACAATCGGGAATTGTGCCTGTATCGGTTGCGACCGCACGGGAGTTAAGTGCAGCGGATCAGAAAAAAATACAAACTGAAATTAAGGCTGTATTAGGGAAGGATATTCTGATGCAGACCCATGTGGACGAAAGCCTTATCGGGGGTTTGGTTGTACAAGTTGAATCGACTCTGATCGACGGATCATTAAAAACGAAACTGGATAAACTGGAACGTGAATTAACGGGTGGCAAGGCTGCCTGAGTTTAGCTTTTAAAAGAGGAAAAAATAATGGAATTGAAAGCATCTGAAATCTCAAGTGTTCTGAAAGATCAAATCAAGGATTTGGACAATCAGGCCGATATCGCCGAAATCGGGCAGGTTTTGTCAATCGGTGACGGTGTTGCCACAATTTATGGTCTGGATAATGTTCAGGCCGGAGAAATGATTGAATTTCCGGGCGGCATCATGGGAATGGCCCTGAACCTTGAGGAAGATTCTGTCGGTGCGGTTATCTTCGGTTCCGACCGGGATATTAAGGAAGGTGACATTGTTCGCCGTACTAAAAAAATCATGGAAGTTCCTGTCGGACCTGAATTGCTGGGTCGTGTTGTTGACGGTCTTGGTCGTCCGATTGACGGGAAAGGCCCGATCAAATCGAAATTGACAAATCGTCTTGAGCAAAAAGCGCCGGGCATTATGCCGCGTAAATCTGTTCACGAGCCGATGTCCACAGGGATTAAGGCGATTGACGCTCTAGTTCCGATCGGACGTGGTCAGCGTGAATTGATCATCGGTGACCGCCAGACAGGTAAATCGGCGGTTGTTATGGATACGATCTTGAACCAAAAATCCGTGAACGAGCAAGCCGAAGGCGACGAATCCAAAAAAATGTATTGTATCTATGTCGCAATCGGGCAGAAGCGTTCGACAGTGGCACAGTTTGTCCGCAAATTGGAAGAAGAGGGCGCGATGGATTATTCTATCGTTGTTGCCGCGACGGCTTCCGATCCTGCGCCAATGCAATTCCTTGCGCCGTATACAGGATGTGCGATGGGTGAATATTTCCGTGATAACGGAAAACACGCCCTGATCATTTACGATGATTTATCCAAACAGGCCGTGGCCTACCGCCAGATGTCATTGTTGCTGCGTCGTCCTCCTGGACGTGAAGCGTATCCGGGGGATGTTTTCTACATTCACTCACGTTTGCTTGAACGTGCTGCAAAAATGAACGACGAGCATGGCGGCGGTTCTTTAACGGCCCTGCCGGTGATTGAAACACAGGCCGGTGACGTGTCTGCCTATATTCCGACCAACGTGATCTCGATTACAGACGGTCAGATTTTCCTTGAGACGAACCTTTTCTTTAAAGGGATCCGTCCTGCGATTAACGTTGGTTTGTCCGTGTCCCGTGTGGGTTCCGCGGCGCAGATCAAGGCGATGAAACAGGTTGCCGGTTCTATTAAACTGGAATTGGCTCAATATCGCGAGATGGAGGCCTTTGCCCAGTTTGCGTCCGACCTTGACCCGTCAACACGAAAATTGCTGGATCGCGGTGCGCGTCTGACAGAATTGCTAAAACAGCCTCAGTACTCCCCATTGACAACGGCGGAGCAGGTTGCGGTTATTTTTGCCGGTGTGAAAGGATATCTTGATGGCGTTGCAGTCAAAGACGTGACAGCATTTGAATCCGGATTATTAACGGCCTTGCGTTCATCAGGTGCAAAAATATTATCTGATATCGAAAGCAAGCAAAAGCTGGATGATGCACTGGAAACAAAATTGCACGACTTTATGAGCAAATTTGCAGACAGCTTCACAGGCAGTAAGAAAAAAGCGGCCTAGGGAGAGACAATGCCAAGCCTGAAGGATTACAGAGACCGTATAACATCCGTGAAATCCACTCGTAAAATTACGAGTGCGATGAAAATGGTGGCTGCGTCAAAATTGAAAAAGGCGCAGGAGCGGGCTGAGGCCTCCCAGCCTTATGCGGTGGCAATGGCCGATGTTATGGCTCGTGTGGCCGCGGGTGTCCAGATAGGGCCCGGATCGTCCAAATTATTGGCAGGAACAGGCAAGAACGATACGCATCTTTTGGTAGTCGTAACATCCGATCGCGGATTGTGCGGTGGTTTTAATGCCAATTTGCTTCGTCAGGCAAAAAAGATGATCGACACTTTGCAATCCGAGGGTAAGACGGTCAAAATTGTGACTGTCGGTCGTAAAGGACGTGATTTCCTTCGCCGTGAATATCGCAGCCTCATCGCGCATTCATTTATGGACATCGGTAAGGCAGGCGTCCAGTTCGAGGAAGCCAAAGAAATTTCCGACTATGTTTTGTCATTGTTTGAAGCAGGTGAATTTGATGTTTGTACTCTGTTAGGGAATGAATTCAAATCTGTGTTGGCGCAAGTCCCGACCGCGCGTCAACTGATACCGTTTACATTGCCCGATTTTGAAACGGCGCAGGATCATAATACGGCACAGGCTCCTTATAATTTCGAACCGTCAGAAGAAGAAATTCTCAATGACTTGTTACCGAAAAACATTGCGGTTCAAATCTTTAAGGAATTGCTGGATAGCGCGGCCGGGGAGCAGGCGGCACGTATGACTGCGATGGATAATGCAACGCGTAATGCCGGTGAAAAAATAAAAGACCTGACTTTGCAGTATAACCGCGCTCGTCAGGCCTATATTACCAAAGAACTGATCGAAATTATTTCAGGGGCCGAAGCGGTCTAAATTAAGATTTAAAAGAGGAAAAGAAAAATGGCGAAAGCAAAAGGACAGATAACACAGGTACTCGGCGCGGTTGTCGACGTACAATTTACCGAGGGCAATGTTCCCGCAATTTTGAATGCGGTTGAAACAAAAAACGCCGGTAATGATAACAAAATCCTTGTCATGGAAGTGGCTCAACACCTTGGTGAAAACACCGTGCGCTGTATTGCAATGGACACAACCGATGGTCTGACCCGCGGTCAGGAAGTTGTCGATACGGGCGATTCGATTGCCGTTCCGGTCGGTGAGGCAACATTGGGACGTATTTTCGATGTAACGGGTGCTCCTATTGACGAGCGTGGTCCTGTAAAAACAAAACAAAAATGGGGTATTCACCGTGAAGCTCCCGCTTTTGTCGATCAGGCCGGCGCGACAGAACAACTGGTAACAGGGATCAAGGTTATCGACCTTTTATGTCCTTATGCCAAGGGTGGTAAAATCGGTTTGTTCGGTGGTGCGGGTGTTGGTAAAACCGTTACAATTCAGGAATTGATTAACAACATCGCGCAAGGACACGGTGGTGTATCCGTTTTCGCAGGTGTGGGTGAGCGTACCCGTGAAGGGAATGACCTTTACTATGAAATGATTGATGCCGGCGTTATCGATACCGAAGGCGACAAATCAAAAGTGGCCCTTTGTTATGGTCAGATGAACGAGCCTCCTGGGGCACGTGCGCGTGTTGCGTTATCAGGTTTGACAATGGCGGAATATTTCCGTGATGAACAAGGGCAGGATGTTCTATTCTTTATGGATAACGTGTTCCGTTTCACTCAGGCCGGTGCCGAGGTGTCAGCGTTGTTGGGACGTATTCCGTCCGCTGTGGGTTACCAGCCGACATTGTCCACTGATATGGGGGCGTTGCAAGAACGGATTACCTCAACAAATAAAGGGTCGATTACATCGGTACAAGCGGTTTACGTGCCTGCCGACGACTTGACCGACCCTGCGCCAGCGACAACATTCTCCCACCTTGATGCGACAACCGTATTGTCCCGTCAGATTGCGGAATTGGGGATTTATCCTGCGGTTGACCCTCTGGATTCGACCTCACGTATTCTGGACCCGCAAATTGTCGGTCAGGAACATTACGAGGTTGCCAACAAGGTTCAGCAGACATTGCAACAATACAAAGCATTGCAAGATATTATTGCGATTTTGGGT